>JAFSQF010000112.1 GCA_017446745.1 Bacteroidales bacterium
AGGTCTACGAGATCGGAAGAACTGTCAGAGACAAGTACAGGGAATGCGTCACCAAACGTATTCGTTTTGATGACACCTGCCACAATTGGAACTACCTTATTTCGCCTACCTGATTGTATCAACTTATTTTTTTAATATTGCTTTGTGCTATTTTTCGTCATTATAGTAAAAGCAATTCATTTTTTTTAAAACTAACCATCTAAAAATTCACAACAAATGAAAAAGGTTCTAAAAACATTCCTTTTGGCCTTCATGGCCCTCTCCGCAGTATGCCTTACGGGCTGCGAGAAGGAAAATGACGGAAACGATGGCAATGGCAATGGCAACGGCAATGGCAACGACCCGCAAACCGTCCAACTGGCCGGCACCTCGTGGGTAGGCAAGTACAACGACAAATATCAGGGCTACCCCGCTAAACTGACGTGGAGCCTTGACTTTGCCGACGAAACCTCGGGCGAATTCTTCTTCGAACTCGTCGTCGCCGGTCAGGAACAAACCAACCAGTCTATCGCTTTCACCTACACCTTCGATGGACGCGAAGGCACTATGAATGCCGGCGAAATGGGCACCTCTATTTTTACCTACGACCCGGCTACCAACACCATTACGATGAACTTGATGGTGGAAGTGTCTAACGACGGCAGCACCCTGGGTGGCGTCACTACGTTCTATCTGCGCGGACAGGAACCCACCGACGATGACGATCCCATCACCGACACCATCGATGACGACGTGACCCCTGGCGAAATCACCGACCAGTTCCCCGCCGACACCCGCTGGAGCGCTTCGCAGAATACTGTTTATCACACCGAAGAGTTGGGTGACCTCCCGATGACGCTTGACTACATTCTGACCTTCAACAACGACCATATCGCCACCATCAACGTCACCGCTACTGTCTTGGGACAGACCTCTGACCCCCAGACCGTACGCTTCAACTGGACTTTCGACGACGCCACCAATACCGGCACCCTGACAACCAAAGGCGTACCCATGTCTTTCTCCTACAATCCCGACAACAACACCATCGTGACGGAGTTCAGCTTCGATCCCAATGGCAGTGGCACGGTTGGCGGAACAACCGTCTTCAATCGTCTTGAAGACAAAGCCCTTATCGTCAGACTTTAAAAAAAGAATGCGATGAAAAGATTATGTTCTGACATGCTCCTCGTCGCATTGACACTCCTTGTCGGTCGCGCATCGGCCCTGCCGGTGTCGACCGACAAGGCATTGTCTGTGGCCCAGACTTTCTGGGCCGAAATGACCGGACGCAAGGCCATGGCGCCCTTTGTCGACCGTAGCGCCGAATGGGGCTACGACGGCATCTATCTCTTCACCCAGCCGCAAGGGGGCTTCGTGATGGTGGCCGCCGACGATGCCGTGCAGCCCATCCTCGGCTATTCGCCCACCTCGCCCATCGATCCGGCTCGCCTGCCCGAACCTCTGGCACAATGGCTGAACACCTATCAGCTCCAGATTGAAGCGGCGCGCAGCGTCAAGGTCCAGGCTCGGGCACGCGATGCCGAGGAATGGCACCGCCTTGCCAATGGCGAGGTCCGCCCCATGGCCAAAGATGGCGTTGGCCCGCTGCTGACCACTCTGTGGGACCAGATGGCACCCTACAACGAGCGTTGTCCCGAAGGCGCCGCCACAGGCTGTGCCGCCACGGCGCAAGCACAGATGATGAAATACTGGAACTTCCCTCCCTTCGGACGTGGTGCCTACAGCTACAATGCCCCCAACTATGGTATGCAGTCGGCCGACTTTGCCCACACGCTCCTCGATTGGGACAATATGCCCGACAGACCTACAGTCAACTCGCCTGAACGGCAGCGCGATGCTGTCGCAACGCTGATGTATCTTTGTGGTGTGAGCCTCGAAATGAACTACAACACCGAAGCTGCCGGCGGCAGTTCGGCCGCCGGTCTGGCTGGCATGCCGGGCGTCCACAGCATCGACAACTCGCTCATCGACTATTTCTACTACAGTCCTGACATGCAGGTTCTCACCAAGAATAACGGCTTCAACGACTCCACCTGGCGCGCAGCGCTCATTGCAGAACTCAACCTGCATCACCCGATCATCTATACCGGTTCGGCCCTGCAGGGCGGTCATGGCTTCGTCTGCGACGGATACGACAGCCGCCAGTATCTTCACTTCAACTTCGGCTGGAGCGGCACAGGCGACGGCTATTATCCCGTCGACTCCATTAGCCCCGGCGTCGGCGGTGTTGGCGGCAATATCACCTACACCTTCAACATCTTCAACCAGGCCCTCGTGGGCGCTGTGCCGGTCTATGACCTCAGGGTTAGCGATACCGTCCGCTCGTTCACAAGCGCCGGCGGTCTCGACTCTGTTCTGGTATGCCTCAATCCTGAGGTCGACGCCGCGATGCAGATCAGCTGCGATGCGTCGTGGGTCACCCTCGGCCCTACACCTGACGGACAGAGTGGATGGCTCACCTTCCAGGTGGAACCCTTCAATGGCAGCAAGGAACGCAATGCGACCATAAACATCACCCAAGGCAACCGTACGATACGTGTCGCCGTGGTTCAAACCAACTATAGTGCCGAGGAAATGTGCCCCCTGACCGTGGTGATGGAAAGCACCAAATACAACGGCTGGAGAGGCAATGCCTACCTGACGCTCGAATCAGCATCGGGCTACATCTTCGGAAGCGCGCAGCTTACAGGCGCTACCTTGGATTCGGTCACCATCATGGTCGCTCCTAAGGACGTATATTCCGTATGGCATAGCGGCGGCGGCACCGACCGCTATATCAACTACTATGTGCGCAACCAATATGGCGAGACCTACGTTAGCGCTGTCTACGCCTACAGTACGGGCGGCACCGACCTCATCCCCTGGCCTTGTGCACATGTGGGCATCGACGAGGTGGAACAGCCTGAAAGCATCAAGCTCTACCCCAACCCTGCCCATACGGTTCTCAACATCCAATGCGACAAGATGGAGCGCGCCGAAATCTACGACCTGCAAGGCCGCATAGTCCTTTCAACGACCGATGCTGCCGTCGACATCGCTGCAATTCCTTGTGGCTACTATCTCGTCAAGATGATTGGCGACAATGGATGCTCAATCAGACATTTCGTTAAGAAATAGCTTTTGGGCAAGCCGGTAAATCATCCGGCCGCCAGTCCGCAATCTGAGACCTTGTCCCCTTCTTGCCCACAGGCAAAAGGGGACAAGGTCATTTTTGCCCCTGCATAGATATCTTGTCGGAGATATGTGAAGAAAGCAGCAACAAAACGACATATTTGCCGTTATCTCTTTGAATACCTTATCACGAATACCTTAAGTAAGCGGTCAAAATTAGCGCTCATATTCTTTTAACAGCAATTATCAGCAATTAACAGCAATTAAACAGCAATTATTTATAGAACGTGAATGACCATGAATGCCCGTGAATTATCATAAATGTCAATTAAATTTGACCGCTTACTTACTGATTAATTATTCATTATGTCGGCAAGTGTCACTTGGTTCTGTACTCTGCCACTATATTGGTTTACAGAAAGGCCGAAACAGGTGATTAGTGTGAGCATCAGCGACTTTTTTGTCTTAGAATGTTGTAGTAGCGTTTCTATCTTGTTTTCTATATTTTCATAGTCGGACTTGGTGATTCTGTATTCCGCTCGAGCGAACTTAATTTCGCATACGTTCACGGTTTGGTCGGCTCTATCGATAAGCAGGTCGATTTGTGCGCCTTGGTTTTCTTCGTCGCCTTTCCAAATCCAGCTACAAACGCGGCTTTGAATTCCCGATATACCTAAAGCTTTCTTAATCTGCATTATATGATTGAGGCAAAGCATCTCGAAAGCATATCCTCCCCAGGCACGGTAACGGGCGCTATTCAACGAGTGTGTCCAAAGTTGTTCGTCGTGGTAATTGTTTCCTTTGATAAAATGGAAGTAAAAGAGTGTGTATGAATCAATCAATTGAAACAGCACATCACGTTTTGCCCCATCAAAAGGAGTGTAGCTGCGAATAAAACCACATTTCTCCAGTTCATCAAGATTTTTGGTTAGCTTATTGTTGTTATTAAGAGTAGTTATCTCGATAAGTTGCTTGCGAGTCAAGCCCCTGTTCTTTGAGGCTAAAGCGGTGACTATCCTAATATGGTCACCACTCTTCTTGAACAGAGACCTGTAGAGGTTCTCAAATTCATTGGACAACTCTCCATTGGAATGAAAAAACAGGCGGTCGATGTTTTGTGCTACACTTTCTGTCGGTAGCATCAACGAATAGTAGTAGGCTACTCCGCCCATAACCATATGGCACTCAGCCACGTCTTTATCGCCGTATCTAAATCCGTATGCTTTGAAGTATTGTTTGCTTTCTGCAAGAGTGAAGGGGGCTACATAAATTTGATGGGTTTTTCGGTTGTGGAGACCACCGCGGTTGTTTATTATGTTGTCCGTCATCCATGAGGTTGCGGACCCACAGACAATCAGTTTTATATCGTTTCTTGCTGATGCCCAGTCGTTCCAAAAATGTTCAAAGGCGGCAACGAAAGAGGATCGCACTGTGTCAAGCCAGGGCAACTCGTCCACAACAATGATTTTCTTTCCCTTGCGTAACGTTTCTATCCACGACTCCAGCTGGTCGAAAGCTTCAAGCCAAGACGAAGGAATCGAGGCATCGCTCTTTTTTTTACGAAAGGTAATGTAGAAGTTAGTCAGTTGTTCTTTTAGTCCCGCATTTTCCATTCCCGTCAAAGAAAAACAGGCTCTGTCTCCAACAACATTTCTAATCAGGTATGTTTTTCCAACACGTCTGCGACCATAAATTGCAATAAATTCTGATTTGTCGGAATTGATATATTCGTTCAACATCCTTGCTTCCTGCTCTCTTCCAATTAGTTTATCAAATTTTGCCATATGATATTTATTTTGAAATCTGCTGCAAAGGTACAAAAAAAATATTATTTCAGCAATTTTCAATTTGAAATCTGCTCAAACGATGATTATTTTACTCATTTCAGCAAATTTGAAATATATTGTCACTGTATTGTCGCAAAAACTGCTTAAAACGGAGCAAACCCACCCAAAAAAGAAGTCAAAACAATTCGTGTTAATTCGTAGACAAAAAAAGCATTCGTGTTAATTCGTAGACAAAATAAGCATTCGTGTAATTCGTAGACAAAATAAGCATTCGTGTAATTCGAGATATTTGTGCTCAAATCGCAGGCGAGGACGCCCGCGTACCACGCGCATAAACACAACCGTTTTTACTTTTTTTTATAGCACCTATCTGATTGCATCAACTATTTTTTTCACTATTGCATACATAGAATAATGAAACAAATAAGCAGTTCAGCAATTCGGCATACACTCTTGTTGACAAACAACAATAAAACAATTAAACGACAAAAAAAACGACACATTATGAAACATTTTTTGTATCTTTGCATTTCGTTTTTCCTCGAAAAGAGGAACCCATATTTCTAATATATAGAACATTGGGTAAGAAAAACCGTGACCGACCATTATCAATTCACATCAATCGCAGGCCTTCCTATGCCTGCATGCCATTCTCGAACAAACAGAATCTCACATTCTCAATCATAGCAATGGAATACAATTTTAGCGAAATCGAACCCAAGTGGCAGCAGTTCTGGCGCGACCAGCGGACCTACCATGTGGACAACAAATCCGACAAACCCCATTTTTATGTGCTCGACATGTTCCCCTACCCTTCCGGGGCCGGCTTGCATGTGGGCCATCCCCTGGGATATATCGCCAGCGACATCTTCGCACGCTACAAACGCCTGCGCGGCTTCAACGTGCTGCACCCCATGGGCTACGATGCCTACGGCCTCCCCGCCGAACAGTATGCCATTCAGACCGGCCAGCACCCCGCCATAACCACCGAGCGGAACATAGCCCGCTACCGCGAGCAGCTCGACAAGATAGGCTTCAGCTTCGACTGGAGCCGCGAGGTGCGCACCTGCGACCCCTCCTACTACAAATGGACCCAGTGGACTTTCCTCCAGCTCTTCAAGCACTACTACAACAACCAGCTGCGCAAGGCCATGCCCATCGAGGCCTTGGAGCAGCGCTTCGCCACCTGCGGCACCGAAGGCCTTGATGCCGCCAGCAGCGAAGAACTCGCCTTCACCGCCCAGGAGTGGAACCAATGGGACGAGGCCCGGCGGCAGCAAACCCTGATGAACTACCGTCTGGCCTACCTCGCCGACACCTACGTCAACTGGTGCCCCGCCCTGGGCACTGTCCTTGCCAACGACGAGGTGGTGGGCGGCCTCAGCGTCCGCGGCGGCTACCCCGTGGAGCGCAAGCTCATGCGCCAGTGGAGCCTCCGCATCTCAGCCTACGCCCAACGGCTGGTCGACGGACTGGAGCAGGTGGACTGGAGCGACTCGCTCAAGGAAATCCAACGCAACTGGATCGGACGCTCTGAAGGCGCCGCCGTATGGTTCAACTGCACCGACGCCGCACAGCGCACCATCAGTTTCGAAATCTTCACCACCCGTCCCGACACCATCTTCGGCGTGACCTTCATGGTGCTGTGCCCTGAGCATGAACTGATTGAGCAAATCACCACCCCCGAGCGCAAGAAAGAGGTGGACGACTACGTGGCCTGGGCCAAGAACCGCTCCGAGCGTGAGCGCCAGGCCGAGGTCAAGAAAGTCAGCGGCGTCTTCACCGGCGCCTATGCCGTCAACCCTCTTACCGAAGAGAAAATCCCCATCTGGGTCAGCGACTACGTCCTGGCGGGCTACGGCACCGGAGCCATCATGGCTGTGCCGGCACACGACAGCCGCGACTTCGCCTTCGCACGCCATTTCAACCTACCCATACGCCAGGTGGTGTCGCTCGAAAAAGATGTCGTCAGCGACCCCGCCACATGGACCGAGAGCATGGATGCCAAAACCGGCTACAGCGTCAACAGCGGCTTCGTCAGCGGCATGAAAGTGAAGGATGCCATGGCTGCAGTTATCAACCATATAGAGGAAAAAGGCATCGGACGGCGCACCATCAACTACCGCCTGCGCGACGCCATCTTCAGCCGCCAGCGCTACTGGGGCGAGCCCTTCCCCATCTACTATAGGACCGTAGTGGCGGGTGCCTCCGAGCGTTGCAACCGAGCCCCCAACCCCATCCCCACCCCCATCCCCGAGGAGTGCCTCCCCCTTCTGCTGCCCGAAGTGGACGACTTCAAGCCCACCGCCACCGGCGAGCCCCCGCTGGGACACGCCAAGCAATGGGCGTGGGACACCAAAACGAATAGCGTGGTGGACCGCTCGGCCATCGACAACCAGACCGTCTTCCCCCTCGAGCTCAGCACCATGCCGGGCTTCGCCGGCAGCAGCGGATACTATCTGCGCTATATGGACCCCCGCAACAACGAGGCCTATTTCGCTAAAGAGGCCGTGGAGTACTGGCAGAACGTCGACCTCTATGTCGGCGGCGCTGAGCACGGCACAGGCCATCTCATCTACGCCCGCTTCTGGAACAAATTCCTCTTCGACATCGGCATGGCCGTCAAGGAAGAGCCCTTCCAGAAACTCGTCAACCAAGGCATGATTCAAGGCCGCTCCAGCTTCGTATATCGCAGCAAGGACGACAACAACCTCTTCATCTCGAAAGGGTTGATAAAAGACATGAACAGCGTCACGCCCATCCACGTCGACATCAACATCGTCGATGCCGACATCCTCGACACCGAGCGTTTCCGCCAGTGGCGCCCCGAATATGCCGACGCACGCTTCGAGCTGGAAGATGGCAAGTACGTCTGCGGCTGGGAGATAGAAAAAATGTCGAAATCCATGTTCAACGTGCAGAACCCCGACGACCTGGTGGCACGCTATGGCGCCGACACCCTGCGCATGTACGAGATGTTCCTCGGCCCCGTGGAGCAAGCCAAGCCGTGGGACACCAACGGCATCGAGGGCGTCTTCCGCTTCTTCAAGAAATTCTGGCGCCTCTTCCACGACGACAAGAACACTTTCAACGTCAGCAATGAAGAGCCCACCAAGGCCGAGCTGAAGGTGCTGCACCAGACCATCAAGAAGGTGACCGACGACATCGAACGCTTCTCGTTCAACACCTCGGTCAGCACCTTTATGATATGTGTCAACGACCTCTCATCGCTCAAGTGCAACAAACGCGCCGTTCTGGAGCCCCTCACCGTCCTCATCGCACCCTTCGCCCCTCATATCGCCGAGGAGCTCTGGCACCTCATGGGCTGCCAAGGCTCGGTGTGCGACGCCCAATGGCCCGCCTTCAACGAGAGTTTCCTCACCGAGGACTCCTTCAACTACCCCGTCTCGTTCAACGGCAAGATGCGCTTCACCATCGCCCTGCCTCCCTCATGCACCCAGCAGGAAGCCACCGAGGCCGTCATGGCCCTGCCCGACACCCAGAAATGGCTCGCCGGCAAAGAACCCAAGAAAATCATTTTCGTCCCGAAACGTATCATCAATATAGTATGCTAAGCCGACATTTCCTCCGCGCCAAGGCACTGCAAACGCTCTATGCAGCAGTGACCAGCCAATGCTCCAACATCGAAGAAGCAGAAAAACTATTCGACTACAACGTCCTACGCCTCAACGATATGGGCATCTTCCAGCTCTCCACGCTGCCCCAGCTTGCCTTCGTGGCAGAACGCATCCTTGAAAACGAGATGCAGAAATTCAAGCCCCAGGACAACCAAATCAAGTATCTGCGCCGCATCGCCGAGAACCGCTTCATCGAAAGCCTGGCACGCGGCTTCGAATACCGCCAGGCCGTGAACCGCCTCAAGGTGGACTGGGCCAACCAGTTCGACGCTTTCCGCAAGATTATCAACACCATGAAGACCAACAAGCAGTTTGTTGACTATCTTGCCATCGAAAACCCCACCTACGACGACGAACGCGCCATCTGCCTGTTGGAATTCAAATACATGATGAACGACGACACCCTACGCGACGCCATCTTCGAGCGCGACCTGCTGTGGGAGGACGATTTCGACCAGGTGGCACAATATGTCTTCATGCTCCTCAAAGAGGTCGACGAAGACAAGGCCGACGAGGCCATGCGCTGCCCGCAAGTGTACGACAAACGCAACGAGGACGAGCTCAGCGCCTTCCTCTTCGCCCGCAAACTGGTCAGCGATACCATGGCGCACCTCGACGAGGTGGAACCCATGATAAAAAAACACCTGCAGAACTGGGACTTCGACCGCGTGGCCCTGATGGACATCCTGCTCATCAACATGGCCGTCACCGAGTTCACCTGCTGCCCCTCCATCCCCGAACGCGTCACCGTCGACGAATACATAGAGCTCTCCAAGGAATTCTCCACCGAGAAAAGCAAGCTCTTCATCAACGGCATCCTCGACAGACTGCTCATCGAGCTGCGCGTGCAGGGACGCATCAACAAGAACGAGCGCGGCATGTACGACCCCGAGATCGACGGCGACGTGGTGCCCGAAGGTTAGAAGCCTTTCGCAAGGAGCTCTTCGCATTCTGCAAAGACAAGAAGGAGTTCTTCGCATTCTGCGAAGACAAACAAATAATCAATAAAAAACATGCACAAATTCCTTATCATTGCAACAATAACGGCCTTTTTGATGGCATGTGGCGGCGGCGACAAGCCCACCGACATCGATATCATCCACAACCCCAACAGTGCCGAGGGCTACGACAATAGCGAGAAGATGCCACGCATCACTTTCGAGACCGACATGCACGACTTCGGCCAGCTCATGGCCGGCGAGAACATCTCCTACTCGTTCAAGTTCACCAACACCGGCAATGCCGACCTGGTCATCAGCAGCTGCAGTGCCTCGTGCGGATGCACCGTGGCCGATTTCCCACGCGAGCGCATAGCCCCCGGCAAGACCAGCTACATCACCGTCTCGTTCAAGTCGGCAGGCATGTCGGGCAAGCAGATGAAGGAGGTCACCGTACACTCCAACACCCAGCCCGCCACCACACGCCTACGCATCACCGCCACAGTCCGCTAAACCAAAGGGACCGGCAGTGGGAAACAGTGCCTCAGCCAATTCTAAACCTAAATCCTGATTTCTAAATTCTAAATTCAAATCATCCATGAACATCCTATTCGTATTACTTCAAACTCCGGCCCCTCAGGGGGGCGGTGGCAGCGGCCTCATAATGATTATCCTCCTCTTCGTTGTCATGTGGCTTCTTATGATACGCCCACAAAACAAGAAAGCCAAGGAGGAGGCCAAAATGCGCGAACAGCTGAAGAAAGGCGACCGCGTGCTCTTCTCGGGCGGCATCTATGGCAAGGTGCACTCCGTGGGTGAGACCACAGTAGAGGTCGAAGTGGCCAACGGCGTCATTATGACCGTTGAGAAATCATTCATTCAGGCCCTCGCCAACTCCGACCAACAGAAAGAAAACAAGTGAATAGTGATGAGTGAAAACATCCTATCACTATTCACTATTCACTAATAATTCCACCCCTCATGCCTATCCAGTTCCGACAGCGGCTTCGCCAGTCCAGAGCGTTCTTCTTCGCTCTGGTGGTCGTCGTTGTCGTATGGATTGTTGCTTCGATGTCGGAACATAAGAACTTCCGTGAAGTCTACGAGGTGCATTACGACGGGGTCGACACCTCACGGTTCGCCGTCACTCATATCGACTCCACCATCATGCTGAGCATCAACAGCAACGGGTTCCATGCCTTTCATCGCAGCATCAACAAAAACAGGGTTCTTCATATTGATGTGAGCAGATTTCTACATGCCGACACCCTTGGCCAGGTAAGCATTGAGATCAACACCGCCGACTCGCTCGACGTGCTCAGGGCCCAGCTCGACATGCGCGGCGTGCACCAGCTCGCCGCCGTGACACCACGCCTACAACTCAGGCTGGCTCAACGTCAGAGCAAATCGTTCGTGCCATCGATCGACAACGTGCAATTCCTATTCGATGCCACTGCCGGCCTGTGCGGCGAACCGGTGCTCAGCCCTCCCGTTGTGACCCTCTACGGTAGCCAGGCCTCGCTCGACAAAATCGACCACATCGAAGCCATCCCACAGACCATCAGCAATATTGCCTCCAGTGGGAAATACACCTTAACCCTCGACGACAACTGGCGACAGTATCCCGACCTGCGCATCTCCACTCCAACGGTAGACGTGGCTCTCCCCGTGGAACATTTCATCGAAAAGCAGCTCACCCTGCCTGTCCCACTGCCCGACAACAACAAGCACTACCGCATCTACCCCAACCATATAACCCTCTCGGCTATGGTCCCGGCCAGCCAATTCGCCAAGGTCAGCCCCGACGACTTCATCCTGACCCTCCTCCCCCACCCCGATTCGGCGGACGTGCTCAGCGTCAACATCATGCAGTTCCCCGCCACCGTCCGTATAAAAAACGTCACGCCGCAAACCGTACAATATATAATTATAGAAGACTGACATCGCAGGCGGGGACGCCCGCGTACCACCAACTAAACAAATCAACAATTCAACATCATGCTGCACATAGGACTTACAGGAGGCATTGGCTGCGGGAAAAGCACCGTGGTCCTGGAGTTCCAGAAAATTGGAATTCCATGCTTTGTCGCTGACGAGGTGGCACGCACCTACTACGACGACCTTGACTTTTGCGCCCTTATCGGCAGCACCTTCGGCAACGACGTGCTGACCCCCGACGGCCATGTCGACAAAGCCCGTCTGGCGCAGAAAGTATTCTCCGACCGCCAGGCCCTGCTCCATCTGGGAAGCATGATTCATCCGCGCGTAATGGCCGACTTCGCCCTCTGGGCCGACAGGCAGCAAGCCCCCTACGTCATCATCGAATCGGCCATATTATATGAATATAACCTCGACGCCAATCTCGACAAGATCATTGCCGTATACCTTGAAAAAGAGGAACGCCTGCGCCGCCTCGAGCTGCGCGACCACGCCACGCGCGACCAGCTGGAGGCCCGAATGCGCAACCAGCTGTCGGAAGAAGAGAAGATGCAACGCGCCGACTTCGTTATCCTCAACTACGAAGGCAACCCTCGATCTCGCCAAGTGCTCCTTATTGACCAGAAATTAAAAACCGTCAAACCATAACCCACTATGTACGAAATTCTTAAAAAACGCGATCTTACAGCCAATATCGTTCTTCTTGATGTCCATGCTCCATGGATTGCCCAGTCGGGTGTCCCCGGTCAGTTCGTGATCGTTATCCCCCACGAGCACGGCGAGCGCATACCGCTGACCATCAGCGATATCGACCTCCAACGGCAATGCGTCAGCATCGTTTTCCATAAGGTGGGCGTCTCTACCAACCACCTCGGTGCCCTCAACGAAGGCGACACGATCTTCTGCATCGTAGGACCTCTGGGGCGCCCTGCCGAAGTCATTGAACGCTACGGCAACAGCGACCAGAAGCCGCGCCTGCTCTTCGTGGCCGGCGGTGTGGGTATTGCCCCCGTCTATCCGCAGGTGAAATGGGCGCACGAGAAAGGCATGCCCGTCGACGTAATTGCCGGAGCGCGCAACAAAGGCCTCCTCTTCTTCGAGGAGGAACTGGGGGCCGTGTGCGACAACCTCTACCTTATGACCGACGACGGAAGCTATGGCGAAAAAGGGCTGGTGACCAACAAGATTAGCAGCCTCGTGGAGCAGGGCAAGAGCTACGACATCTGCGTGGCCATAGGACCGCTGCCCATGATGAAGTTCGTGTCGCTCCTCACCAAACAGCTGGGCATACCTACCGTGGTGTCGCTCAACTCGATGATGGTTGACGGCACGGGAATGTGCGGCGCCTGCCGCGTCACGGTGGGCAGCGAGGTGAAGTTCACCTGCGTCGACGGTCCTGAGTTCGACGGTCATCTGGTCAACTTCGACGAAGCCATGAGCCGCCTGGCCAACCCCGACGCCCGCAAGTACCGCATAGCGCGCAGCGAGGAGGGGCACGCCTGCAATCTGGCAGCCCCCGTCGAAAGGCAGCTCGACGCCATGGACGCCAAGCGCCGTCAGAAACCTCAGGAGCAAGACCCCAAGGTGCGTATCCATAACTTCGACGAGGTGTCGCAAGGCTTCACCGAGGAGCAGGCCGTGGCCGAAGCCTCGCGTTGCCTTCACTGCAAGAAGCCTCTCTGCGTGGGCCAATGCCCCGTCGGCATCAACATCCCAGCATTCATCGCCGCCGTCAAGGAACGCAAGTTCGCCGAGGCCGGCGCCATCATAGCCCACGACTCGGCCCTGCCGGCGGTATGCGGACGCGTATGCCCTCAGGAGACGCAGTGCGAGGGCTCGTGCATCCTTGGCCGCAAGGGCGAGGCCATCGCCATAGGAGCCTTGGAACGCTTCGTGGCCGACTGGAACCGCGAGCACCACACCGCCGTGACAGCCCCCGAGGCTAAGCCTAATGGCAAACGCGTGGCAATCATTGGCAGCGGCCCCTCGGGACTTACCTGCGCCGGCGACCTGGCGCGCAACGGCTATAGGGTCACCATCTTCGAGGCTTTCCACCACCCCGGCGGCGTGCTGGTCTACGGCATCCCCGAATTCCGCCTGCCAAAACAGAAAGTGGTGGCTCCGGAGATAGAGAACCTCAAAAAACTGGGCGTCGAGATAGTGACCAACGTCATCGTGGGACGTTCCGTTACCATCGACCAGCTCTTCGAGCAGGGCTACGAGGCCGTCTATATAGCCTCCGGAGCCGGTCTGCCCAAATTCATGGGCATCCCCGGCGAGACCCTGGTGGGCGTAGTGTCGGCCAACGAGCTGCTGACGCGCACCAACCTCATGCATGGCTACGACGAGCGCTACGACACCCCCATCGTGCTGGGCCGCAAGGTCGGCGTGGTGGGTGGAGGCAACGTGGCCATGGATGCCGCACGCACCGCACGCCGTCTGGGCTGCGACGTGACGGTGATCTATCGTCGCGGCGAGGCCGACATGCCGGCACGCGCCGAGGAGGTGCATCACGCTAAGGAAGAAGGCATTGAGTTCGCCTTCCAGACCAACCCCGTCGAGGTTATCGACGACGGCAACGGCAACGTGGCCGGTGTGCGCCTGGTGCGTATGGAGATGGGTGCCCCCGACGAGAGCGGGCGCCGCCGCTTCTCCGTAATCCCCGGCAGCGAATACACCCTCGAGCTCGACAACCTCATCATTGCCCTCGGCACCAATCCCAACCCTCTCATCAAGAGCACCACCCCCGGCCTCGACACCCATAGCTGGGGCGGCATCATCGCCGACGCCAACGGCAAGACCTCACGCCCACATCTCTTCGCCGGCGGCGACGCCGTAAGCGGTGCAGCCACCGTAATCCTCGCCATGGGCGCCGGCCGCCAAGCCGCAAAAGCCATCATGGAAGAGTGACAGCTCTATCGTTGAACCACTCAATTGATTAAACACCGGCCACCCATCAATAATATCTAATCTCCAATGCAATACACTCAGGTAAAAATAACCATCCGTTCAGATTCCAACTCTCACACCAGGCATACGGGATATGAACCCTTTCGCGACATGCTGATTTACAGTCTGGGCGACGAGGGGCCCTATGACAGCTTCGAAGAAACCGCCGATGGCCTCAACGCCTATGTGCCCACCAGTCTCTTTGACGAGGCTTTCCTCAACGCTGCCATCAACGAGCTGAAGCTGATGGATCAGGGTCTGCGTATTGCCTGGCAAGCCAATGTGATGCCCGACAAGGACTACAACGAGGAGTGGGAGAAGCAGCACCAGCCCGTGCTGGTGGGCGACTTCTGCTGGGTACGCGCCCCTTTCCACCCCCACCGCGACGACGTGCGCTACGAGATTGAGATAGAGCCCAAGATGTCGTTCGGCACCGCCCATCATGCCACCACCTACATGATGCTCTCGTTCCTTGAGGAGCAGGAGGTGACAGGCAAGACGGTGCTCGACATGGGCAGCGGCACCGGCGTGCTGGCTATCCTCGCTGCCAAGAAAGGGGCCGCACGGGTCGACGCCATCGACGTCGACGAATGGGCGTTCCGCAACGCCAAGGAGAACTTCGAACGCAACGCCGTAAACGTCAATGCCATCCTCGGCGATGCCTCTTCGCTCGGCACCGAGCCACGCTACGACCTCATCCTTGCCAACATCAACCGCAACATCCTGTTGCGCGACATGGAAGCCTACTTCCGCGTCCTCAAGAGCGGCGGCACCGTGCTGATGAGCGGCTTCTACCAGCACGACATCGACGCCATCGCCACCAAAGCCTCCCGTTTCGGCCTCCACCTCGCCGCCTCCATGTCGCGCGACGACTGGGCCGCAATCCGCCTACTCTCCGAATAGCGAAGCGGAAAACAAATTATAATAGCCGTGGGCATCAGCCCACGGTACAACGCAACCCTCCCCTCCCTATCCGAGCCCCGGAGGGGCTGCATATAATAGCCCTGTAAGGGCGGCATATAATAGCCGTGCGCGTCAGCCCACGGTACGACGCAACCATTCCACTCCCTATCCGAGCCCCGTAGGGGCGGCATATAATAGCCCTGTAAGGGCGGCATATAATAGCCGTGCGCGCAAGCCCACGGAACAACGCAACCCTCCCTATACGAGCCCCGGAGGGGCGGCATATTACATATTCATTATCTATTGAACGGAATCCCCTACGGGGATTGATGGAGATGGGTACTGGATTGGCTGTGGCTACTGAACGGTATCCCCTACGGGGATTTGGTCGGGCTGGGAAGCCCGACCTCCTACGCCAAGGAGAACATCGAACGCAACGCGTTTGATTAAACGGGGAATGAAGTTGGGGCAGGTTCGTTTACAAGCTATACTCATGTCGGGCGAACAAAAAAAAACGTCCGCATAGGATACTGCAGACGTTTTTAGTAACGGTAAAAAAAAGGAGTAACGATAGTGATGCAGAAGCACAACTAAAATTCGTGTATCGCTTGCGAAAAAATAGTTTTATATTCGGTGTCGCTTATCTTGAAAATCATGTAATTCGTGATAATTCGTGCTAATTCGTAGACCCCCCAAAAAAGAATTCGTTTTACTTTTTTTGCGCCTACCCGATTGTAACAACTTATTTTTGCTAAGATAAAATGCCACGCACAGGGTACCTTTGCACACTCCACTGGAGTTTGCACCCGTCTTCGAGGCTTCTTTGAGGCAAATGCGGAAAAACAGAAAAGATAATTTCCGGATAAATGCTAATTCCAAGTATTGTTTTTGGGGCAAGCGTCAACGGAAAGCAGCCTCGAGGATTTCGCCGTCGGAGCGCGAGACACGGTGGACCATGTCGGCATAGACCTGGGCCGACTGCACCTTGGCGTAGCCGCACCAGCGGGCGACGACAAGGAGGTCGATGCCAGCACGCAGGGCCATGGTGGCGAAAGTGTGGCGCGAGGTGGAATAGCTGATTTTCTTGTCAATATGTGCGTTATCGGCCCAGAGGCGCAGGTGCTTGCCAATAGCCGTCGCGCTGCAGAGGTGGAACACGTGGTCGTCGCGCTGCTCGTCGGGCAGCCGGGCATAGTCTTTCTCAAGTTCTTTCAGGATATTGTTGGCTGGTTCGATGAGCGGTATTTTCACCATCTCGTCGAGTCCCTCGACAGGGCGCACCAGCACGAGGCCCGAGCCGCTGTAGCGTATGCTGTCCCAGCACAGCTGCTCCACCTCGCCGATGAGCAGGCCGGTGTAGCACGAGAAGAGGAAAGCGTTCTTGGTGCTCTGCATGGGCGATTCGGCCAGGCACAAGCGCTGCAGCTCGTCCTTGGTGAGGAAGACTTTCTCGGAGCTTTTCTCCTTAGACGCCAGGCCGGAGAAATTGACCTCAGGAATGATATCGATGAGGCCCAAGCTTTTGGCGGCACGCACCAGAGCCTTGAGCCTGTCGATATAGCCGCGCACCGACGATTTCTTGACGCGTGCGTCGAGGTAGTCGGCAAAATCGACGACGTAGTCCTCGTCGACCACGCGATTGTCGAAGCCGTCGCCTGCGAAGTCGCGCAGGTGCTTCATCAGGGCGTCGTAGCCCTGCCGGGTGCTTAGGCTCTGGGCGTCGCGGCGTGCAGCGACCACTTGCTTCAGGACAGAGCCATCAACCATACGGTACATTTCAGCCTTATGCCGGATAAGTTTGTTCATTGCTGTTAGTCAAATAGGTAAACGGTAAAAAAGGATGTCATTTAGATTTGATTTTGTAATCAAGCACTGCTCGACGGTGCTTCATCGCTTTCAATGCACTCTCAATCTCTTCTATCGGCACCCTTCCGCCCCACATCCGCCACACATACTCTGGCGTGATGCCGGCAATATCCATTGAACAGGAACGACCTTCCATATCAATAAGTTCTTGAATCTTTTCAATCAATTCATCATTTACATTGTTAATCATAATCCATCATGTTGCATTCGACCTTCAAAATAAAAATCAACATTTCATGTTTCGCATGTATGCGAAATATTTGATATTAAGTCGCCTATGGCGAGAAATCTTACAAATCTACTCAAATCAAACAGATAAATATTGAAAGATTTGAAAGGATTTGCGAGATTTCTGTCGCGTGCTGCGGCCCGCGAGCCCGACGAGCGAA
>JAFSQF010000113.1 GCA_017446745.1 Bacteroidales bacterium
ACGAATTACATGATTTTCAAGATATGCGACACCGAATATAAAACTATATTTTCGCGTCGGATTGCAAATCCGACGTAACCGAATTTACACGAATTATAGTTGCATTTTTTACATCACTATCGATACACACATTATTTTTTTACCGTTACTATAAGGATTTTTAATCCGTTATTTTGCGGATTAAAAATCCTTATAATAATTTGCGTCGGATTGCAAATCCGACGCAACCGAATTTTGCGGATTAAAAATCCTTATAATAATTTGCGTCGGATTGCAAATCCGACGCAACCGATCTCTCATGTTTTTCTGAAACGGTGCAATAATTATTTTTTTTTACCGTTATGAAATATCGACGATGGGGTGCAGGTCATGACAGCCTAATGCGCGCTTTCGACGGTAAAGGAATAATATAATGACTACATTATAATATACAAACAAAACACAATCAAGCGTTAAACAATTCAACATAATTACTTTACAATATAGTATGGACATAATAATTGGAGCAGGCGTGACTGGCCTGTCGTATGCGTGGTTTACAGATAAGGACTATCTGGTGTTGGAGAAAACGGACGCGATAGGCGGCTATTGCAAGACGACGAAGCGCAACGGCTTCGTGTGGGACTATTCGGGGCATTTCTTCCATTTCCAGGACAAGGCCGTGGAGGAAAAGCTGTTGAAAGACATCCCTCCGGAGCGATTGGTGGAGCCCGTGAAAAACACCAAGATAAAGTATAAGGACAGATATGTGGAGTATCCCTTCCAGAAGAATATCCACCAGTTGCCGCAAGAAGAGATGATAGATTGTTTGTACGACCTGTTCAACAATAGCCAGACGGATTACAGCAACTTCAAAGAGATGCTTTACTGCAAGTTCGGTGCCAGTATTGCGGAGAAATTTCTCATACCTTACAACACGAAGCTTTACGCCTGCGACTTGAACAAACTCGACAAGGATGCCATGGGGCGTTTCTTCCCCTACGCTGAGAAAGAGGAGATTATAAGGAATTTCAGGGCCGAGGACAACAAATCCTACAATGCCTCGTTCATGTACCCCAAGGACGGGGCCTTTGAATATGTGAAAAGCATTGTCTCTAACCTGCGGAGCGAGAAGATAGAAACCAATCAGGAGGTGGTTGCCATCGACATGAAGAACAAGACGGTAAGGACACGCGATGGGCGCCTCTTGGCCTACGACCGTCTGATATCCACGTTGCCATTCCCCAAGCTGTTGGAACTGTGCGGAGTGGAGTACGACCGCTCGGTCTATTCCTGGAATCAGGTGCTGGTCTTCAATATCGGTTTCGACAAGAAAGGGCCTGTCGACAAATTCCATTGGATTTATTTTCCTGAGAATAAATATATTTTCTATAGGGTGGGGTTTTACGACAATATTTTGTCGCAGGACAGGACCTCGGTTTATGTTGAAATCGGTTTCGACAACAAGACGGTGATAGACCCCCGAGAGTATTTCAATCGTGCCTTGTTGGACTTGCTTGCTGCCGGCGTGATCCATAAACACATGATGTATGTCGATTATGAGGCCATCGTCATGGACCCCGCCTACGTGCATATCACGAAAGAATCCATCGAAGACGTCAAGTCCAAGAAGGCGATGCTTGCGACTAACGACGTGTACTCGATCGGACGCTATGGCAGTTGGACCTATTGCTCGATTGAGGACAATATCAAAGAGGCGATGCAATTGGCGGACTGCTTAAATAAAAAATGAGCGATTTACGGTTGAAAGCGTCTCACTTGCACTCAAAAAAACAGCGGAGAAGGAAGAGAGGAAGAAAAAAATATACCGATATCTTGCTGAGAGACAGAGATGTGGCTGTTGGCGCCGAATTTTTTTTTGTACAGTTCCGGAAAAGTTAGTACTTTTGCAAACTGAAATCGTGAATGAAATGGCCGCAAAAAGCGTTTCTGCGATGCTGGTCCCTTAGCTCAGTTGGTTAGAGCAGCTGACTCATAATCAGCGGGTCCTTGGTTCGAACCCAAGAGGGACCACAGGGTGAATGAGGCTCGTGAGGCCTCTTTTTTTGTATCCACGTTCTCTCTTTTTAGTTTCTATCGCTCTATGCTAACCAAGCGTTCATAATTAAACAACATTTTAAACTGTTGTTTAATTTGTTGATTTGTAGACAACGATTAAGTAAACAGTCATAATTAGCGCTCATATTCTTTTAACAGCAATTAACAGCAATTAAGCAATAAGTAAAAAATAAGTTGATACAATCTGGTAGGCGCAAAAAAGGTAAAACGATTGTTTTTTTGGGGGTCTACGAATTAGCACGAATTAGCACGAATTACATGATTTTCAAGATATGCGACACTGAATATAAAACTATATTTTTGCAAGCGAAATGAATTTACACGAATTATAGTTGCATTTTTTTACATCATTATCGTTACACCTTATTTTTTTACCGTCACTAAACAGCAATTATCCAGATATTTTTTATAGAACGTGAATGACCATGAATGCCCGTGAATTATCGTAAATGTCAAATAAATTTGACTAATTACTTATAAATAAACAGTTCAACAATTAAACATAGTCATTGTATCATGAAACCCTTTCTTATGCTGTTGACCTCCTTTCTGGTGGTCGTTTCCTTGCGTGCTGCCGACACCCTCACGTTGCGCAGTCCCGACGGGGTCCTCGAGGCCCGTTTCTGGCTCGCCGATGGCGGGCGTCCCACCTATAGCCTGAGCCGCAACGGCAAGGCTGTGGTTCAGCCATCGCCCATGGGCTTCACCCTCGAGTGGCGCAAGAACGACTTGGCAAGCCAATTCAGAATTCTGGCATCCGAGCGGTGCAGCCACGACGAGGTGTGGCAGCCGGTTTGGGGCGAGGAAGCCCATATCCGCAGCCGCTACAACGAGCTTTGCGTCACGCTGATGCAAGATCATTATCTCGACCACGAAGGCCATCAGGTCGACAAGCCCACCCTTATGCTTATCCGCTTCCGCCTCTTCGACGATGGCCTTGGCTTCCGCTACGAGTTCCCCATGAAAGTGGCTGTCGGGCAACGCGGTGTGGAGAGCACAATCAACAACTCGCTTGTAACTTTTTGGCTTACCGACGAGCTTACCGAGTTCCGTATGGCCGGCGACCATACGGCGTGGTGGATTCCCGGCGACTACGACACGCAGGAGTTCAACTACACCAAGTCGCGCCTCTCCGAGGTCCGCTCCCTCTACTGGCAGTCGCAGCAGGGCGGCGGATGGCCCTGGAAGAGTTTCTCCGAAACCGGTCTTCAGACAGCCCTTCAGATGAAGAGCGACGACGGCCTGTATATCAATATTCATGAGGCCGCCGTCCTCGACTTTCCGACGATGAATCTGGATTGCATCGACACCTTTACCTTAAAGGTCCATCTCACGCCCGATGCCACCGGCTATGTGGGACGGCTCACGGCCCCCTGCTATTCGCCGTGGCGTACTGTGCAGGTGTGCGAGAAAGCCACCGACGTGCTGCGCTCGCGCCTCATCCTCAACCTCAACGAACCCTGTGCCCTCGCCGACGTCTCGTGGATTCATCCGGTGAAATACATGGGCGTATGGTGGGAGATGATCAGCGACCACAGTACCTGGGGCTACACCAACGACTTTCCCTCGGTGCGCCTCCCCGGCGACCCCTCTCTGCCCCCTTCGCTCCACGACGCCATCACCGACTACACCAAGGCCAAGCCCCATGGCCGCCACGGTGCCAACAATGCCAACGTCCGTCGCTACATCGATTTCGCCGCCCAGCATGGTTTCGACGCCCTCCTCATCGAAGGGTGGAATATCGGCTGGGAGGACTGGTACGGCAAGGATAAGGACTATGTGTTCGACTTCCTTACGCCGTATCCCGACTTCGACCTTCCGGCTCTCAACCACTATGCCCACCAAAAGGGCATACGCCTCATCATGCACCACGAGAGCTCGTCGTCGGTCACCAACTACGAGCGTTTCATGGAACGAGCCTATAACCTTATGAACCAGTATGGTTACGATGCCGTGAAGAGTGGCTACGTGGGCCACATCGTGCCACATGGCGAGCACCACTACAGTCAGCCCATCATCAACCATTACCACCGTGCCATTGTCGAGGCTGCCAAGCACCACATCATGGTCAACGCCCACGAGGCTGTGCGCCCCACAGGCCTTTGCCGCACTTGGCCCAACATGATTGGCAACGAGAGCGCTATGGGCACCGAGTTCCGAGGCCGCATCAAGCCGGGCCACACCACCATACTCCCCTTCACACGCCTGCAGGGCGGCCCCATGGACTACACCCCCGGCATTTTCGAGACCGACATGGAGAAAAACGCCCCCTGGAATCGCGACCTGATGCGCCACACCATCTGCAACCAGCTGGGCCTCTACGTCACCTTCTATTCTCCGTTGCAGATGGCCGCCGACTTCCCCGAGCATTATGAGCCTCACATGGATGCCTTCCAGTTCATCAAGGATGTGGCCGTAGACTGGGACACCAGCATCTATCTCATGGCCGAGCCGGGCGACCTCATCGTCACGGCGCGCCATCCCAAAACCGCCACCCTGAACCGTGCCGCCGATGGGGTAGGGGAGCTCGCCGACGGCAAGAAAGGTGTAGTGAGCAATGCCGCACGCTTTGTTTACGCCATTCCCGACAGTGTCCACAATCCCGACCTCAATAATTTCCAACCCCGCGATGTATGGTATGTGGGTGGCGTCACCGACGAGAACGCCCGCGAGGTGGAGCTCACGCTCGACTTCCTGCAGCCAGGCAAGAAATACGAGGCCACCATTTATGCCGATGCTGCTGATGCCAGCGGCATGGTGTCGGATGTCGCCATAGGATGGGATGCCGCCCGCAAGGAAGGCTACAATCCCAAAGCCTACAATATCACCAAGAAGCAAGTGAGTGCGAAGACCAAGCTCAAGCTTCGTATGGCCCCCTGCGGCGGCTTCGCCATTTCAATCCGCGAAAAGAGATGAGTGTTCTCACCTCACAATTCACAATTATTTTGTATATTTGCACGATTATTGTATATAATACATCGTTAAGTTAAGTATATGAAACATATATTGTTATTCTCATTTTTTGCTCTTTCGTGTGCCGTCACGATAGCGCAAAACGTCACTAATGTAGCCTTCCAACGCGTCGATAAAGAGGTCACTTTAACCTACGACCTCAGCAAAGATGCTAACATCAGGGTGTGCGTATCTATCGACGGTGGCCGCTTCTATGGCGACTACATACAGAACATGGCCGGCGACATCGGCAAGAATATCAAAGCCGGCAAGGGCAAGAAAATCATCGTCTACGACCTCCCCGACCTCCGTATGATACCCTACGAGCCCGATTCCACGGGCTACAACGCCGCAGATACGGTGATACGCTTCTCGGTGGAAGTCGACGACGGCTCGGTCGACATCAAGGTTGGCGACATGAAATTCAGGATGATGCCCGTCCCCGGCGGCACCTTTACTATGGGGTGCACGCGTCCCAGCGGTGCCAAGCATAACTACGATGCCGAGTTCCCCACCCACAAAGTTAGCGTCGACACCTTCTATATGGGCAAATTTGAAGTGACCCAGCGCCTTTACATGACCGTCATGGGCGAGAATCCCAGCCGCTGGACCTACAACGACAGCCTCCCTGTCGAGCAGGTGTCGTGGAACGATGCGCAGATGTTCATTGCGCGCCTTTCGCAGATGACGGGCTACCGCTTCCGGCTTCCCACCGAGGCCGAGTGGGAGTTCGCTGCCCGTGGCGGCAACCTCTCCAAGAATCATGTCTTCCCCGGTCAGGACGGCGACCCCGGGTCTGTGGCATGGTATGGCATGAATTCCGGCAACATTACCCATCCCGTGGGGCGCAAGAAACCCAACGAGTTGGGTCTTCACGACATGGCCGGCAACGTATGGGAGTGGTGCTCCGACTGGTATGGCGACTACAGCGCCGAGGAGCAGACCAACCCCCGCGGCCCCAAGCACGGCGAGAGCCGCATTCTGCGTGGCGGCAGCCTCAACAGCCCCTCGTGGGGCTGCACCGTCAGCGACCGCTCTTGGTACCAGCCCGACTATGGCTATGGTTTCCACGGCTTCCGCCTGGTGCTCGACTCGGTCGAGGAACCCGAGGAGGAATAACAATCTGTACGACAAGCCCGACCAATTAAACGCCTAAATAAAAAAACTATGATTACCGTTCACGACAAGAATTTCAAGCTCTATATGCCCGAGGCCGAAATCAAGGCTGTTGTCGACGAAGTGGCTCAGCGTATCTCGCACGACCTCAAGGACAAGAATCCCCTTTTCTGTCCCACCCTGACGGGGGCATTCATGTTTATGACCGACCTGGCGCGTGCCCTCGACTTCGATGCCGAGACCTACTTCGTAAAGTATAGCTCCTACAGCGGTATGAGCAGCACTGGCCATGTCCGTGCCGACCTGCCTTTCCCGGCCAAATGCAAGGGCCGCCACGTAGTCATTGTTGAGGATATTGTCGACACCGGCATCACCATGGAAGCCATGCTCGCCGAGTTGCAAAAACTGGAGCCCGCCGGCATCTACATCGCCTCGTTCTTCTTCAAACCCGGCAGTTTCACGAAAAACTTTAAAATAGATTATATAGGCCGTTCTATACCAAATGATTTCATTCTTGGCTACGGCCTCGACTACGACAATTTCGGACGCTTCTACAAGGATGTCTATGTCGTTGAAAATTAAGTGTTGTGTTCAGATGAAAAAACTATTTCTTTTCTCTGCTCTTTCCTCGCTGTTGTTCCTTGCGACGTCGTGTGGCATTGGTGAGAAAGAGCCGGCGTTCGATGGCAATCTCATCATCGGCAAATGGGTAGGCACCTTCGATGGCATGGACGACTATTGGCGTTACGATGCCGACGGCACCGGAGTCAACTGGGTTCCGCAACAGGACGTTACCGAGGAGGAAGGACAACGCTTCGAGTGGGAGTTCGACGAAGAGGAGAGCCGCCTTACCCAGGTGCACATCATGGATATGGGCGGACGGGTCCCGAAGGTCTACACCATGACCACCCTCAACGACAACTTGATGGTCTACAAAGATCAGTACGGCAATTCGCACTCCTTCCGCCGCGTCAATAAATAAGAAGTAAGTAGCAAGATGATGGACATGGATAATAATAATGATAAACCTATCGAAGAGAAAAAGAAGCGCACCATGCAGCGAGGGCTGAAAATCACGCTTATTTCGCTTGGTTCGCTGCTTGGTCTTGTGGTTGTGGTGGTGGCTGTTGCGTTGTGGCTCATACTCACTCCTTCGCGCCTTACAGGTATAGTCAACAAACTGTCCGACAAATTCATACTCTGCGAGAGTCACTTCGGCGACGTCGACCTCACAATCTTCAAGACATTCCCCTATGTTGGCCTGAATGTCGAGGATGTCTTTCTGGTGAACCCCACCCCCGGTGCCCCGAACGACACCGTGGCGCGCATCGGTCAGCTCAGTGTTGGCTTCAATGTGCGCGAATATCTTAAAAACAAGAATATAGAAGTCACTAAGCTTGTCCTCGACGATGTCAGTGCCACCCTTTTCGCCGACAGCATAGGCAACACCAACTACGACATCTTCCCCTCGTCGGACGACGACACCACCTCCGAGCCTTTCGAGATGCCAGAGCTGGTGTCGCTGCAAAGCATTAGAATCAAGCATCTTAATGCTACCTATATAGATAAGAAAAATGGCATCAGTGCAAATCTTGGCGAACTGGGGCTCGACGTGGATGGCCATTACAAGCCCGACAACATCAAAGCCAAGGTGCGCATGGGCATTGATGCTTTGGCTTTCAACCTCGAGGCCGACAGCAGCAGCATGCAGGCCAGGCTTAACAATTTTCAGCTCAAAGCCGATGGCGACACCAAGGCGAAACGGCTTGATGGCGACATAGAACTCAAAATCCAGGATGGCCAGTTTGCCATGGGAGGACAGGAATACGTCAACGACGCCCTTGCATCACGAAAAGGCCACCTCCTCACCATTGAAACCAAATTGGGTGGCGACGTGGAAAGCATGCAGATGAACATCGAGAAGTTTGTCGCCGACATCAAAGGCTATATCCTTGAGCTGACGGGCGATGTCAATCTGCCTGCCGACGAGCGTCCTCTGTTTGTCGACCTCAATTTCGCCACCGGACGGTGGGGCGTCAAAGAGCTTCTGTCTATGCTTCCCCCGCAGTTCACCGCCTGGCAGAAAGGCATGACCCTCGACGCCACCTTGCAACTGAAAGGCAAGGCCACCGGCGAGGTGGGGGGCTCCGCGCTTCCCATCGTTACTGCCAACCTGCAGCTCAGCGACGGCAAGTTCAGCGACCGGAGCCTCTTGCCCTATGCTTTCTCCAAGATCGGCGCCAATCTCGACGCCGCTCTCGACCTGAACGACAATGGCATCTCCAATGTTGATATTCATACCCTCACGGCCACCTCGGGGCGCAACAACATCACTGTGGCCGGCCGCATCGACGACCTGCTGGGCAAGATGCAGACCGATGCCACCATCAAGGGTACTATAGCCCTTGCCGATGCCGCCCCCATGCTGCCCGACAGCCTCGATATGACCCTCAGCGGCATCGCTCGCCTCAACCTGCATGCCATAACCAATATGGAACAGCTGAAAAAGAGCGACTTCGCCAAGATGCGCCTCAACGGCACCATAGGGCTCACCGACCTTGATGTGGCCTACGACACCATCTATGCCAAGATTCCCAAGGCCACCATTGGAGTGCAGCTGCCGTCGTCGATGAAACGAGGCCTCTTCACTGAGCTGCTCTCCGCCACCTTGGCATGCACCGCCATCGATGCCAACATGCCCAGTGGCAACATCAACGCCTCGCTGGGACAGACCACCTTGAAGGCCGCCGTCTCCAACCTCTTCGATTCCACGCAACCCCTGAAGGTTGTGTGCGATTTCGACTTCGCCTCGCTTGGCGGCAATATGGACTCCATCCGCCTCACCATGAGCCAGCCCAAGGGCACCTTTGCCATGGTGCCGCAGTCGACAAAGGACAAGCGAGTGCAATACCACGTCGACTTCACCAGCAGTGCCATGCGCTGCGACATGGGCGACAGCACCACCATCGACCTCGCCGGTCTCACCATCAAAGGCAAGAGCAACTACGACCCCTCCAAGCCCAATATCCTGCAGCAACTGTCGCCCAACCTCGACATCGACTTCAAGCGCGGCTACATCGACCTCGAGCAGATGGACTACATTGTTCAGATTCCCGACATCAAGTTCAACTATAAGCCTGAGCGTTGCGAGATTGCCAGTGCCAACGTAGTGTTTGGCAACTCCGATTTCTACCTTTCGGGGGCTGTCACCGGCCTCGAGAAATGGCTAAGCCATGAGGATATGTTGCGCGGCGACCTCTACTTCACCTCCAACTACACCAATGTCGACGACCTCCTCGAAGCCTTCAGCGGCATGGGCAGCAACCCCGACACCATTGAGCAGCAACGCCAAGAAGACAATGTCGACACCTCGGCACACCCGTTCATAGTGCCCCGCGACGTCAACTTCACGCTCCATACGCGCATCAAGGAGGCCACGGCCTTCGACAACGACCTGCGCGAGATTGCCGGCGATGTCACCATCAACGACGGCGTCGCCGTGCTCAACCAGGTCGGTTTCGTCTGCAAGGCGGCACGCATGCAGCTCACCGGCCTCTACCGCACGCCGCGCGTCAACCATATCTTCGTGGGCATGGACTTCCATCTGCTCGACATCAACATCCAGGAACTCATAGACATGATACCCTATGTCGACACCCTTGTGCCATTGCTCAACGATTTGGAGGGTGCTGCCGACTTCCACTTCTGTGCCGAGACCTACGTCGACGCTTTCTACAAGCCCAAGACCAGCACCATGCGTGCCGCCACGTCGCTGACGGGGCAGAACCTTGTGGTGCTCGACAACAAGAATATCGACCGCATCGCCAAACTCTTGCAACTCAAGAAGTGGCGCGAGGACGACTCCAAAATCCATGTCGACAGCCTCGATGTGGCTGCCACCCTCTTCCGCAACGAGTTGGAGGTCTATCCGTTCCTCCTCTCGCTCCACAAGTACCAGATTGTCGCCGAGGGGCGTCATAACCTCAGCAACAACTACGACTACCATGTAGAGTTGGTGCAGACCCCCCTGCCTGTGCGCCTGGCCGTCGACGTCAACGGAACCATGCCCAACCTCAACTTCTCGCTCTCGCCCAAGCTGCGCTACAAGAACCTGTTCCGCCCGGCAAAACGCACTGATGTCGACGACTATGTGCTTAAGATGAAACGCATGGTCCGCGAATCGCTCGAAGCCAATGTCAAGGAAGACACGAGAAAATATGAGGGATTGGATTCTATTGAAAATTAATAATCTGAATAATTTTAAAAACTAATGATAAAGGTATCGGTTATTTTGCCCGTCTATGGAGTGGCGGAATATATAGAAAAATGCACTGAATCGCTGTTGGCACAGACCCTTCAGGAGATGGAATTCATCTTCGTAGACGACCATGGACCCGACAACAGCATCGAGCTGGTGCAGAGAATGATAGAGAACCACCCTCGCAAGGAGCAGTTCGTCTTCCTCAAACCCGAGCACAATATGGGTGCCGGTATGGCTCGCAATTTCGCCATCCCGCAGGCCAGAGGCGAATATCTGTCATTCATCGACAGCGACGACTGGGTGGAGCCCACCATGTTCGAAGAGCTTTATAACGAGGCTCTTCGTCATGATGGCACCGACCTGTGCTGCTGCCAAATATCCAAAGACTACCTCGATGGCCTGCCCTCGGAAATTCTCAGCAACCCTGATGTTAAGCCCGGTATATTGACCGACGACAAGCGTCGCTACTTCTTGTCGCACTACGTGTCGCTCTTCTCTACTTTCATCTACAGGCGCGACATGATAAACCGCCATGAGATACGCTTCCCCTCGTCGCGTAGCGCCGACGACAGCTACTTCATCACCTGTAGCCTCCTCATGGCCAGCTCCATAGCACATGTCGACAAGCCTTTCTACCACTATATCATCCGTCCGGGGTCGGTGTGCACCACCAACGACAGCACCAAGTACCAGAAACGCCTTGAAACATTCAGTTCGCTCATGGCATTCCTCAAAGAGAAAGGCGTTTACGACAAGTTCCACAACGAGATAGACTTCATCTACATCAAAAAAGGCTATTTCGCTTCGGTGTTCAACTATATCTCCAATTCGTTGAAACCCAAGAAAACCACCATCCATGAGATCCGTTCGGAGATGATGCGTCAGGTGCCAGCCTACAAGAGTAATGCCTATTTCAACTCCAAGCAGAGCCTCAGAGCCCTCGACTGGATGCTGGCCCATACCACAGGCTTGGCCATCAAGATTATAGCAGTTTATGTTAAGAAAAACAATATGATGGTTTGATTTTTCGATATTTCGATTTTTCGATATTTCGATGCTTCGATATTTCGATGCTTCGATGCTTCGATATTTCGATGCTTCGATTTTTCGAGATTTCGATGCTTCGATATCTCGATATTTCGATGCATCGATATTTCGATATCTCGATATTTCGATTCTTTGATGAAAAAAACTAACTTATTAATAATCAAAAAATATTCCTAATGGATTTATCAGGACGACGCAGAAGTACTAATGTTGATGACCGTCGAGGCAAAGGCGGCAAGATTGCCGGTGTCGGTATTGGCGGGGCTATAATAGCTGCGCTTTTGGCTCTTTTCCTTGGCGGAGACCCCTCAGAGGCATTGCAGCAGTTAGCCAGTCAGGGCGGACAGGACACCGAATACACTCCCACCGAGCAGGAGGAGCAGCTTCGTGTGTTCGCCGAACAGATTTTGGCCAGCACCGAGGATGTGTGGAGCGAGCAATTCAAGAAAATCGGCAAGACTTACGAACCTCCCACGCTTGTGCTTTTCCATAGCAGTGTGCAGAGTGGCTGTGGCAGCGCAAGTTCGTCGATGGGCCCTTTCTATTGCTCGGCAGACCGTTGCGTATACCTCGACCTTGACTTCTTCAACGAGATGCCCAAGTCGCTTGGTGCCGGTGGCGATTTTGCTTACGCTTACGTCATTGCCCACGAGGTGGGACATCATGTGGAGAATCTTTTGGGTTATCTTGGCCCGGCACACCAGCAAATGTCTAAAGCCTCGGAGACCGAGAAGAACCGCATTAGCGTTCGTATCGAGCTCTTGGCCGACTTCTATGCCGGAGTGTGGGGTTACCACGAGAACCGTATGTTCGGCTCGTTGCAGGATGGCGACCTTGAGGAGGCCATCAATGCGGCACAGAAGATTGGCGACGACTATCTTCAGAAGAATGCCCGCGGCTATGCCACGCCTGAATCGTTCACTCACGGCACTTCGGCACAGCGTATGCGTTGGCTCAAGAAAGGCCTCTCGACTGGCGACATCCGCCAGGGCGACACTTTCTCGCCGGCTTACAATCAGTTGTGAATAGTGAATGGTGAATAGTGAATAGTGACATGATGTCGATTGTTTCTTATGTCACGCCGTCACTCGTCATTGACCTTAACTTTAGTAAATACGGCCTCTTTGCATTCACGGTTAAGGTCAATGTTGCAAGTCGTTTTGCTATAATGCGGGTCAAGATACATTTTACCGCTAATCTTGCTACCTTCCTTCAGAAGACGGTTAGAGCCATAGGCCATAACGGCGTTAGTGTAACCCAGCGATTCGCCGTTAACCACATAGTCGCCTCCTATGTCCGAAGGTGACGTCAGCTCAACGAGGTAGCCGTAGGTATCAAAGCCATATTCTTGAGAGCAATATTCATAGAACACCACGGTGCCAGAGAATTCAAATTCATCCTCGTGCTTGTTGCATGCCGAAGCCAATAATGCCGCTGCCGAAAGGATAAGAAATAATTTTTGCATTGTTAAAATTTAGTATGGTTTCGATGTTTCGATGTTTCGATGTTTCGATGTTTCGATGTTTCGATATTTCGATGCTTCGATGCTTCGATTTTTCGATTTTTCGATATTTCGATGCTTCGATTTTTCGATATTTCGATATCTCGATGCTTCGATATTTCGATTTTTCGATATCTCGATTTTTCGATGTTATGAAATAAAAAAAATCAAACGCTTACATTGAATTCCCTCAAGGTTTCGTTGAGAGAGGTCTTGAGGTCGGTGCTTTCTTTGCGTTGGCCAATGATGAGAGCGCACGACACCTGATAGTCGCCTGCGGGGAAATGCTTGGTGAATGTTCCGGGGATAACCACGCTGCGAGGAGGTACATAGCCGCTGTAGTATACAGGCTCTGAGCCGCTGACATCGATGATGCGTGTGCTTCCCGTAATCACGGTGTTGGCGCCCAGTACGGCCTCGTGGCCTATGCGTGCGCCCTCCACCACGATGGCGCGCGACCCTATGAAGCAGTTGTCCTCAATGATTACCGGAGCGGCTTGCAGGGGTTCCAGCACGCCGCCGATACCCACGCCACCGCTGAGGTGCACATTCTTGCCTATCTGAGCGCAGCTGCCCACGGTGGCCCAGGTGTCGACCATGGTGCCGCTGTCGACATAGGCCCCGATGTTTACGTAGGAAGGCATCATCACCACGCCGGGTGCCAGGAAAGCTCCGAAGCGTGCCGTGGCTGGCGGCACCACGCGAACACCGGCGGCGGCATAGCCTCGCTTCAGGGGCATCTTGTCGTGGTATTCGAAGGGGCCGGCCTCTATGGTATGCATCTCGCACAGAGGGAAATAGAGCAGGACGGCTTTCTTAACCCATTGGTTGATGACCCACCCGTCGCCCTCGGGTTGCGCCACGCGCAGGCGGCCTTGGTCAAGATGTGTGATGACGGTGCGTATGGCCTCGCGCACTTCGTTTTGCTTCAACATTTCGCGGTTGTCGTAGGCTTGTTCTATGATATCTTTTGGCGACATTGTTCAATTTTTTTTATGTATGAAACAATAAAAAAGTTCTTTTGTAGTAATTACAAAAGTAAGAACATTTTTTGAAATGAGAAGAAAAAATATATCCAATGCTGCAAAAAGGGTTCTGAAGTGCATGATTTTCATCTCTGTAATGCTCTTTGGTGTTGCCTATGGCAATGCCCAGAACAGGGATGTGATGAGTGCTTATGAGAAAGAATTGCAGCCTCTTTTGGAGAAAATTGTGGGGGCCCCGACCGACAACGAGCGCTACAATGCCAACGAGCAGTTCGTGCAGCTGATGTACGAGGCCCTAAGCTATGAGGATGCTTTCTATTGGAAGTGGAATTTCGGCACCAGTGTGTCGGTGCTCACCTCCACCGACCGTCAGTTCCGCATCATCACATGGCCTGTTGTGCGCGACAATGGCGAGTATGAATGCTTTGGCTTTGTCCAGTCGTACAATCCCAAGAGTGAGCAATACGACGTGTATATCCTCAACGACAAGTCGGACGAGTTGGTGTCGCTCAACGAGGTGGTTTTAGAGCCAGAGAATTGGTTAGGGAGTGTCTATCAGGAGCTTGTGGAGACAAAGCACGACGGCAAGGTTTTCTATACACTTATAGGCTGGACCGGGGTCAATGCCCTGGTGCAGCGCAAGGTTATAGAGCCCATCTGCTTCCGTACCAACAGCAGCAAGCCACAGTTTGGGCAGGCACTCTTCCGCCGTGAGAAGAACTTGAGGCGGCTGGTGCTCGAATATTCGCGCAATGCCATGGTCAACGTGCGCTACGACGAGCAGCTGGTACGCACCTACGAGAACAAGAAAATCAAGCGCAAAGGCCGCACCATCAATATGCAGGTGCCAAAGGACGAAAAGATGAAGATGATACTTTTTGACGAGATAGCCCCTATGGTGCCTGGTATGGAAGGGTTGCCTCAATACTACGTGCCCACGGGCACCGAGATGGCCTACATTTTCAATAATGGCCGCTGGGAGCTGCGCGACAACGCCCAGGGCCGTCTCAGCGACCCGAAGCTAAACAAGGAGTTTGAACCTATCCCCAAGGCAGAACCGGCGTATAAAGTCGAGAAATGATTTTTTTTGACCAGTCCGGCGTGCCCTGCCGGTCCGAAATAACAAAACAACGCAATCACTAATGAAGCCTAAAGGCGTAATATTAGAAACCATAGATTCCCCAGCAGACCTTAAGCATCTGCCCCTCAGCGACCTGCCGGAGCTTGTGATAGAGCTCCGCGAATATATTATCGACACTTTGGCCACGCATCCAGGCCACTTGGCATCGTCGCTGGGCACCGTAGAGCTCTGTGTGGCTCTGCATTATGTTTTCAACACCCCCGACGATAAGATTGTGTGGGATGTGGGGCATCAGGCCTACGCCCATAAGATTCTGACCGGGCGTCGCGAGCTTTTCCCCACCATCCGCACCATGGGAGGCATCAGTGGTTTCCCGAAGATGGAGGAGAGCCCCTACGATTCGTTTGGCACGGGTCATTCCTCCACGTCCATCTCGGCGGCTCTTGGCATGGCCACGGCTTCAAAGCTGCAGGGGTGCACCCACCGCCAGCATATCGCTGTCATTGGCGACGGCGCCATGACAGGAGGCGAGGCCTTCGAGGCCTTGAACAATGCTGGTGTCTCTAAAGCCAATATTCTGGTTATTCTTAACGACAACGGCATCTCTATCGACAAGGCCGTGGGAGGGTTGAGCCATTATCTGGTGAAGATCACAGCTTCGCCGAAATACAATCAGATTAAGGAGACCCTCTGGCAACGCACCGGTGGCGACAAGGGAGGCTCGAAAAGCCAGAACTTCTTCTCGCGGACGCTCCACACGCTGAAGTCGTCGCTCCTCGAGGGCTCCAACTTCTTCGAATCGCTTGGCTTCCGCTATTTCGGTCCCGTCGACGGGCACGACGTAGGTGGTTTGGTCGAGGTGCTTTCGCAGTTGCAGCACATCAAAGGCCCCAAGCTGCTTCACATAGTCACCAAGAAGGGCAAAGGCATGAAGCGTGCCGAGAAGAACCCGGTGACTTACCATGCCCCGGGCAAATACAATGCCGATACAGGAGTGCAGATAAGCACATCGCAGAGGCTCAGTCCTCTGAAATATCAGGATGTTTTTGGGCATACTATCATAGAGCTGGCCGAACGCAACGACAAGATAGTAGGCATCACCCCTGCCATGCCTACGGGATGTTCGCTGAACCTGATGATGGAGCGCATGCCGCAGCGCACTTTCGATGTGGGCATCGCCGAGCAGCATGCCGTGACATTTGCCGCCGGTCTTGCGGCGCAGGGCATGGTGCCGTTCTGCAACATTTACTCGTCGTTCATGCAAAGAGCCTTCGACCAGGTGGTGCACGACGTGGCGCTGCAACGGCTGCATGTGGTGATGTGTCTGGACCGCGCCGGGTTGGTGGGCGACGACGGGCCTACGCATCACGGGGCTTTTGATCTGGCCTATTTCCGTCCTATTCCTAACCTTACCATCTGTGCGCCAATGGACGAGCACGAGTTGCGCCACATGATGTACACAGCGCAGCTGCCGGGGCAAGGGCCCGTGGTGATACGTTATCCGCGAGGTTCCTCGGTGCATCCCGACTGGCACAACGCCATGCAGCCCCTTGCCATAGGCAGAGGGCGCTGCCTGAGGGTGGGAGAGACTGTGGCCCTTCTTACCATAGGCCATGTGGGCAACCATGCCGCCGAGGCTGCGGCGCGACTGGCCGATGAGGGCATCGCCGTGGGGCACTACGACATGCGTTTCGTAAAGCCTTTAGACGTCGAGCTCCTCGATGAAGTGGCGCGGCAATACAGCCATGTGGTCACCGTCGAAGACGGATGCCTGCAGGGAGGTTTCGGCAGTGCTGTGCTGGAATATTATTCTGACAGGCAGGAGAACAACCCCACAGCCCCGCTACCGCAGGTGCACCGCCTTGGCATCCCCGACCATTTTGTGCAGCACGGCCCTGTTCCAGCCCTGAAGCATGAATGCGGCATTGATTCAGATGGCATTTACAACTTGATTAAAAGAATTTTGCGCTAATGATTGCTTGACGCTTCGATGTTTCGATGTTTCGATGTTTCGATGCTTCGATATTTCGATGTCTCGATATTTCGATATTTCGATATTTCGATATTTCGATATTTCGATATTTCGATATTTCGATGCTTCGATATTTCGATGCTTCGATGTTTCGATGCTTCGAGGTTTTACCAAGCCATGCCGTGCGATACCATCCAGGCCTGAGCCTCCTTGTTGCCGAGTTTGGCGGCTTTCTTGTAGCTTGATGTCTCGCGGCTGCTGTTGCCCTGTTTGGCGTAGAGCTTTGCGATGAGGCAGTAGGTCTCGTGGTCGCGGTCGTTGATGGCCACAGCTTTCTGGTAGCTGCGCAGGGCCTTGACGTAGTCGCCCTTGTCGGTGTAGACCTGCCCGAGGCACTTGTAGGAATCGACGTCGTTGGGGTTGATACGTGCAGCTTTCTGATGGTAGGCCACCGCCTCGTCGTAGTTGCCCTTATGGGCGTAGATGGCCCCCATGCGGTTGTAGGCCGGCAGGTAGAGGCTGTCGATGCCGAGGATTGTCTCATAGCATTGAATGGCTTTCTTGTCGTCGCCACGCTGCATATATGCGATGCCGAGGAAATAAAGGAGTTTGACCGACTTGTTGTCGAGTTGGAGCCCCTTGCGGAGGTTGGAGATGGCCGTTTCGTGGTTGCCTTTGAAGGTGTACATCACGCCGAGGTTGTAGTAGGCGTCGAGGTTTTTGGGATCGTTGGCGAGGGTTTTGCGGAATTGCGAGAGGGCTTCGTTGTCGTTGCCGCGGTTGAAGTAGATGACGCCCATGGTGTTGGTTACGAGGGGCATCTTAGGGTCTATGGCCTGAGCTTTCTTGACCCAAGCCAAGGCGTTGGTGAAATTTTTCTTGTGGTTGTAGATGAGGGCCATGTTGCAGTAGTTGGCCGGGTTGTTTGGGTCGAGTTCAATGGCGCGTTCAGCCATGGTGATGAGAGCGTCGGAGCCCTCGAAGTGGCGGCTGTGAGCGCCCTCGAAGTCGCCGTCGGCCACGTAGCAGCTGATGAGCTGTTGCAGAGCTTCGGCCAAGGTGTCGTTGATGGCCACAGCGGAGCGGAGAGCAGCGATGGCCTCGTCGAGGTGTTGACGGCGGGCCTGGAGTTTGCCGAGCAGCAGCAGAGCCTGGGTGTTGTCGGGCTCAGCGGCAAGGGCTTCCTGATAGTATTCCAGGGCACGTTCGTTAAGTCCCAGTTTTTCGGCGTTGATGCCTTTGTCGATCAGGGCAGCAGCATCCTGCCCGCAGGCCAGCAGGGGAAGAAAGAGCAAAAGAAAAAAAAGTTTTTTCATTTTGATTTTTTTTTAGAGGTTCTGGAGGTTCTGGAGGTTCTGGAGGGTTCTGGAGGTTAGCTTATTTTGCTCCAAGGGAGTTTCTTTTGGTTTTTAGAGAGGTAGAAACGCAGCGGAGCGTTGTCGTTGGAGGCCAGCGAGGGGTCGGCGAGGAGAATGTCCTGCACCGTTTCGCGAGCGGCGCGCACTATGGGTTCGTCGTTGACGATGTCGGCCAGTTTCAGTTGTAGTATGCCGCTCTGCTGCAGGCCTTGCAAGTCGCCGGGGCCACGCAGTTTGAGGTCGGCTTCGGCGATGCGGAAGCCGTCGGTGGTGTCGACCATTGTCTTGATGCGTTCGCGGCCGCTGTTGCTGAGTTTGTCGGCGGTCATGAGAATGCAGAAAGACTGGTCGGCGCCGCGTCCCACGCGACCGCGCAGCTGGTGCAGCTGCGAGAGGCCGAAGCGTTCGGCATTCTCGATGACCATCACCGAGGCGTTGGGCACGTCGACGCCCACCTCAATCACCGTGGTGCTCACCATAATCTGCGTCTCGCCGCGTTTGAAGCGGTCCATCTCGTAGTCCTTGGCGGTGGCTTCCATGCGTCCGTGGACTATACTGACTTGGTAATCAGGCATAGGGAATTCGCGCACGATGCTGTCGTAGCCGTCCATAAGGTCTTTGAGGTCGAGGCTCTCAGACTCTTCAATAAGAGGATACACCACGTAGACCTGCCGTCCCATGGCAATTTGCTGTCGCATGAAGGCGAATACTTTAAGGCGCTGATGGTCGGTGGCGTGGATAGTTTTTATAGGTTTGCGTCCTGGTGGCAGTTCGTCGATTATGGAGCAGTCCAGGTCGCCATAGAGGGTCATGGCCAGGGTGCGGGGGATGGGAGTGGCCGTCATCACCAGCACGTGAGGTGGCACCTGGCTCTTGGTCCAGAGCTTGGAGCGCTGTTCCACGCCGAAGCGGTGCTGCTCGTCGATGACCACGAAGCCCAGGTTGCTGAATTGCACGTCTTTCTCGATCAAAGCGTGTGTGCCTATGAGGATGTTGATCTCGCCGGCGGCGAGGCGTTGCTTCACCTTGCGTTTTGCCGAGGCCTTTAGCGAGCCGGTGAGCAGCTCGACGGAGATGCCAAGGCCGTCGACCATGCGGCTGATGTTGGCATGATGCTGGTTGGCGAGGATTTCTGTTGGTGCCATCATGCAAGCCTGACAGCCGTTGTCGAGGGCTATGAGCATGCAGAGCAGAGCCACGAGGGTTTTGCCGCTACCCACGTCGCCTTGCAGCAGACGGTTCATCTGGTGTCCGCTGCGCATGTCGGCGCGAATTTCTTTCACCACCCGTTTCTGCGCTCCTGTCAGTTCGAAAGCCAGTTTCTCGTGGTAGAAGCGGTTGAAAAGGTTGCCAATGACGGCGAAGACCCTTCCGTCGGCCGAAGACTGTCGCAGATGTCGAGCCCACTGGTAGTCGAGTTGTAGGAAGAAGAGCTCCTCGAACTTCATGCGTTGCATGGCAATGGTTATGTCCTGGGGGTTGAGAGGGAAATGGATAACCTCGATGGCGCTGGCGCGCGAGGGGAGGTTGTAGCGTTGCAGCACCGAGGCAGGCAGCGTTTCGGGGATGTTGCCGTGCACCTGGCGCAGCAATTGTTCGGTGAGTTTGGCAATGCCTTTGGTGTGCAGCCCTTTAGCTTTGAGTTTCTCGGTAGAGGAGTAGACGGGAATGTATTTTCGTGTTGTCGTTCCTTCCTGGTCGGCGAGTTCCATGTCGGGGTGAGGAAGGCTTATGTGGTCGCCATAGATGTTGGGTTTTCCCATGACGATATATTCCGTGTTGGGTTTCAGCGAGTCCTTGACCCATTTCAGGCCTTGGAACCACACCAGTTCCAACGAGCCGGTGGCGTCGGACAGGAGGGCGGTGAGGCGCGTAGCCTTGCCGGATGACACGGTACGTAGGTTGCTGACAGTGCCGCGGAGCACCACATAAGGGTCGTCGATGTCCATATCGCGTATGGAAGAGACCTGGGAGCGGTCCACATAACGGAAAGGGAAGTACTCCAACAGATCGGCGAAGGTGAAGATGCCGAGCTCGCGTTGCAGGAGCTGCCCGCGTACTGGCCCAACGCCTTTAAGGTATTCTATAGGAGTGTCTAATAGCAAGTTGTTTTCTTTTTTTTTTTCTTCGATGTTTCGATGTTTCGATGTTTCGATATTTCGATGCTTCGATGTTTCGAGATATCGATATCTCGATATCTCGATGCTTCGATGTTTTGTCAAATGAAAAGATCCATCAGACAATAAAATTTGAATAATCTTTGCCGAAGGCTGCGAGTTCGCGGACCAGGGAGGAGCTGATGGCCGCATATTTAGGTTCGGCCAAGAGGAGAAGTGTCTCTATGTCGGGGGCGATGAGGCGGTTGTTGTCGGCTACGGTGCGTTCGTAGTCGAAGTCGGTGGTGTTGCGCACGCCGCGCACAATGTATTTGGCGCCGAGGTCGCGGCAAAGGTCGGTGGTGAGGCCGGAGTAGGTAACGACATCAACGTTGCCCATGTTTTTCGTTGCCTGTTTGATAGCAGCCAGGCGGTCTTCTGGGGACCAGAAGCATTTCTTCTGGGTGTTTATGCCAATGGCCACAACCACCCTGTCGAAGAGGTCAATGGTGCGTTTGAGAAGGGCCATGTGGCCAATGGTGAAGGGGTCGAACGAGCCGGGGAAGACGGCGATGCGTTTATTCATCTGCGATGTTTTTTGTGTTTGAAGTTGTTTTTTTTATAAGGGCTTCGGTGGCCTTGCTGTTGGCCGAAGACGTAGAGGAGGCGAATGGATACCGACGAGTTGTAGCAGTCGTTGCTCCATGTTTTGAAGTCGTCGGGGGCTGCCGAGAAGTGCTCGGTGAACGACCATTCGCGTTTCACGGGGAAGAGAGAGTGCTGCCAGCGGAGGTTGAAGGTCAATCCGCGCCAGATGGGGAAACGGAGGTCGATGGCGGCGCTGAAGTCGTTTTTCAGGAACGTCATGTCGCTGGTGTCGGGCATGAAATAGTTTGGCGAGAAAATGAGGATGCCGTGGGGTTGCTGCACGAGGCGTCCGTAGACCAGACCCACGCCGAGGGTTATGCCGCCGTAGGGATCGGTGAAGTGTAGCGTGAGAGGGATGTCGACATAGTTCAGATTGAATTCGATGATGCCGTAGGGGTCGGTGGTGTTGTTGCTGACGCCGCGTTGAGCGAAGTCGGCCTCTACGGAGAGTTTCCATCGCCCCTCGTCGGCGAGGTCCACCTCGGCGCCGACGCCGGCGGTGAGGCCCCAATGTTTGAAGCCGCGCAACTCGTCGCCACGAATCTGCGATGCCGTGGCACCGATGGAGGGGTAGGCCCGGAAAGCTTGGGCGTTGCGTCGTCCGCGACGCTGTGCCTCGGCAGAATGGGCCAGAAGCACAAGAAGCAAGATGAAGAGTAGGGTTGTTTTTTTCAAGAGGCTAATTTTTTTGGGGGGGTGATGGGGGTGATGGGGTTAATGGGGTTGATGGGGTTAATGGGGTTGATGGGGTTGATGGGTTTCCTTGAATGGGAAAACGCTGGTGTTGAAAAAAAATTGTTGACAATGGTGAATAATGTTCAAAAAAAATGCAGTAATTTTGCAGCATGGAAACAAATCCGCGAAACGCTACAAGACGAAAAGAAAGAATAACTTACGAGCAGGCATTCTCGCTCAATGGCAAGGTGCCGCCGCAGGCCACCGATTTGGAGGAGGCCGTTCTCGGAGCCTTGATGCTCGATTCGAACGCGCTGAACAACACCATACAGATGCTTCGTGTGGAGTATTTCTACCGCCCCGAGCACCAGCTTATTTTCCGTTCTATCCTCACCCTCTTCGAGCAGTCGAAGCCCGTGGACCTGCTGACGGTGACGCAACAGCTGATGAAAGACGGGCAGCTGGAGGCCATAGGCGGAGCGATGTACCTCTCGCAGCTTGCCAACAAAGTGGTCAGCGCCGCCCATATCGAGTACCACGCCCGTATCATATCGGAGAAATATATCCAGCGCGAGATCATACGCGTCTGCACCGAGACCCTCACGAAGGCCTACGACGAGACCACCGACGTGCTCGACCTTCTGGATGGCACCGAGCGCGTGCTGATGGAGATCGACGAGAAGAACTTCCACACCGAATACCACAACATGCAGGACGTGCTGAAGACGGCGTTCGAGCAGATTGAGGAGGCGCAGAAAAACGAGAGCTCCTATAGCGGAGTGCCTACGGGATTTACCGAGCTGGACCGCACCACGGCGGGATTCCAGCCCGGCACCCTCATCATCCTTGCCGCCCGTCCGGCCATGGGAAAGACGGCCTTTGCCCTCTCTATGGCGCGCAATATAGCCATCGACATGAAGAAGCCCATAGCATTCTTCTCGCTCGAGATGACAGCCGTGGAGCTCGTGATGCGCCTGATAAGCAGCGAGAGCGGCATCTCGGGCGAGCGCCTGAAGAAGGGCGAGAAGCTGCCCGAGGAAGAGAAGACGCAGCTCTATGCCCGCGCGCAGAGCCTTACGGAAGCACCTATATATATAGACGACACGCCGCAGCTCTCCATCTTCGAGCTCCGCGCCAAATGCCGCAGGCTGAAGCAGCAGCACGACATACAGATGGTCTTCATCGACTATCTGCAGCTGATGCAGGCCGGCGGCGAGCAGTCGCGCAACGGCAACCGCGAGCAGGAGATCAGCCTTATCTCGCGCCAGCTGAAGGCCTTGTCGAAAGAGCTGGGCATACCGGTGCTGGCCCTCTCGCAGCTGTCGCGTGCCGTGGAGACGCGCGGAGGCACCAAGAAGCCGCAGCTCAGCGACCTCCGCGAGAGTGGCGCTATAGAGCAGGACGCCGACATCGTGATGTTTATCTACCGTCCGGAGTATTATCAGATTTATGAGGACGAGAATGGCTCAACGCTTGGTATGGCCGACATCATCATCGCCAAGCACCGTAGCGGCGAGACCGGCGAGGTGCGCCTGCGTTTCGTCAAGCAGTTCGCCCGGTTCGAGAATAAGGAATATGAGGGAGGCATGACGCTGACATCGGGGTTGGCGCCCAACGACAACTTCGACCGCGGCGGCACTATGGGCGGCGGGGCCGTCATTTTCGACTCGAAGATGAACCACGAGAACGAGGACATGTTCTAAAACAGGTATCCCACTTTGATATATAGGCTGTTGCCGAAAGCGTCCTGGGGGTCGATGGCGTGGGCCCAGTCCACGCTGAGGACGAAATTCTCGTTCATGGCCACCTTAAGGCCTATGCCGGCGGCGAGGTGAAGGCTGTGGAGGTCGGCGAGGAGGTCGAAATTCTGTTGCCAAAGGGGGTCGGTGTCGTCGTAGAGCGAGCCATCCAAGGCATGCTCCTGAAGCACCATTCCGGCATCCATGAAAGGGGTGAGACCCACGTAGAAATTCTCTTTGCCCAGATGGAAGTCGAAGAGGCGGAGGCGCAGCTCGACATTGGCGAAGGCGAAGCCGTCGGCATTGATGCGGTGGCGGAGCAGGCCGCGCACGGAGTTGCCGCCGCCGAGGCCTTCGTAGGTGACGCGTTGCAGGAAAAGCTGGTTGAGGTAGGTGTTGAGGTAGAACGGGGTGCGCCCGGCAAGAGAGAGTTGCGAGCCAAGGCGGTAGGCCAATGTGAGGCGGTCGGGCACGAGGGAGAAGTACTGCCTCCACGTGATGTTGGCCGTCAGGTGGTTATAGTCTTTCAGTTTGCCGAAGGCGCCGAACCACGAGAGGAAGGCGTCGGCATAGATGCCGTGAGGCGGGTTTTGGAGGCGGTCGCGGCTGTCGTAGCTAATGCCGGCGTGGAGGTAGGGGTGGAAGCCGCCGTCCTTCTCGGCTTGGGAAATAAGGCCGTGGCTCACGTAGCGGTCGTAGAGCAGAGCGGTGTCGGGGAGGCGTTCGTCGTCGTCCTTGCGGCGGTTGAGGCGCTCGGTGTCGACGCTGCTGATGCGGTAGTCGAGGATGCCGAGGCCGGCGTTCCAGAAGACGTTGCCGTAGATGTTGCCTTGCAGGTCGGCGGCGAAGCGGAACATGTTGCCGTGCAGTTTGTAGAAGGCGCGGCTGATGTAGGCCGCATCGTTGGGGTCGGTCCATTCGGGATGGATGACGGCCTCAAAGCCGTTGAAGCCGTAGAAATCAAATAGTTGGTCGGTGGTATAGGTGAGGTCGACGTTGAGGCGATGGTTTGGGATGAGGTATTTGGAGTCGTAGTTGAGGCGGAAGAGGTTGTAGTTGGTGGTGGTGCGTGCCGCCTCGGCATAGATGGTGTGGTAATAGTTGGGGTAGATGGAGCCGTCGCCGTAGTTGAAGAGGTTGACGATGGCGCCATACTTGAATCCGAGGTCGGTCTCGTAGGCCACGTCGGGCAGAGCGCCAAGGCTCCAGCCGGTGCGAACGCGCTTGCCGGAGTTGTCCTGGGCCTGCACCGGATGCAGAGGGGATAGAAGCAGGAGAAAGGGAAGCGCGAGGGATAGACGCCGAAGTGTATTGGTTCTATTCATTGTAGTGTATTTCTTCGAGGTTTTCTTGTACCATGTCTTTCAGCCAGTTGTAGACCTTCACGTCGTTCATGTCCATACCGTCGAGGGCCTCATGGATTTCGTCGGTGTCGAAAACGAACTCGCCGTCGTCGGTGATATGAGTGTAGATGATATGAATGTCCTGGTGTGCGGCGCAGAGCATCACGATGGTGCCTGCGAGGTCGCCCATAGGAGGGCGGTCCCAGTGGTTGTGCTGGAACCAGAAATGGAGCTTGGTGCCTTTGCCCAGCTCGCTTTCGAGGGTCATGCCACCGCCGCAGTTCTCGGTGTTCATCTTGATGAGAGGCAGGCCGAGGCCCACTTTGCGGGTGGTGCGCGAGGTGGTGTAGGGGTCGGTGACCTTGGCAAGGAATTCGGGGCTCATGCCCTTGCCGTTGTCTTCGATGGTGAAGTCGTAGACGTTGTCTTTCAGGCTGTCGCGGATGGTGAGTTTGACGAGGGAAGAGTTGGCGGCCGTGGAGTTCTCCATAAGGTCGTAGACGTGCATTGCAAGTTCTTTCATGAGGAAATAATGGGATTTAGGGGGTTAAGAGGTTGCGGTGGGGTTGCTGGGATTGCTGGGGTTGCGGTGGGGTTGCGGTGGTTGCAACAGTGTTGCAACATACGGGACGGGTTAGAATTTCTCGAATTCGCATATTTCGAGGTCTTTGGGTTTGTTGTCGAGCACGAGGCGCACCAGGGTGGCCTTCTGGTGGAAGCCTTGCCTGCCGGCGGCGCCGGGATTGATGTGGAGCATGTTGTACGCCTTGTCGTACATCACCCTCAGGATGTGGGAGTGGCCGTCGACGAAGATGTCGGGGTGCTCGCTGTTGAAGATGGGTAGGAGACGCTTCTCGTAGTGGCCGGGATAGCCACCGATGTGGGTCATCAGAACCTTGAGGCCTTCGCGACGGAACAGCTGTGTTTGAGGTATAACGTAGCGCAGGTCCCATCCATCCATGTTCCCGAAGACGGCCACGGTGGGTTTGAAGGATTTCAGTTCCTCGAGGACGCCATTGCCAATGTCGCCGGCATGCCACAACTCGTCGCATTCGGCAAAAAAAGAATAGACCTGCTTGGGTATAAAACCGTGAGTGTCAGACAGTATGCCAATACGTAACATAATGAGTGCCGGTATGTTCTTTTTTTTATGTACTTTTGCAAAATTTTTTGCAAAGATAGTAATATTTTTTTGTTTAACGGTTTAGAACATCTTTTGTTGATTGAAAAATAATTTTGTTAAGAGGTATTTTCCTCAGATTCTGATGGTTATCTCGTCGGCTTTTTGGGGGGCGTCGTTTATCTTCACCAAGGGGCTATTCCTTAGCGAGGAGGCCATAACGCCCAACATCATCCTGACGGGGCGTATGCTCATAGCCACGGCCATCACCATGCCACTGCTTGCGCTGACAGGCAAGCTGGAGCGCATCAAACGCGAGCATATAAAATATTTCCTGCTGCTGGCGTTCACCGAGCCATTCCTCTACAGCATTTGCGAGACGGGAGGTGTGCAGCTGGTGTCGGGCAGCCTGGCAAGCATCATCGTGGCCACCATACCCCTTTTCATACCTTTCGGTATGGCATTGGTTTATAAGGAGAGGCTCAGAGTGCGTGCCGTGGTTGGCGTGATGTTGTCGTTGATGGGCATAGCCCTGATGTCGCTCAACGACGATTTTTCGTTCACCGCCGACCCCAAGGGGCTGCTGCTGCTTGGTGGCGCCGTACTGATTGCTGTGTTCTATACTCTTACGCTGGTGAAGATCTTGGACCACTACAGACCGATGACCATCACGGCATGGCAGAACTGCATAGGGCTTTTCTATTTCCTGCCACTGATGCTCATGACCGACGGCCATCGCCTGCCGATGCTGAGCTACAGCCTGCCGATGTGGGGGATGCTGGCCTTTCTGGGTGTGTTCTGCTCCACGGTGGCATACATGTTTTTCAACGTGGGTATGAAACATTTGGGGGCCACAGCCGGGTCGGTGTACAACAATATCATCCCGGTGTTCTCGTTGCTTTTGGCGTTGGCCATAGGGCAGGAGAAGCTGAGCTGGCTTAAGGTGGCCGGTATGGCCGTGGTGCTTGTGGGGCTGACAATAGCGCAGAAAAAAAATGGTGCCGCAAAGCAATAAATATCTCATTGCAACGTTTAGCAGAGCAATAAATATCTCTTTCCAACGTTAAGACAGGCATGAAAAGAAGAATACAGATCATGGTGGCCGCTGTGGCTACGCTGGCCACGCTCCTCTCGTGCGACCGCTATGAGGGCGACGTTGTTGAGCCCTCGTATCTGAAGATAGATTCCATCTATGTGGTAGACAACAGCCAGACGTCGTGGAGCAACGAGAGCGGCTTCTTCACCAGTGCAGTGGATGCCGTCAACGTGGTTGTTTGGGCCGAGGGCGATGCCGCCGAGACCAACCTGGGTACCTTCCAGCTGCCCTGCACGGTGCCGGTGCTGAAGCGTGGCAACGTCGACATGGTGCGTATCTCGCCCGTGGTGAAGCAGGATGGCATTGCCGGCAAGCGCATCACCTACCCCTATTATCAGGATATAACCCTTGAGGATGTCCGGTTTGCGACCGATTCCGTCACCGACCTCGGAACGCTCACGACGCAGTTTGTCCCCGGGATGAAAGTGCTATGGCGGGAGTTTTTTGAGCCCGGGCCCAACGAGATCTCGCTCGACAGCGTGGTGCAGCGTTGCTATTCGCTCGACACCGTGCGGTGGGGCTACGGCTGCGGTCGCGTGCATATCGCCGACAGCGTCACGCGACTGGCGTTCTGGAGCGACACCACGTACACCATCCCCAGTGCCTCGTCGATAGTGTATTTAGAGATGGACTATTGGAGCGATGTGGACTTCACCGTGGCCCTCTACAACCCCACCACGTCGGGAGGCACCAACGTGTTAATCAATCACATGACTATCTATGGAAAGCCGGAACAGGGATGGCAGAAGATATACATCAACATCGGCGGTACCTGGTCGCGCCACAGTGGCCACTACCCCGACATCCGCCCCTATTTCTATATCCTCAACGATGGTGCCCAGTCGGGCAACCTATATATCGACAACATTAAACTGGTTGTGATATGATGTCGGGCTGTCGGGTTGTGGAATTGTTGAAAAGTAGTGATTGACAGCCTTCTTTTTTTGCACGGTTATTTAATGAACAAAATAAAAAATAAAACTCTCTATTTATGACAAAATAATTATCAGTGATTTAACCAAGAAAATTGTTTCATAAATAGAACTCGCTGATGAACAAAAAAGTTCAGACCGCCAAATACGTCGTTTGGGACGTTTTTGCCGCAATCGTGGCATGGGCCATATTCTTCTTCTACCGCAAGATATCCATCGAACGGGAGCTTTTCGAGGATGTTAACCAGGTGTTTGCCGACAGCAATTTCTGGTGGGGCATATTCCTCTTGCCTGCGGCGTGGTGTGCGCTCTACATCATACAGGGCACCTACCGCAACGTCTACCGCAAGGCGCGCCTCAAGGAGCTGCAGATGACTTTTTGGGCATCGCTCTTGGGTGTCATCGTCATCTTCTTCGCCCTGCTCCTCGACGACGCCATAACGTCCTACCGCAATTATTATGCCAGTTTCGCCATCCTTTTCGTGCTGCATTTCAGCCTCACATACGTCGGACGGCTCTGCATCACGTCGCGCACGGCACGAAAGATCCACACACGCCGCATAGGCTTTCCGACGCTGCTTGTGGGCAGCAAGGAGAAAGCCTACGCCACCTACAAGGAGCTTGACGAGCAGGCCGTCTATTCTGGCAACCTCTTCGTGGGTTTTATCACCGTCAATGGTCATATCGACCCACGCCTGCAGGAGGTGATGCCCCATCTGGGCGATTCAAGCCAGATCAACCAGCTGATAGAGCGATACAATATTGAAGAGGTTATCTTCGCTATCGAGGACTATGAGAAGGACAAGATTAACGAGATAATCCGTATCCTTGACCGGCGCGACGACGTCATCATCAAAATCACACCCGACTTGCGCGACATCGTCTATGGTTCGGTGAAGCTCAGCTCCATCTTCCATTCGCCGCTCATCACCTTCAATCCGCGGCCTATGGAAGAGTGGCAATACTCCGTCAAGCGCCTGGCCGACATCGTGTTCTCGATGCTTGCCCTGCTGCTGCTCTCGCCGGTGTTCCTCTTCACCGCGCTGATGGTGAAATTCAGTTCGCCGGGGCCTATCTTCTATGCCCAAGAGCGCATAGGCTATCGTGGCAAACCCTTCAAGATGCACAAATTCCGCTCGATGTATGTCGATGCCGAGGCCGCCGGTCCGGCCCTATCGAAGGACGACGACCCGCGCATCACCCCTTTCGGGCGCATCATGCGCAAATACCGCCTCGACGAGATACCGCAGTTCTACAACGTGCTGAAAGGCACCATGTCGTTGGTGGGTCCGCGACCCGAAAGACAGTATTTCATTGACCAGATTGTGGAGCGCGCCCCCGAGTATCTGTTGCTGCAGAAAGTGAAGCCGGGCATCACGTCGTGGGGGCAGGTGAAATACGGCTACGCCGAGAACGTGGACGAGATGGTGGAGCGCTTGCGCTACGACCTTCTGTATTTGGAGAATATGTCGTTGGCTACCGATATCAAGATACTGCTCTACACCGTCATCATCATCATCCAGGGCCGCGGAAAGTAACAGGAGAAAGAATTTTTAGTTTTAGGAAAACAAAAAGGGGCTTCTGAAGGATGGGGAGCAATGTTCAAAAATCCCTATGATGGCCTTCAGAAGTCCCGGCATGGTTCTCAGGTCTGACGACCCAAGGGAACCGGGGTCCCCTTTTCGACAAAATAACAAACAACTCTTTAGTACCCCTTCTTGCAAAAAAATTGCAAAAAAGCAAAAAAAAATTATAAATTTATGTAAGTTATTTTGTCGTAACGTTTTATCCATGTCAGTTGCTTCTTGGCATAGTGCCAGGTGTTGTTTTTTATTGCGTCAATGGCTTGCTGTAGGGACGTGGAGCCGTCGAGGAAGGCGAAGAGTTCGCGATAGCCCACGGTGTGGAGGGTGTTGAGGTGTCGCAGGTGCAGCAGGCTTTTCACCTCGTCGAGCAATCCCTGCTCCATCATCAGGTCCACGCGACGGTAGATGCGGTTGCGCAGCAGGTCGCGGTGGCGCAGCAGAGCAATCAGGTTCACCTCGAAAGGACGTTTTGGTAGAGGCCTTGCCAGCAGTTGGCTGTATGGCACGCCGGCGGTGAGGCAGACCTCGAGGGCGCGCTGCACGCGGATGGGGTTGCTGCGGTCGACGGATGCATAGTAGGAGGGGTCGAGCCGTGCCAGTTCGTCGAGCATGTCGGGCAGCTCGCCATTGGCTATGCGTTGGCTGAGGCGTTGGCGCAACTCAGGCGAGGGGTCGGGGAGGAGGTTGATGCCGTGGCAGAGAGCGTCGACATAAAGTCCGGAGCCGCCGACGGCCACGACATCGTTGTGAGAAAGAAACAATTGGGTGATGAGCTTGAAGGCATCGTTGCCATAGTCGAAGGCGTTGTAGGGATTGCATACAGAGCGGCAGGCGATGAAATGGTGAGGAGCGGCGGCTAGTTCGTCGGGCGAGGGGCGCGCCACGCCGATATTGAGCTCGCTGTAGAACTGGCGCGAGTCGCACGACACAATCTCAGTGCCGAGCCTTTGGGCCAGCTCGATGGCATAGGCAGTCTTGCCTACGGCAGTGGGGCCGAGAACAACGTGTAGTGTTGGCAATTTAAATTGTCAATTGTTAAATAGATTATTTTTACTGTTACATAATTATAGAATCATCACTTTTGCTGTCCACTTGCTTCAGGCCCATGTTGTTGGCGAGGGTGAGCATCATTTGCCAGGCGGCGTCGCGGTTGTTTGGGATGGTGCCGTCGAGGATGGCATCCTTGATGGCGTCCTTGATCACGCCCACCTCGTGGCAGGGGCCGAGGCCGAAGGTCTGCATGATGTCCAGACCGCTCACGGGGGGTTGGAAGTTGCGTATGCGGTCCTTTTCTTCTATTTCTACAAGTTTTTGTCGTACAAGTTTATAGTTCTCGCGGAAGCGTTTTTTCTTAGCCTCTTGTTTCGAGGTGATGTCGGCCTCGCAGAGCAGCATGAGGTCGTCGATGTCGTCGCCGGCCTCGAAGAGGAGGCGACGCACAGCCGAGTCGGTCACCACATCGTCGGCAATAACGATGGGGCGGAGGTGCAGCATGACGAGTTTTTCCACGTATTTCATTTTGGCGTCGAGTGGCAGTCGGAGGCGTCGGAAGATGCGTCCCACCATTTTGGCGCCCTTCACCTCGTGGCCGTGGAAGGTCCATCCCAGTTTTTCGTCGAAGCGTTTGGTGGCGGGTTTGCCGATATCGTGGAGGAGGGCAGCCCATCGCAGCCACAGGTCGTCGCTCTTGCGGGCCACGTTGTCGACCACCTCGAGGGTGTGGTAGAAATTGTCCTTGTGCGAGAGGCCGCCGCGTGTCTCCACGCCCTTAAGGTTTTCCAGTTCAGGGAAAAAGTAGCTTAGCAGCTTGCTTTTATAGAGAAGCAAAAGGCCTTCGGAAGGGCGTTCGGAGAGGAGAATTTTGTTCAGTTCCGACGAGATGCGTTCCATGGAGATGATTTTGATGCGTTCGGCGTTGTTCTGGATGGCCTGGAAGCATTCGGGCAGAATGACGAAGTGGAGCTGAGAGGCGAAGCGGATGGCGCGGAGCATACGGAGAGGGTCGTCGCTGAAGGTTACGGCGGGGTCGAGAGGGGTGCGTATCACGCCGCGGTCCAGGTCGATGATGCCGCCGAAGGGGTCCACCAGTTCGCCGCGGCGGCTGCTGTTGAGGCATACCGCCATGGCGTTGATAGTGAAGTCGCGGCGGTTCTGGTCGTCTTGCAGGGTGCCGTCTTCCACGATGGGTTTGCGGCTGTCGCGCTGGTAGGATTCGCGGCGAGCGCCAACAAATTCAATCTCCCATTCTACGTTGTTGTAGAGGTAGGTGAACTGAGCGGTGCCGAAATTGTGGAACACGTGGACCTCCTTGTGAGGGTCGATGCGGAGGGCCACCTCTTTGGCGAGGGCAATGCCGCTGCCCACGCAGACGATGTCGATGTCGGAGCAGGGGCGCTGCAGGAAATAGTCGCGCACCACACCGCCGACGGCGTAGGCATCAATGCCCATCTCGTCGGCCACCTGGCCCACGATGTCGTATATTGGATGTGTAAGTTCTACGTCCATTGGGATGGTATGATAGTTGAAATAGTTGGGATGGTTGGGATGGTTGGGATGGTTGGGATGGTTGGGATAGTTGGGATAGTTGGGATAGTTGGGATGGTTCGGATAGTTGAAATAGTTGAAATGGTTGGGATGGTTGGGATGGTTGGGAAGGTTCCTGTTATCTTTATCGTTTTTTGTTTAGTGTTCGTCGAAATCTTTGCGTTCCACGAGGTTGCCTTCTTCGTCGTAGACTTCCCAGATGTTGGCGCGCTTGCCGTTGATGTAGAAGCCGCGGTAGTAGGGGACGCCATTCTCGCGGTAGGAGTTGTAGGCCCCGTTTTCAATGCCTCCTATATAAGTGGCCTCGAGCATCTTCTGTCCGTTGGCGTAGAAGAATTCCCAGCGGCCTTCTTTCTTGCCGTTCTTCACCTTGCCCTTGGCGTTGAGGGTGTAGTTGTCGTTGAACTGGTAACGCGTTTCGTCGCCGTCCTTAAAGTAGCTGACCGAAAGGGGGCGTTGGTCGTCGGTGAATTGCAGCACTACCATCGAGTCGAAGGCCTCGGAGTGGTATACCTCGCCGGAGTTGTTGTAGATTGTCCACCCTTTGCCCATGTCGTCGGCGGTGGGGGTGCCCATAGCGAAGAGCTTGCCGTTGTCGTACCAGAAGCGCCATTCTCCGGAGGGTTTGTCGCCGTCGAAATGCTTCTCGTACATAGGTTTGCCATTGTCGTAGTACATTTTCTCTGCCAGGCGTTCCACGGTGCCGTCTTTTTTTTCCACCACGGTGAATACCAATTTCTTTGCTCCGTTTGGCCAAGTGGAGAACACGGTGTCGTAGGGGCGTTCTTTGCACGCCGTCATCAGCAGTGCCGCTAATGTTATAATGATAGATAATTTTTTCATAAAGGGGATGAGTTTAGATGTTAGACCATTAATTGTTTAGGGATTCCGGGGCTTCGTTGGCCACCAGCTGTTCGGCAGCGATGTAGGGGCTTATTTTGTCGGCGAGGATTGCTTTGCGAGCCTCTTCGAGGCGCTGCTCGATGCCTGGGGTGGCGAAGAAGCGTTCCTTCAGGGTGCTTTCGATGGTTTCTTCCAGAATGCGGAGGCTCTGCTGTTGGCGTTTGTGGTAGAAATAGCCGTTTTGCTTGGTGAAGGCCACATATTCGAGGACGCTGTTCCAAATGTCCTGGAGGCCCTGTTTGCTGTAGGCCGAGCAGAGGGTCACGGGTACAGACCATCCCGAGTCAGGCATGGGGAAGAGGTGCAGAGCGTTGCGGAACTGCTGAGCGGCCAGCGAGGCCTTGTCGCCGTCGAGGTCGCATTTGTTGATGGCAATCATGTCGGCCATCTCCATGATGCCGCGTTTGATGCCTTGCAGCTCGTCGCCGGTGTTGGCCAGCTGGATTAGGAGGAAGAAGTCGACCATAGAGTGCGCGGCCACTTCGGACTGTCCCACGCCGACGGTCTCTACGATGACAGTGTCGAAGCCGGCGGCTTCGCATAGGAGGATGATCTCGCGCGTTTTGCGCGCCACGCCGCCCAACGAGCCTGCCGATGGCGAGGGGCGTATGAAAGCGTTGGGGTCCACCGACAGCTCCTCCATGCGCGTCTTGTCGCCCAGGATGCTGCCCTTCGAGCGTTCGCTGCTGGGGTCGATGGCCAGCACGGCCACCTTGTGGTTCAGTGTGGTAAGCATCTTGCCGAGGGCCTCGATGATGGTGCTCTTGCCAGCCCCGGGGACGCCTGTGATGCCCAGCCTTACCGACTTGCCGGAATGTGGGAGGCACAGCTCAATCACCTGCTGGGCTTTGTGGCGGTGGGCCGGGAGGCTGCTTTCGACAAGAGTGATGGCACGCGAAAGCATGACGCGGTCGCCGTGCACAATGCCGTCCACCAACTCCTCCACCGAGGGTTCCTGACGACGTTTTTTTAGCATTTTTTCGAGGTAAAAATTGCTAATTTGCTCTGGCTGTTTCACCCCTTGTTGCACGTTTAGGGCGCTGTCGTAATCAAAATTTGAATATGTTTTTTTATCTTTTTCATCCATCATAACATGCTGTAGTTTAGTATTATACAACAATAAAGGATTTATGTTTTGCACTACAAAGATACATCATTTTGAAAAAAAAATTTGCCATGTAAAGAAATTTGTGTACTTTTGCACTCGTTTTCATGGGAAAGATGGCGGGGTAGCTCAGCTGGTTAGAGCGTCGGATTCATAACCCGGAGGTCATGAGTTCAATTCTCATCCCCGCTACAGACAAAGGCCTCACAACACGTGAGGCCTTTACTGTATCCGGGAGGGTGAACAGGCTTGTGAGGATAACAATTCGACGATTTCACTATGTTGCTACCGAGAGGCTATGATTTACGTACATATCCCATTTTGTCATCATAAATGTTCCTACTGTGCTTTCTTCTCGGTGGCGGGAAGGCGCGAGATGGACGCCTACGTCGAGGCGCTCTGCGCCGAGATGCGTAGGCGAAGGGCACCGGAGCGCAGCGTCAGGACTGTCTACTTCGGTGGCGGCACGCCATCGCGCTTGGGCATCGCTCTGCTTCAGCGTCTTGTGGAGCAACTGCGAGCGCTCTACGACTTCAGCCAACTTCAGGAGGCCACCATCGAGGCCAATCCCGAAGACCTTACCACCGACTTTCTTCGCGGACTGCGCAGTCTGAATTTTTTCAATCGCATCAGCATTGGCATCCAGTCGTTTGCCGACGCCGACCTACGCGCTATCAACCGCGTTCATAACGGCGGCCAAGCCCTCGAGGCTCTGCAAAACGCTCACGAGGCCGGGTTCACCAATGTCAGCATCGACCTAATGATGGGGCTGCCGGGACAAAGCATCGACACATGGCGACGGAATCTGGATTGCACCGGGGCGCTGCTCAGGGGAGGGCTGCTGACGCATCTGTCGTGCTATGAGCTTAGCATTGAGCCGGGCACCATACTGGAGCGCCAACTGCGGCAGGGTAGGGTGGAGCTACCTGATGAAGAGACTGTTGCAGCTGAATATGAATTGCTTATGAGGTGGTGCCATGATGTTGGGATGGAACAGTACGAGGTTTCAAACTTTGCCCTGCCAGGCCTGCGGTCGGTCCACAACAGCCGCTACTGGCGTCGCGTGCCATACCTGGGTCTTGGCGCCGGGGCGCACAGCTTCGACGGCAGCCACCGCCGTTGGAACCTCGCCGACATCGCCGCCTATGTTGCCGCTGCCGGCGATGCCCCCCACGAGCAGGAGACCCTCAGTCGAGAGGATGCCTTCAACGAATTTGTTATGACGGCTCTGCGCACCACAGCGGGCATCGACAAGAGCGAGCTCAGCGCACTTTTCCCCTGGGCCGCATCCCACATTTCCGCAACGATTGCCCCCCACATAGCCCACGGCCTCATTGTAGAAACGGACGAAGCCTATGTGCCATCCTCGTCGGGCCTGCTCCAGGCCGACGCTATCGCCGCGTCGCTCTTCCTGTAGAAATGAACGGTAACTTGATGCTTTCGGATGTGTATTTTTGGCTTGATTATCAGAAAATAACACTTGTCAAAATGTTTTTTCCTCCAATAGCCTGAACAAAAAAAATCTTCTGTAGCGACTATATATCAAAAAAAATCAGTATCTTTGCAAATTCGTTTCATTATAGATTATAATAGTAAATAATTAATCAATAATTCTGAATATGAAGAAAATAATCAGTACCCCGAAGGCTCCTGCCGCCATCGGACCCTACAGCCAGGCCGTTCTGGCGGGCAACACCCTCTACATTTCTGGCCAGGTGCCTATCGACCCTGCCACCGGTAAGCTTGCCGAGGGAGGCATCACCGAGCAGACCGAGCAGGTCTTCAAGAACATCAAGGCTATCCTCGACGAGGCCGGGTTCACTTTCGACGATGTCGTCAAGTCGACCTGCCTGCTGGCCACTATGGACTATTTCAAACCCATGAACGAAGTCTATGCCAAGTACTATGGCCACGACTGCCCCGCCCGCGCCGCCTTTGCCGTAGCTGGCCTTCCGATGGGAGCCATGGTGGAGATCGAAACCATTGCAGTAAAATAAATTTGCCAATTGTGGACAACGAAAGGCGTGCCGACAACAATGGCCCATCAGGTAGCGTCGGTGTTCACCCGCCGCTGTTCACTAAATAGATAACAATATGGATTTTAGCCTTTCTAAAAAAGAAGAGCTCTTCCTTCAGATGATTCGCGAGTTTGCGGAGAAAGAGGTGAAACCCCTCGCCGCCGAGGTCGACGAAGAGGAGCGTTTCCCCATGGAAACAGTGAAGAAAATGGCCAAGATAGGCCTTATGGGTATCCCGGTTCCCACCCAGTATGGCGGGGCTGGCGGCACCAATATCATGTACGGTATGGCCGTAGAGGAGCTGAGCCGCGTCTGCGCCACCACCGGTGTCATCGTCTCGGCCCACACCTCGCTGTGCTGCGCCCCCATTTTGGAGGCCGGCACCGAAGAGCAGAAGATGAAATACCTGCCCAAACTGGCTTCGGGCGAATGGATTGGAGCCTTCGGCCTCACCGAGCCCAATGCCGGCACCGATGCCGCCGGGCAGCAGACCACCGCTGTCCTTGAGGGCGACGAGTGGGTGCTCAACGGCAGCAAAATCTTCATCACCAACGGCAGCTATGCCGACGTGTTCATCATCATAGCCATGACCGACAAGAGCCTCGGCACCAAGGGTATCAGCGCTTTCATCGTTGAAAAGACCGACCCGGGCTTCAGCGTGGGCAAGAAAGAGAAGAAGATGGGTATCCGCGGCAGCGCCACCACCGAGCTTATCTTTGAGGACTGCCGCATTCCTAAGGACCGCCAGCTCGGCCAGCTCGGCAAAGGCTTCGGCCTGGCCATGAAAACCCTCGACGGCGGCCGCATCGGCATAGCCTGCCAGGCCCTCGGCATCGCGCAGGGAGCCATGGACGAGACCATCAAATACACCAAAGAACGCAAACAGTTCGGCCGCTCCATCAGCCAGTTCCAGAACACCCAGTTCCAGATGGCCGACCTCGAGACCAAGGTACAGGCCGCGCGCCTGCTCTGCCGCTCGGCACACTACAAGAAAGATATGGGGCTGCCCTACAGCGCCGATGCCGCCATGGCCAAGCTCTTCAGTGCCGAGACGGCCATGGAGGTGACCACCAAGGCCGTCCAGTTCCACGGCGGCTATGGCTACACTCGCGAGTACCCCGTTGAACGCATGATGCGCGACGCCAAGATCACCGAGATTTATGAAGGCACCAGCGAGGTGCAGCGCATGGTGATTGCTGGAAAACTTTTCAAATAAAAAGTCAGACCCGTCGGGTCAGCAAGACCTGTCAGACTTGTCAGACAAGGAAGACCTGTCGGACTTGTAGGACCAGAAAGGCCTGTCAGACCTGCCCGACAAAAAAACAAGAAAATGAACATAGTAGTTTGCATAAAGCAGGTGCCGGACACTACCGAGGTGAAGATTAATCCCGTAACCGGTACCCTTATCCGTGAGGGTGTGCCCTCCATCATGAATCCCGACGACAAGGGCGGATTGGAATTCGCCCTCCAGCTCAAGGACAAGTACGGTGCCCACGTCACCGTCATCACCATGGGGCTGCCCCAGGCCGAGGCCATCCTGCGTGAGGCCCTCGCCATGGGTGTGGACCGTGCCATCCTCCTCACCGACCGCCGCCTTGGTGGTGCCGACACCCTGGCCACCAGCAGCGCCATCGCCGGAGCCCTGCGCACCATGGATTTCGACCTTATCGTCACCGGCCGCCAGGCCATCGACGGCGACACCGCCCAGGTGGGGCCACAGATTGCCGAGCACCTCGACCTGCCGCAGGTCAGCTACATGGCCGACCTCAAGTACGACGAGGCCACCAAGACATTCACCGTTAAGAAACAACTCGAGGATGGCTACCAGATTCTCGAGATGCAGGCCCCCTGCGTCGTCACCGCCCTGGCCAGCGCCGTGCAGCCACGCTACATGACAGTGAACGGCATCGTGACAGCCTGGGATAAGGAGGTGGAGGTGTGGAACGCCGACCGCATCAATGTCCCTGAGGACCACATCGGCAAGGCCGGCTCGCCCACCAGCGTCTTCAAGTCGTTCCCAAAACAGCTCAAGCCCGCCGGACAGACTTTCGAGGTCAGCCCCGAAGAGGCCGTGGAACTGATTGTGAACAAACTGAAAGAGAAACATATTATTTAGTGAATTTTGACCAGAGAACAGTGAAAAGAATGTATGCTTTTCACAGGTCACCGAACGCTGGTCACTAAAACAAGGAAACAATGAACCTCACAGAATATAAAGACGTTTATGTGTTTGCCGAGCAACGCGACGGCAAGCTTCAGAATGTGGCCCTTGAGCTGCTTGGCAAAGCCCGCGAGCTGGCCGACGCCAACCAGGAGAAGGTGGTAGCCATGCTTCTTGGCAAGGATGTCAAGCCCTTGGCACAGACCCTTATAGAGCATGGCGCCGACCGTGTTCTGGTGGTCGACCACGACCTCCTGAAGGACTATATGACCGAGCCCTACACCGAGGCCATCACAGCCATCACCACCGAGTTCAAGCCCAGCATCATGCTTATCGGAGCCACCACCATAGGGCGCGACCTCGGTCCCCGTGTGTCGGCCCGCAACCGCACCGGCCTCACCGCCGATGCCACTAAGCTGGAAATCAGCGACGACGAGGCCCACGAGTTCCGCATGACGCGTCCCGCTTTCGGCGGCAATCTCATGGCCACCATCCTCTGCAAGAACCATCGCCCCCAGATGTCGACGGTGCGTCCCGGCGTCATGCAGAAGATGGCCGCCGATGCCAGCCGCAAGGGCGAGGTGGTTGATTACAAGGTCGATTTCGACGTGAAGAAAATCAGCCGTGTCAAACTGGTGAAGACCGTCAAGGAGGAGAAGACCGTCGCCGACATCAGCGAGGCCAAGATCCTGGTCAGCGGCGGACGTGGCGTAGGTACCAAGGACGGTTTCGCCAAACTCGAAGCCCTTGCCAAGGAGCTGGGCGGCGAGGTCAGCAGCAGCCGTGCCATGGTTGATGCCGGCGTGATGGACCAGAGCCGTCAGGTGGGCCAGACCGGCAAGACCGTGCGCCCCAACCTCTATCTGGCATGCGGCATCAGCGGAGCCATCCAGCACCTGGCCGGCATGGAGGAGAGCGAGCTTATCGTGGCCATCAACAAGGACAAGTTCGCCCCCATCTTCAGCGTTGCCGACCTTGGCATCGTCGGCGACCTCCACAAGATTGTCCCCATGCTCACGGAGCGTCTCCGCACCATGCAGCGCTAAGAACAACGTATTATGTCTTTAATGGCGAATTGCAGCCTTATATCAAAGGGGTGCAATCCGCCATTTTTTCTATCCATTACCGCTGTATTCGCCTCGTTGTGTCACTTGCCCCTACGGGGCTCAATGTAAAACTTATAGTGGCTAACGCCTCCGAGCGTCAACTCATTCGTCCACAGGGCTGTTGCGTTGCTCAATCTCGTCAATGTTGAGCTGCGCCGTTCTTTCAATGGCGTCGTCGTAGCCCGTCAGGGCAGCGAAAGGCGCAAACTGTGCCGCGCGGTTGAGCAGCGACATCTGAGGGTGGCGCATCGATACGTGGTGCGGCAAGTTGATGATGTCGCTGTATTCCGCCTCGGTCAGTTTTTCCGGAGTGCCCACGTCATGCCAGTTCTCAGCCGAATGCATGAAAGAGCCTATACGGTATTTCTTTGTCAGTTCCAGATAGATAGGCATGATAGGGTAGGGCACGTCGTCGGGTGGGAGCAGTGTGAAGAGCTCGCGGCTGAGCATCGACACGCCGCTGAAAGCCGCCGCCGTCATCCCGTCGGGCACGGTGCTGTTCTCGGCAAGGCGTCCAGCCAGGCGTCCGTCGCGGTCGAAAAGCAGCATGCGGCTGCTGTGGCGTTGGCTGACGCAGAGGGTTACGAGGTTGCCGCTTGCAATATGGTGGTTTTCAAGAGCTTTAAAGTCAATATCCGACACTATGTCGACATTATGCACCAGCACGGGGCCGTCGCCGTGCAAAAGGCTGGCGGCATGCTTCAGAGCTCCGCCGGTGTCGAGGAGCATGGAGCGTTCGTCGCTGATGGACACCTCCACGGGGAAGCGGCGGCTGCCGATGTAGTTTATCATCTTGTCGGCGAAGGCGTGGATGTTCACTACGCAGTGGCTCACCCCGGCCTCGGCCACGCGGTGCAGCACCCGGTCGAGGAGGGTGTGGCCTCCTAAGCGTACCAAGGCCTTGGGACGGTCGTTGGTCAGTGGCTTCAGCCTTGTGCCAAGGCCGGCGGCAAGTATAATGGCTTCTTTCTTCATGCTTTGTGCCCTCCTATTTGGCGGTTCCTGTCCTTGGCTGTGGCGCCCTCCTCAAAGTTCAACCCTTTCAGGATGGCGTTCTTGCCGAATTTCTTTTTTATGTCAAGGATTGTTTCCTGGATGCGGCGTTCCTTGCTGAGGCTCTGGTCCATGCTTTCCTGCTGACGCTGAATGGCGTCGTAGTCGGTGAAGAGGTCAAGCTGCTGACCGCCGGCATCGGGTTGCCGACGTGCCTCCACCTGGCTTTCGGGTCGCACATTGACGGTGCCTATCGTCAGCCTGCGCACCAATAGCAAGGGGTCGACGGTGCGGTCGTAGATGTGGAGGATGGCTTGCGTGATGAGTGAAGCCGACGAGGTGGGGAAGGGGAGGGCTTCGCTGCCGTGGGCATGCTTAGGAGCCGGTCGTCCGTAGTAGTCCACCGTTATTTCGCCCTGATAAAGAGCCCTTACCTGAGGGTCGGCCAGGCTCTCGGTGTCGTAGTTCACCGTCAGCGTCATCTGGTCGGCCACCAAGCCTTTCTCCACCAGGTCGAGGGCAATGGCGTCGGCCATCTCCTGCACCACGATGCGAGCCTTGGCAACGGAGTAGGGGCATTGCAGCACCTGTCCGCTGCTCAGCGAGTTCATCTCGGGGCGATAGTGCTTGATCATCTCAATTGTTGTGGGTTCCCACCCCCAGGCGTGGTCGATGAGCAATTCGGCGTTCACGCCGAAGAGGCGGTAGAGCAGCTCCTCGTTTTTCGCCGAGCAGCGCGCCACCATGCCCATGGTGTAGAGCTCGTTGCTTTCCAGCTTGCGAGCGATGCCGCGCCCTACGCGCCAGAAGTCGGTCAGCGGGCGGTGGTTCCAGAGTTTGCGGCGGTAGGAGGCCTCGTCGAGTTCGGCGATGCGCACACCGTCCTGGTCGGCGGGGATATGCTTGGCCACGATGTCCATGGCCACCTTGGCAAGGTAGAGATTGGTGCCGATACCTGCCGTGGCGGTGATGCCGGTCTCGCGCAGTACCTCGCGAATCATCTTTATCGTAAGTTCGTGTGCCGTAAGATGATAGAGGTCGAGATATTTTGAGGCGTCGATGAATACCTCGTCGATGGAGTAGACGTGGATGTCCTCCGGAGCTATGTAGCGCAGATAGATTTTGTAGATGCGAGTGCTGTAGTCGATGTAGTGAGCCATCCGTGGTGGGGCGGCGATATAGTCGATGGCAAGCTCGGGGTGCTGTTGCAGCACGGTGTCGTCGGTCGACTTGCCGCTGAAACGGTATCCCGGGGCGTGCATCTGCCGTTCGCTGTTGACCTCCCTAAGCCTTTGCACCACCTCAAACAGGCGTGCCCTTCCGCCAATGCCGTGCGCTTTCAGCGAAGGCGACACCGCCAGGCAGATGGTTTTTTCGGTACGCTGAGCGTCGGCCACCACCAGGTTGGTGGTCAGCGGGTCCAAGCCCCTCTCCACGCACTCCACCGAGGCATAGAACGACTTCAAATCTATGGCAATAAACATATAAGTAACCAGTCAAATTTATTTGACATTAATGATGATACTCTGACTTTTACGGGCATTCACGTTCTATAACAAAAGGTTGCAATGCAATCGCAGGTCGCTGATTGTTTGTTGCTCTTTCTTTTCAGATACGCAGAATTTCCAACATTATTGTATGCATCGTCAATAAAAGTTCGTTGTGGCGATGGCGAAGCTGGGAAGCTTCGCCTCCTATTGCAACGCTCGGAGGTGTTAGGCACTACTGCTGTCGCAGGCGAGGACGCCCGCGTACCAAAAACGGGCAGGGTATGGGGTGTTGTTTCCTGTAGGAGGTCGGGCTTCCCAGCCCGACCAACAGAGACAGGGATTATCTACGGATTGGCAGTGGCGATGGCGAAGCTGGGAAGCTTCGCCTCCTAAAGCAACGCTCGGAGATGTTGGGCACTAAGATGGCGAAGCTGGGAAGCTTCGCCTCCTATTGTAACGCTCGGAGGCGTTGGGTACTACTGCTGTCGCAGGCGAGGACGCCCGCGTACCAAACGGGCAGGGTATAGGACGTTGTTTCCTGTAGGAGGTCGGGCTTCCCAGCCCGACCAATGCGACGACAAAACTGGAATGATATTCGGCTTGGAGGCGAAAAAAAATATCTTGTTGAATGTGAGTATTTTGTTTTTTTTTGCATGCGTTCTTGAATCGCTGCCGAATCTATAAAAAAAATTGCGCTTTCGACAGCATTTCGTGCGATATTTCGGAAGTTGTTTGTTTTGCAACGACGGTTTCATGAGAAAAATAATGTATAATCATGCCTATAACATAGCTTATGGTTAATTCCAGACCAAGTTATGGTAATACCTGATCATGGATGAGAAGTGTTTCTGACAATTAGCTTTCTTAAAATGGCGCCACTACGGGGCTCGGATATTCAATTCAAAAAAAAATACTATTTTTGCAAACGATTATAGATGCATAAAACATCATCGGCAATGATGCTTTTATGACTTGAAATCAGCAACTAATATATAGTATAGTACAATAATACAATAGAAGATTATTCAATGGATAAATTAAGTTACGCTCTGGGCCATAATATTGGCCACCAACTTTTGGAGATGGGGCTCGAGACGAGCCTGAATGTCGACGATTTCGCTGCCGCCATAAGCGACCTCTTCGGCGGACGCAACGCTCAGATGAGCAACGACGAGATGCACAGCATCCTCGACCGTTTCTTCAGCGAGATGGAAGCCTTGCAGCAGGCCGAAGCCGCCAAACGTGGCCAGGCCGCCAAGGCCGAAGGAGAAGCCTTCTTGGCAGAAAATGCCAAACGCGAAGGCGTGTTCCGCACCCGCAGCGGACTTCAGTACGAGGTGCTTGTGGAAGGCAACGGCCCTCGCCCCACTGCCAACGACACCGTGCGTTGCCACTACGAGGGAACGCTCATCGACGGCACGGTATTCGACAGCTCCTACCGTCGAAACCAACCCGCTGAATTCGGTCTGCGCCAGGTTATTGCAGGCTGGACAGAGGGCGTGCAGATGATGACCGTGGGCTCGAAATACAAATTCTATATCCCCTACCAGTTGGGCTATGGTGAGCATGGCGCCGGCAATTCCATCCCACCCTATGCCGCACTCATTTTCACCGTCGAGCTCCTCGCCATCAGATAATAAAAAGAAGAAACGGGGCTCAGAGAGGATAGGGGGTAATGACTTCCGTGGGCTTGCGCCCACGGCTATTAAGTGCCGCCCCTACGGGGCTCAGAAACTTAGCGATAATAAAAACAGACTTTTTGCCAAATTTTACCTTTTTTTTGCATATTCTATTTTCATAATAGATAGTATTTTTGCACATTCAAAATTAAAGAATGTGCATTTTTTTTATACTTCTATTTTGCACTGCAATGTATTGTATTGTATATATTTATAATTAATTATTCCGCATCATAAACCATAACAGCGATGAAGAAAAAATTCATTTTATTCCTTGCTTTGGCTTTTTTGGCTGGATGTTTGTGGGCACAGGACAAGCCCGGAGCAAAGCGTGAACGCAAAAAAAATCTTGTTGTCAAAGAGTGGAACACCAAGGCCGGCTCTACGACCCCCTACCTCGACAATGTGGTGACCTACGATGCCCTGGGGCGCAAGATCGAGGAGATTGAGTATGCCTCGTATGGGCAGAAACGCCGCGTCACTTATGAATATGAGGGCAATAGCACCAAATGCAGCCGACAAGTGGAATACGACGACAAGAACCGCGCCACGAGGGTCAAGAAGTTCGAATACAACGACGACGGCACCCGCAAGGCCCAATACAACTACACCCCCAAGGGCAAGCTTGAAAGCACCAAAACATTTGAATATTCTTATAAATGAATGTCTTGTCGCAAATGCCCCCCATCGGGCTCGACGACATGAAAGCCGTCCGCCTGATGAACCGCGTGGACCAGAAATACATGGCCCCAGCCTGTCTGCTGGATGCTCTGCTGCAGCGTGTCGCCGAGGGCTACTACGTGCAGCACATCGACGGCAACCCGCTGGCGCCCTACAAGACCCTCTATTTCGACACCGCCGACCTGCGCATGTACACCATGCACCACAACCAAAAGCTCAACCGCCAGAAACTGCGTGTCCGCACCTACCGTTCCACCGACACCACCTTCTTCGAGATTAAGAACAAGGATAACAAGAAAAAAACACACAAGGTGCGTATCCCGGTGGATGTAAGCCAGTTCGACAGCGTGCTCGAGGTGCCCGAAGTGGAACAGTTCGTCAACAACAATACGCCGTTCCCCGTGGCCTTGTTGCATCAATGCCTGGAAAATCGTTTTGAACGCATCACGCTGGTGGATAAAGGGATGAGCGAACGCATAACCATTGACCGGGGCATCATTTTCCACAACCGCGCCACGGGTATCGATGCCGACATCTCGCAACTGCTGGTCATCGAGGTGAAGCACGAAGTCGGTGCCCCGACAAGCCTTATCGAGAAAGCCCTCCACGAGCTGCATGTGCTCCCTCGTCGCATGAGCAAATACTGCATAGGCACCGCACTCACCGACCCCACGGCCAAGAAAGGCCGCTTCAAGGAAAAATTATTGTTTATAGAAAAAATACATAAATCATGAAACTGTTGCAATTAGATTTCGACCCCGAGATTGCCGACCTCCATCTCGGCGACGCCGAAGACCAGGCCATGGACTTTCTGGGTCTCCCTCTTTTCGACGGCCCCAGCCTCGGCAAGATGCTTATCCTTTTCGGTATTAACCTCTTGGTTTGTTGGATTATAACCCATTTTTTCTACTACCGCAAAAGTCGCCGTCGCGACTATTATTTCACCTATATGCTCTTCAGTACGGCTATTTTCTTTATCCTCAACCAGTTGCAGAATATGAAGATTGAGGTGGGTATCGCCCTCGGCCTTTTCGGTATTTTCAGCATGATCCGCTATCGCACCGAGCAGCTGCGCATACGCGAAATGACCTACCTCTTCGTCCTCATAGCCATAAGCATCATCAACGGCGCCGGTATGGCCACCAGCTATGCCTCGTTCATTGCGGTGAATCTGATTTTCATCATTCTTATCGCTGTGCTTGAAGCTGTTGGCATGTTCAACCGCAAGGCCGAAAAGATAATCAACTACGAGAAGATTGAGCTTATCCATCCCAGCCGTCGTGAAGAGTTGTTGGCCGACCTCAAGGCGCGTACCGGGCTGAACATCACTAAAATTCAGATAGGTAGCATCAATTTCCTGAAAGATACAGCCTTTATCAAAGTCTCTTATATCCCCGACGATCCGGAACCCAATGATATCGACATGATTACCAAATTCAAACAGAAATAAACATTTTCTTGTCAACCATCCTTTCGCTCACCGTTGGCATTTTGGTACGCGGGCGTCCCCGCCTGCGAAAGGCATTTTGGTACGCGGGCGTCCCCGCCTGCGAAAGGCATTTTGGTACGCGTGCGTCCCCGCCTGCGAAAGGCATTTTGGTACGCGGGCGTCCCCGCCTGCGAAAGGCATTTGGTACGCGGGCGTCCCCGCCTGCGATTTAAGAATTAAGATAACCTTAAATAATGTTATGAGAATAAATCAAACCTTCAGATTTTTAGTTGTCAATCTCTTGTTGCTGACGGCTCTCTCCAGTTGCAACAAGGATAATATTGTATCGACCACCGAGACGGGTACGGAGCCCACAACACTTACAGGCGGCGACACTATTGCTGTCGTCTTTTCGTCGAGCTCAGATGCCACAGTCAGCGGCGCATCGTCAAGCCAGTCGGTCTCTATCGACGGTAATGGCGTCACCATTGTCAACAACAGCCGCACCAGCATTATTTATCTGCTCAGCGGCTCAACAGCGAATGGTTTTCTTAAGATTTATAGCCCTAAGAAACAGCAGATTGAGTTGTGTGGCGTAAGTATCACCAATCCTAACGGCGCTGCCATCAACGTGCAGGGTATCACCGATTCTGTTTCGAAAGGGAAAACGGTATATCTGGTGCTCAACGGCAGCAACGAACTGTCCGACGGCACCACCTACACCAATACACCCGACGGCGAGGACGAGAAGGCCGCCCTCTTCAGCGAAGGGCAGATAATCATCAGCGGCACGGGAAGCCTTACGGTTACAGCCAAGGGCAAGAGCGGCATAGCCAGCGACGACTATGTCGACATCACCGGAGGCACCGTTACGGTGAACTGCACCGCCAGCACATTTGTCTCTGGGGGCGACACCACCAAGGTGGCGGGCATCAAGACCAACGATGCCTTCACCATGGCCGACGGCATCCTCAACGTCACCTGCAGCGGCGCAGGAGCCAAAGGCCTTAGCGGCGACGGCACTGCCTTATTCGGCGGCGGTGAGGTCAACATCACCGTGACGGGCTCCAATTTCGGCAGCTCCGGCAATTCCGGCCAAGGCGGTGGTCCCGGTGGCCATGGCGGCGGCCCCGGCGGTGGCAACAGTAGCGACAACAGCGTGGCTGCCAAGGGCATGAAGTTCGATGGGAATATCGTCTTCAATGGCGGCACAGTCACGGTGAAGAGCACCAACCATGAGGCTGTGGAATCGAAGTCTGCCCTCACTATAAATGGCGGGCATCTCTTTTGCTACTCCTCGTCCGACGACGCCATCAACGCTGCCGGCGAGCTGACTATCAACGATGGCTACGTCTATGCTCAAAGTGTTGGCAACGATGGTATTGATGCCAATGGTAATCTCTATGTCAACGGCGGCTTGGTATATGCCATAGGATCCTCTGGGGCCGAACAGGCTTTGGATGCCAACACCGAGGGCGGTGCCAAGCTTTACGTTAGCGGCGGAACGCTGATTGCCATAGGAGGCCTTGAGTCGGGTGCCTCGCTGACGCAGAGCTGCTATCAGGCCTCGACATGGTCGCAGAACACATGGTATGCACTTACCGTGGGCGGCATAACCTACGCTTTCAAGACCCCCTCAAGCGGCGGCAGCCCTCTGGTGGTGTCGGGTTCCTCCAGCTCTGAGCCCTCGCTCTCAAGAGGTGTCACGGCTACAGGCGGGACCTCCTATTTCGACGGTCTTCTCCTCGAGGGTGCCAACGTTACTGGCGGCACTTCGGTATCGCTCAACTCTTACACCGGCAGCGGCGGCGGGTGGCATTAATCTGGTTATAATGATTGATAATTAAATAATTAGACAAGTAATGACCTATAAATCTGTTAAATATTTTGTAGTTTTCATATTGATTGCGGGACTCCATTTTCCCAATGTCAGCACACTGAAAGCTCAGACCGATGTAGATCTTGATTCCGAGATGGGAGGGCGTATAGCCTTCACTCTCGACAAAAAATTGTCGCGTGGCCTGCACCTTTCGTTGGAAGAAGAGCTGCGCATCGCGGGCAATTTCGGCACGTTCGAGCGGTTCCACACCACATTGGCGCTCTCCTACAAGGTGAACGACTACCTCAAATTGGGAGCAGGATATGCCTTGATCAACCCCTACAGTTCGTCGAACGAGTCGTTCAAGAGCAGTCGTCACCGACTGATGCTCGATGCCACAGGTGGCATCCGCTACGGCAACTGGCGGCTCTCGCTCAAAGAACGTTTCCAGGCCACCTACCGCTCGGGCGACATGAACGAATACCAAAACCCGCGCACGGCCCTGACATTGAAAAGCCGATTGCAGCTGCAATATAAAGGATTCCGCCGCCTCGAGCCTTATGCCAGCATCGAACTGCGCACCATGCTCAACGCACCCGTAGTGAATGCCTACTACAACGGGGTTTCCTACCTGACGGCGGACTATGCCACAAGCGGCGAAGCCGGATGGTTTCTCGATGGCTTCGGCAACGTCTACGTCAACCGCATCCGTGCCACCCTCGGAGCGGAATACAGGCTCAGCAAGCGCAGCAGCATCGACTTGTCTTTGATGGCAGACCGCGTGATGGACTATGTGGTCGACGCCAATGCCGAGGGCACCAAACTGAAGAGCTACACCTACGAGACGGGCTTTGTGGGCTGGCTCACGGTAGGCTACAAATATTCTTTCTGATGTAAGAGGACGGGCATCCTGGCCCTCCTCCCACAACGGCAAAGCTGGGAAGCTTAGCCTCCTACCTGTAGGAGGCCGGGCTGCTCAGCTTTCTTGCATTCAGGCACATAGACCAAGGCTTATGTGTTGAAGAAATGCTCAATGGGTTTCATGAAGGGGGTGAGGACTGTTTGGTAGCCGTGCGGAGAGTAGAGCGTATAGCTGATGCAGAGGCGTTTCTTGGCTCGCGTGATGGCCACGTAGAATTTGCGGGCATCCTCCATTCGCTCTTCCTTTGAACAGCGGTAGAATGGGTAGGTGCCCAGGTTGGCGTTGAGTACCACCACATTCTCAAACTCAAGCCCCTTGCCCTTGTGGACGGTCATCACGAACACGCGGTCGTCTATCAGCCCCTCGGAGTTCACCAGGTCGCCCTCGTTGATGCTTCCCGTCATGTCGGTCATGTGCCTGTCTATCTGGTCGTACAGGGTTTCTTCGATGTCGGGGTTCACCCACTGCTGCCGCACGAACTGAAGAAAGATGTTGAATTTGTTGCCAAGGCTTTCAATCATTTTCTGTGCCAGCATCTTGTCGTAGAGGCTCTTCAGCTCGTCGGCCAAAGTGCGTCCCGTATGACTTATGGGTTGGTAGAGGTCGTTGTTGAGGCTGTTGAACAGCGGCTGCAGCTGCTCCATCTTGGCCACGATGTTGCGTATCTTTGCCTTGGCGCGAAATAGCTTTTGTTCGGGAATGATGAGTTGCGATTTCTTGATGCAATAGTCCACGAGCGAGAGCGTTGCCGCTATATCTTCGTCGGCCAGGTGCGAGTTGCTGCCTTCCAGGTGCAGCTCCTCGAGCAGGTATCCGAGCTTGTATCTGTGCAGGTTGGGCTCCACGCACTTGATGAGGTGCAGCGAATCGTAGATGTCGAAGTCTATCTGTTTGTTGAGGGTTTTCTCCACGTTGCTGCGCAGAATGCGGTAGTCGTATCTGACGTTGTGGCCCAGCAGGGGGCAGTCGCCAACATAGTCGAGGAACATGCGAAGGCCCTCCTTGCGTTCCAGGTGCGGATTGTCGGCATATAGCTTTATCAGGGGGTTCTCTTTGCCGCCCACCTTCTCGGGAAGCGGACGGTCGGTGTGGATCAGGATGTTGAAATCAGAGCCGGCCACCCTCTTGCCATCCCTCACCTTGAAGGCCGCAATCTGCACTATCTCGTCTTCCAGCACGTCGAGCCCCGTTGTCTCGGTGTCGAACAGCACAAATTCTCTGTTTCGGTATTCGCGGTGGAAGCGTTCCACGTAGGATTCCTCGTCCATGAGGTCGAAGGGGGTCATCATCAGGCTTTTCAGCCTTACGAGGAACTCGCGGGCGATGGCGCCGGAGTGGATGGCCCCGATGCCGTAGAGCAGCCTGGACCATGCCATGTTGTTGAAAGGATTGGCCCCGACGCAAAAAATCGACGAGAGGGTCTTGTACGATTTCGTCTTGAACAGGTCGGCCCCGGAGATCTTGAAATGGGTGATACTGTTGGAACTCAAAATCTTGCTTATGCGGTCCGCGGCTTTGTTGGTGGGCACGAGGATGGCTATGCGCTCGTTGTCGAACTGAAGGTAGTGCTTCACCATTTTGCATACGCGGTTGCACTCGTCGCGCTCCGTGGTGTTGCCGGTGAGAATAAGGTCGTGCCGCTCGTGGTTGGCAAGATTGGTGGAATGCGGCAATATTGAAGTGTCTACCTGCAGCACTTTCTCGGCGTAGGTGTTGAAGATGTCGAGCAGATATTTGGGTGAGCGGTAGTTGGTGCCCAAAGTCAGCAGGTGTCCCTGGCAGCGTTTTTTCAGCATCTGCAGTTGCCCCAGTTTGGCGCCGAGGAACGAGAAGATGGCCTGCTGCTCATCGCCCAAATACATGGCGGTGAAGTCCACCGAGGTGTCGAGCAGCTCATCGATAATGGCCATCTGCAGCGCGTTGAGGTCCTGCACCTCGTCTACCTGTATCCACTTGTATCGCCGGTAGTTATGCTTGCTGTCGCGCCGCAGGCACTCGTAGGCTTGTATAAGGATGTCGGAGAAACTGATGATGTTGCGTTCCGACTTGTATTGCCTATAGCGCAGTGCGTAGTGCACAAGTTTGTCTTTCAGAGCCACTTTCGTGTGGTTGAAGTCGGCGTTGAGAGCTGTCTGATAGTATTGCTCGAACTCGTTGCTTGGCATATAGATGGCTTTCTTGGGCTGTCCGAGCCTACGTTGTTGTATATAGGCGTCAATGTTGTCAATCATCGTCAGCTTCATCCGGTCTACGTCGTTGTTGGGGGTCAGGAAGAAGTAGGGGTCGAAGCTGATGAGTATGTCGGTCATATCATCATCGTCGATGATGGATGAGTTCTCTGGTATGCAGGCGTTGTCGTAGAGGAAATGCGAGCAGTAGCGGTGCACGTTGCCCACGAAGATGTTGCGCGAATCCTCGCCTACGTTATCCTTGATGCGGTCCAGCATGCCGCGCGAGGCTCGGTTGGTGAAGGTAAGGCAGATCATCTGGTCGAAGGGTACGCCAAGCTCATGGGCCTTGACGATGCGCTGCGAGAGGATGTCGGTTTTGCCGCATCCCGGAGGTGCCAGCACCAGATAGTATCCCCCCATGGCCTTGATGGCTTCACGTTGTTCGCTGTCGTATTTCTTCTTGTTCATAATCTTTTAGTTGCTGACTATTGTTCTTTTAGTCTGAATGGAGTGGTCAACGCCTCCGAGTGTTGACATTGTATTCCTTCTTCACCAAAGTGGTCCGGTTAGGCTCCACGACCCACTACTATCGTTTAATATTCAACACTTCACATGATTTCGACATCGTTTCTAAACGGTGTCAGAACTCGTCGACCACTTTGTCGATTCGGTAGAGCTTGTCGCCGCGGCGTAGGGGAGAGGAGGTGGCGAAGCTGAAGCGGTGTCCTTGACGCACTTCGGCCACGGGGTCGCGCTCCAGGCGCAGCTCGTCGACGGTGGCGCGGTAGACGCCGGTGGTCTCACCGATAACCATAATCTCGTCGCCAGGCTTCAGCGTCTCGGCGGTCTGCATCTGGGCCTCGGCCACGCCGATGCGAGCGAAGTAGTTCTTCACCAGACCAAGATATACCTTGTTCTCAGTGGCTTGCGAGCCATAGCGTTCGCTCCATTCGCCCATCTTGCGCCCCAGGTAATAGCCGTCCCAGAAGCCGCGGTTGAACACCGTTGCGAGGCGCCGTTTCCAGTCGGCTATGCGCTCGGGCGTGTATGTGCCGTCGGCAATGGAGGCTACGGCCTCTTTGTAGCACTCCACCACCGTGCGCACGTAGTCGGCACTGCGTCCGCGCCCTTCTATCTTCAGCACACGGACGCCAGCCTTGATAATCTTGTCGAGGAAATCGATGGTGCAGAGGTCTTTGGGCGACATGATGTACTTGCCCGACACCACCAGCTCGGTGTCCGATTCGAGGTCCTTGACCAGGTATTCGCGGCGACACAGCTGCAGGCATGCACCGCGGTTGGCGGAATAGTTGTAGTTGTCGAGCGAGAGGTAGCACTTGCCGCTCACCGACATGCAGAGGGCGCCATGGGCGAAGACCTCGATGCGCACCATGTCGCCCTTGGGCCCGCGGATGTCGTTGTCGTGGATGAAGCGTGTGATTTCGGCCACCTGGCGCAGCGGGAGCTCTCGGGCGGTGACGATGACGTCGGCCCACTGGGCGAAGAAGCGCACCGCCTCGGTGTTGCTGACGTTGCACTGGGTTGAGATATGCACCTCGAGGCCAATGCTGTGGGCGTAGGTGATCACCGCCATGTCGCTGGCTATGATTGCCGTGACCGCGGCTTTCAGGGCCTCGTGCAGCAGCTGGCGCATCTCGTCGAGCTCGTGGTTGTAGATGATGGTGTTGACGGTGAGGTAGGTCTTTATGCCATGCTTGCGGCAGGTGTCGCAGATGCGCTGCAGGTCGGCGGCGGTGAAGTTCGCCGCCGAGCGCGACCGCATATTGAGGTTTCCCACACCGAAATACACAGCGTCGGCTCCCGCCTGGATTGCCGCGCTGAGCGACTCCCACGACCCCACCGGGGCCATTATCTCTATCTTGTCAGCCTTATGTTGATCAGCATCAGATTGCATACGGATTTTGCTTATTATGACACATAATTTTCCGTAAAAACGTTATAATGTAAATGAAATTGTGCCATTCATCAAAAAATAGTTGTAGGAGGTCGGGCTTCCCAGCCCGACCAAATCCCCGTAGGGGATACCGTTCAGTAGCCAGCGCCGATTCCTCACATCACCTTTTTCGCATATGTCATCGCATTGGCAAAGCTGGGAAGCTTTGCCTCCTACATGAGGGATTCCTATCCCGACCAATGCGACGACTGGGACGGCACATGGCGATGTTTATCGCATTGGCAAAGCTGGGAAGCTTTGCCTCCTACATGTAGGAGGTCGGGATTCCTATCCCGACCAAATCTCACTACGTGCAGACAGGATAGAATATGAGGATGTAGGAGGTCGGGATTCCTATCCCGACCATATCCCCGTAGGGGATACCGTTCAATAGCCAGTGCCAATCCAGTTTCCATCTCCATCAATCCCCGTAGGGGATTCCGTTCAATAGTCACCGCCAATCCAGTTTCCATCTCCATCAATCCCCGTAGGGGATTCCGTTCAATAGATAATGAATATGTAATATGCCGCCCCTCCGGGGCTCGGATAGGGATGGTTGCGTTGTTCCGTTGGCTTTTGTTGCGTCGGATTTGCAACCATGTGTTCCGCCATGCCATCTAACAGTCCTTGGTACATTTTTTTATATCATTTTTCAGCCTCTCAAAACATAAAAAAATGTCATATTTTTTACTTTTGAAATATTGTTTATTAATCAGATAATCAGTAATATAACCTTATTTTGACATTTTTCGTTTGCAAAAGTACCAAAAATTCCATAAACTGAGGAATATTTTTTGGGGTTACAATAGACCACAATGAGTCGTAATGACCTAATGTGGCTTACTATGTATTTGTATATCAAAAGTTAACCTAAATAGTAACTTTTTCAGAATTAGGCTATTTTTTTTCGAAATTGACACCATTTTAATTGTTTTTTTCCTCAGTTATGTGGATGAAAATTCGGAATATGAGCGTGTTTTAGGTGGTTTTATCAAATGGAAACGCAACAGAGATTCCTAATCATTTGTTGAATTGTAAAAATCAAGCTGTTACGGTGCCAGATGTTTTGCATACTGCATTCTCTCATTCACTACCGTTTACATTTAAAGGATTATTTTTATCAGATGTTTCAATCATTTGATATACAATAGTTCTATACATTACAGACGGCTGCTGAATGTGTGGTATTCAGAGCTTTTTCAGTGATAACTTTTTTTTAATCATTACTTATTAATAATCAGATGCAACTATCATATAATCAATATGTTCATGGCTCAAAGCTACGAAAATGACATTTTTGCAAACGAAAAATGTCATCGTGGTCCAAAGTGCAACAAAAAAGAGTACTTCTGGGACAGACCACAGCATTGAAACAAACACCGATTTCGGCAGTCCATTTTTGCAAACTGAAATAATGATGTGACTGACGGTGCTGCTGCATTGTAATAATCAATGCCAGTTGCATAGAAGTGGATAACACCCGCCGCCTGAAAGACGAGGAGGTGCGAGAGCTTATCATTCAGCAATGTGGTGCTGTAACAGAAGAAGAGTTCCGGAAGTTAGGGCGGGAGCAGCAGGAGAACCTCCTTGACTGGCTGCGCGACGAGGGAGACTCCGTGCGGCAGATTGTCAGCCACACGGGATATACGACCAAACAGGTGCGTAATTAAACAGATAAGGACAAGAAGAAACAAGCGGACTGAAGGATTAAAGAAGGGCAAAAAGTTCCTGTCCCCTTTCGCCCAAGCCGAGTCGCGACAAGAGTCAACGAAGTTAAACCAGCAGCTATGCTGCTTTCTGTGTTATCAGTGATCTCTGTGTGACACCTTGAAACATGAAACTTGACCCCACTCCCAGAGTGTTAAAACACTGTTAAAATCCACTCTATGTGGAATAAAAGTTGTACTTTTGCAAAATAAAACATGGAACTCATTTAAAACGACAATATGTTATGTGCCAGACAGCAGAGATATCACGACATATAGGACGCATCGGACGTCGCTCGTTCGACCGCCGTATGCGGCTGGCCTCACCGCTCTTCGTGGAGCGGCAGGGCGAGGTGGCCCGCATCCTCAACGAGGTTGACCGGCTCAGCGACCGTCTGCACGACGAGTTCATCACCATCACCGAGGACGACTACCGCATGTTCGGTCCCGAGCTGAAGATAGTTATCAGCACCCTCAAGGCCCTGCGCCGCGAGAGCCAGTCACGTCCTGAACTGCGCCGCTACGACGAGCGCATGCGCGAGCAGATCCTCGACCTCGAGGAACTTGACCACGACATCGTGGAGTTCCGCATAAAAGCCCCCAAGGACGAGGAACTGCAGCAGACGCTGGCCAGTATCAAAGACATAGACTTCTCCTATCTCTTCAAGTAGGATATGATACAATTTGTCAGCATTTCTGCATTCAGGGCAGCGCTTAGTGACTTGCTTAAAGTCCGACATGGTGTTTATTCGGGTGTCCAGGAAGAGATATGCCGTGCTTTTCAGAACGCACCTATTGAACAGATCCGTTCCAATCGCGATATGGTTCTGATGGACTTAGATTCCGTCACCATAAAGTTGCGCCTGCCCGACAAGCGTCAGCACCTCTCCAAGTCAGATGGCTACCGCCTTATCTACTTGGTGTTGAAGGATATGCCGGTGGTTGCATTTCTGACAGTTTATCCCAAGCGAGGCCCTCTTCAGCAACTGGACATCCCGGACGCTGAGCTGAAGGAACTTGTCGAAATATTTACGATTGAGTCCCGCGCCCGTCAGATTGTAATCCACGACATCAACGACCATCTCAAAGAAATACAACTGTAGGCGTACCATTCTCTTCGCCCACAGCCACGCCCTGTGGCGTGACCTTGAACAATTTTGATTCAGATTTTCTTCAGATTTTGAGGTCGAAGACCGACCACCAGAAATGTTAAAAAGTTACCCTGATACCCTCTGAATGAGAAAATAATCGTACTTTTGCATCGAAAATATAGTATAATAATATATAAGGTAAACCATTATGGCAAAGACCTATCCTATAATTGACGAAAAGCCGCAAATGCTGGCAGAATCTGCTGTGGCTTACGGCAGCGTGAGAAACTATGCCGCCCCCGTGACGGGAGTCTCCACGCGTGAGAAAGTGTTGGAAAGTACGATGTCGGTGGATGAGTACTTCGACGAACTCATCGAACAGGTGCGCCACGACTATGCGAATCTATGAGGTACGTATCAGCCATGCCGCTCGTCAGGACATGGCACGGCTACGCGTCTTTCTCGATGAGATGATGTCCGAAGAGGGAGCCGTCCGCTACGCGAACAATATGAGAGCGGAGATAAAGATGCTTTCCCTCTATGCTGACCTCTACCGAAAGACCACATCCAAGACGTTCCTGCAAATACATCCCCAGGCACGCCACATGGTGTCGCACAACCGTCGCTGGGATTATGTGTTCCACACAGAGGGAGATTTCGTCATTGTTGACCGCATCATACCTGCCAAGATGAATAAAGGTTGGCCCACCGTTAGGGCAGGTCGCTCATCTCCCGGCGGAGCTGGTTCATGGTATCAGATACGCGCACGGGAGCGTGACTTGAAAAGTAAGTTTACGGTGAAAGCCGTATTGTGGTTTTTTTCGGGCCGGTGTAATTTTGCAGTCGATTTACTAACAAAAAAATTGACTGCAATGAGCAACAAGAATCAGAAAGACAGGCCCATGTTTGCCGAGATGAACATCAGTGGCAGGCCGCCGGAAACGGAAAGACGAGCCGCTGGGGCAAGAACACGTTACAGGTCTCGCAGAAAGCGCAGAACACTTATGGTTCATGATTCAGGGTTCAAGGGTGAATGGTTCAAGGTTCAAAGTTCAAGGGTGAGGGTTAATGAAGAATAAATGTTGTGAAGGAATGCAATAAATATGGTAGAAAGGCGTTATCTTTACAACAGATAGAAAAAAGTATCGGATATGATAACTAAGATAAAATTTGAGAACTTTACGGCTTTTGATGAGTTGGCAGTGTCCTTCTCGCCGGGAATCAATATACTTCTGGGTGAGAACGGTACGGGTAAAACGCATGTGATGAAAGCGCTGTATGCCGCCTGCTCGGTGATAGACACGCAAGCCTCTCAGACATACGACCAGAAACTTCGCTCTGTATTCCTGCCTAACAGTATTGGCAGACTTGTGCATCGGAGTCAAGGGCGAAACTCGGGATCCGTGAAAGTGTATCGCAACGACGGCAGCGAGCCTACAGACCGCTCCATAGGTTGTCATATCACCACGCTGAACAAGGCAGAAGTGAAGGTGCTGCGCTGGAATGAAGACAGGCGCAACCCGGCCACCTATATACCCGTGAAGGATATGCTCGCCAATGCGCCACGCTTCAGGGCATTGTACTCGGAAAAGCATATACACTTTGAGGAGGTCTACTCGGACATCATTGATAAGGCGTTGCAGCCCATACCCAAAGGTAAGCCTTCGAAGGAACGTGCGAAGTTGCTGGAGATTCTGAATAAGAGTATATCGGGCAGGGTGATTGAAAAGAATGAGACGTTCTACCTGCGCAACCGCTCAGGTGAACTGGAATTCACGTTGCTGGCAGAAGGGTTCAGAAAACTGGGTCTGCTGTATATGCTTATACAGAACGAGACACTGACAAAGGGGAGTGTGCTGTTTTGGGATGAGCCCGAGGCGAACCTGAATCCGGTGCTGTCGGAAACCGTTGTGCGAATTCTGCTGGAACTTCAGAAAATGGGAGTGCAGATTTTTGTGGCCACACACGATTATGTGTTGCTGAAGGAATTTGAGTTGGCCGCCAATGGGGATTCTGCTGTGCTGATTCATACGCTTTTCCGCAATGGCGATGGCAATATTCGTTGCGTTTCTACGCGCGACTTTGAAGAGGTTAGCCCTAATGCTATTGACCGGGCTTTCCAGAGTTTGCTTGACAGAGAAATAAACAAAGCCTTTGAGAAATGACGGTAGATGTAGATAACTATAGGTTTGATTTTCCGCAGGCTGTGGATGCCTATAAGTTTGACGAGCGAGACCCATTAAGTCCCCACTATCACGGTGCTACGGCACTGAAAGCGGTGGATGTCATGGTAGAGATGCCAGCTGAATATGTGTTCATCGAAATCAAGACATACGATGACCTTGCTGACTTCAAGAAGGAGGGTAAAACGTACGATGACAATGAAGCCAGGAAATACTTGATACGTACATTGTCGCGTAAATACCGTGAGACGTTTCTCTATAGGTTTTGTGAAGGAAAAATAGACAAACCTGTCTATTATGTGTGTCTGCTGAACCTTGACGCTGCGCTGGCAGGGTATTGTCGAAAGGAACTATCCAGAATGATTCCGACAGGGAAGGCAAACAAAAGACGTTGGCACAAGGAGTTGCTGGCGAAGACGAGTTTGTTTGTGGTGGATGAGGCAGCATGGAACCGTAACCTGACGAGATGGGGTACATGTGAGTATCTTGGAGAATGATGGTATTTAAAGTTTAAAGTTTAAAGTTCGAGGTTTATTTCAACCTTAACGCTAACGTTAACCTTAACTGTGGGCACACAGATAGCACAGATAGCACAGAAATACTTGGTTTGTAAGTTTACGGTGAAAGCCGTATTCACCGGCTGCTGCGGAAGATGAAGAAGACCTCCACAGCCTCCTCCCCAAAGAGTGGAAGGCTGAATAATTAAATCACAAATCATTATTTCACAGACAATATTCCTGCCGAACAGGCCGGGGTGTTGTTCCAGTGTCTTTTCGACACGGTTTTCACCGTAAACTTACTCTCATAAGACAAAAGGTTCAATAATACAGCGGGCCGCCACTTTTTACAGAGCATAATAACCAAATCATGACGGACGAATGATTCAAAAGGATTTTCAAATATTGTTTTCACATATTGGTGCTGAGTTGAAAAGCATACAGCGTGATGGCATAGAATATCTCTGGAACGCTGACAAAACCTATTGGGGACGCACGGCACCCATCCTTTTCCCTATTGTCGGGAGATTGGCGAACGATACGCTTAGGATAGACGGTAACAGCTATACATTGAAGCAGCACGGCTTTGCCCGCGATGCGGAATTTGTTCCACATCATACGCGAGCATCCCTCCTGAATGGACTTATTCAAATAGAACCCAGCGAGGCTCCCTTGGTGTATTCGATGAATCAGGCATGTATTTCTCCGTGCTATCCTTATCTCTTTGACCTTGAGGTGTCCTATAATATGACTGACAGCGAGGTGGTATGTACTTGGACTGTAAGAAATAAAGGAGACCAACCGATGAACTTCCAGATGGGAGCACATCCGGCCTTTGTCTTGCCCAATTATAATGCCAATGACGAGAATCACGGCTACTTGCAGTTTTACGACAATCATGGGAATGTTGTCAATCCGAACGTGAGCAATTATCTGATAGACGGGTTGAGACATAGCTATGACAAGCCTCAAAGTATTGCAGACCCAAACGGTGTTCTTCCGATTACCAACGGACTGTTCATTAACGATGCTATATTGATTGAGGGTAAACAAGTGGGCAGTGTGGCTCTTCTTGACAAGAAAGGTCACAAGGTGTTATCTGTGATATGTCCACAGGCGGAAGCCTTTGGTATTTGGGCACCAAATAAGCCCGGATGCCCGTTTGTGTGCATAGAACCCTGGTGCGGCATTGCAGACAGATTTGACTTCGATGGAGATATAGCGGAACGTGAATTGAACCATCAGTTGAAACCAAGAGAAACCTATTTATTCATTTATTCGATTCAGATTCATTAAGCTATAGAAAATGTGAAACAACCATATAGTAATTATGGCGGGTGGAGTAGGCAACCGTTTCTGGCCGCTGAGCACTCCAGAATACCCAAAACAATTTATTGACATCCTTGGAAGCGGACGGACGCTGATACAACTTATAGTTGACCGTTTCAAAGGTGTAGCACCCATTGAAAACTTCTGGGTGGTGACTAATGCCAAGTATGTAAAGATTGTAAAGGAACAGATACCCGGAATCCCCGAGAGCCATATCCTCGCAGAGCCGGAAGCTCGAAACACCGCTCCTAGCATTGCTTGGGCCTGTTGGAAGATTAAAGCAGAGGATGAGAATGCGAATATTGTTGTCACGCCAAGTGATGCTGTGGTGATGAACCCCGAAGAGTTCCGTTGTGTCATCCAGAATTCATTGAACTTCACGTCCAACCACGATGCCATTGTGACTATTGGCATTAAACCCTCACGCCCTGAGACTGGTTATGGTTATGTGGAAGTGAAAGTTGAGAGTTTAGTTGAGAGTGTTGAGAGTAGCAATACTGTTCAGAGTAGCGAGATAAAGAGAGTACAGGAGTTCAAAGAAAAGCCAAATTATGAGACAGCAGAGAAGTATCTCAAGGCTAGCAATTATCTTTGGAATGCCGGCATTTTTGTTTGGAACGTGCAGACCATCGCAAATAGCATCCGTACCTACAAACCCATCTTGGCAACTCAGATGGATGAAATAGTAAACTCAGAATCTCCAAACTCTATACATGCCACTGACGCAAAACCCTACACGCTCAACTCTAAACTAAAAGAGGTATTCCCTCAGTGTGAGAAAATCTCCATAGACTATGCTGTGATGGAGCCAGCCTCGAAGGACGGAAAGGTATTTACCCATCCTGCTGATTTTGGGTGGAGTGACCTCGGTAACTGGGCATCGTTGCACGCTAAGCTTCAGAAAGATGAGAATGGCAATGGATCTGTGGGCAATGTGAAGCTGTATGAGTGCAGAGACTGTGTTGTCCACATGGAGGATGCCAGAAAGGTAGTGCTTCAAGGATTGGATAGCTATATCGTGAGCGAGAAGAACGGCCAGTTCTTGGTATGTAAACGTAGCGAAGAACAACGTATTAGAGATTTTTCAAGCAATTAATAATTCTAACGATAAATACTCAACTTCCGCAAGTTCTATGTTGGTGATAATGAGTGTCGCTTCGCGACAGAAATCTCGCAAATCCTTTCAAATCTTTCAATATTTATCTGTTTGATTTGACTAGATTTGTAAGATTTCTCGCCATAGGCGACTTAATATCAAATATTTCGCATACATGCGAAACTTGAATAAATATTTAATTTTATGAAGAGAGCACTTATTACTGGTGTTACCGGACAGGACGGCAGTTATCTGTCCGAGTTTCTGATAGAGAAAGGATACGATGTCCACGGTATCATCCGTCGCAGCAGTGTCGATTACCGTGAACGTATAGCACATCTTGAGGGCCACCCCCAGTTCCACCTTCATTACGGGGATATGGGCGACTCGATGGGTCTGGTGCAGGTCATCCGCAAGGTGCAGCCCGACGAGATCTACAATCTGGCGGCACAGAGCCACGTGCAGGTGAGCTTCGATTCGCCGGAGTTCACGGCAGACGTGGACGCGACGGGCGTGCTGCGCATCCTGGAGGCCGTCCGTGCCTGCGGGCTGGAGAAGACCTGCCGCATCTATCAGGCCAGCACCAGCGAACTCTACGGCAAGGTGGAAGAAGTACCGCAGAATGAGAACACCCCATTCCACCCTTATAGCCCCTACGCCGTGGCAAAGCAATATGGTTTCTGGATTGTGAAGGAGTACCGTGAGGCATACGAAATGTATTGCTGCTCGGGCATTCTCTTTAACCATGAGTCAGAGCGCCGTGGCGAGACTTTTGTTACACGTAAGATTACCCTTGCTGCAGCCCGCATTAGTCAGGGATTACAAGATTGTCTGTACTTAGGCAATATGGATAGCCTCCGTGACTGGGGTTATGCCAAGGACTATGTGGAATGTATGTGGCTCATCCTCCAGCAGGACAAACCAGAGGACTTTGTGATTGCCACCGGCGTGCAGCACAGCGTGCGCGAGTTCACCGACCTGGCCTTCCGTTATGCTGGTATTGAGCTGAAGTTCGAGGGCGAGGGCATCGATGAGAAAGGCATCGTGGTCAGCGGTCCGGAGAACCTGATTGGCAAGACCGTGGTGGCCGTGAGCGAGGACTTCTACCGTCCCACTGACGTGGTGAACCTTTGGGGTGACCCGACAAAAGCCAAGGCCAAGCTGGGCTGGAGTCCCAACAAAACCAGTTTCGAGGAACTTGTTAAGATTATGGTTGAGGCTGATATAGCTAAAGTTGCGTCTGAGGGTGCTGCCCATAAGGTTCGTATGAATCTTGCAGAGTATCTTGAAAAGGGTATCGTTAAGTAGGATTAAGTATTAGATATTTCTATAATGCCTAAGAAAGTCTTTGTTTCCGGTTGTTACGACTTGTTGCACAGCGGGCACGTGGAATTTTTCCGGCAGGCGGCTGAGTATGGTGATTTGTATGTGGGGATTGGGAGCGATAAGACGTATTTGGGATATAAACACCGAAAGACCATCTACAGCGAGCAGGAGCGCCTGTTCATGGTGAAGAGCATCAAGTACGTGAAGGATGCCTACATCAACGCGGGCAGTGGCGTGCTCGACTTCGTGCCCACACTGGACATCGTGAAACCCGACGTGTTCGTGGTGAACAGCGACGGCGGCAGCCCGGAGAAGCGCCACACCTGCGAAGAGCGGGGAATAGAGTATATAGAACTCCATCGCGATCCGCACGAGGGTCTCACGGCACGGAGCAGTACGGACCTGAAGAAGACGGAGAGTCAGATACCCACGCGCCTAGATCTCGCGGGCACTTGGATTGACCAACCGTATGTGAGTCAGTATGCTCCTGGGTGGGCAATAACCATCAGTCTGGAGCCCACCTTCGAGGTTCGTGAACGTTGCGGCCTGAGCACCAGCACCCGTAATATGATTAAGAAAATATGGCCGTACCAACTTCCTAACATGGATTCCGAGACTTTGGCCAAGTTGGTGTTCTGCTTCGAGAACGACCCGGAACGGAGTGACGGCATCATCAGCGGGGCTCAAGATGCCATTGGCATCTGTGTTCCAGGGCTGTGCAGGCATTACTACAACAACCGCTTCTGGCCTGAACTCATCGAAACTTGTCAGGACGAGCAAGTGCTCCGCTTCCTTGAAGACCACATCATTATGATTCCAATGGACCCGCGTAGACCGGGCTGTAGCGTTGTTGAGGGCAAGGACATCACCGAGGAGAAGGTGAAGGCACTGGCAAAGGCCGCAGACGACTGCTGGCAGGCTATTCTAGATAAAGACCTTGATGATTTCGCAAAAGCCTACAAAGCATCTTTTGATGCGCAAGTGGCTATGTTTCCTGCCATGATTCAGGGTTGCGTTCAGAGCTATATTGACCAGTACAAAGATAAGGTCCTGGCGTGGAAGATGCCGGGAGCAGGTGGCGGTGGATACTTGGCTTGTGTGGTGGATGATGCAGAATCTTTCTGCAATGAGCATTCGGAAGCGATTCCGTTAACTATCAGAAGGGCAGGTATGTAATGAAAGTTATAGAACATAAATACTTGCTGCCGTTTGTGTTGGTTACCAGCCTGTTCCTGCTGTGGGGGCTTGCCAACAATATGACGGACACGCTGCTGAGTGCATTTAAGCGCATTATGGATATGAGCGACACACAGACTTCGCTCATACAGTTCGCTTTCTATGGAGCCTATTTCGTGATTGCGTTGCCTGCGGCATTGTTTATCCGCAAGCACTCCTACAAAAGCGGAGTTATATTAGGGTTGTGCCTTTATGCAGGCGGTGCCATTCTCTTTATGCCGGCTGCCAGTGTTGCCAGTTATGCATTCTATCTGGTGGCGATATACATCATGGCCAGCGGCTGCTCGGTGCTGGAGACCACGGCCAATCCGTATATTATGAGTATGGGCAGTCCGGAGACCGCTACAAGGCGACTCAATATAGCCCAGGCATTCAATCCCATCGGTTCCATTCTCGGAATCGTGCTAAGCAAGCACTTCATATTGAAGGACATATCGCTCTACTCTGTGAGCGGCACCTATATGACGCTGGGATTTGTGTTGGTAGCGATTATGGTGGTGATGTTGTTTGCCAAAATGCCGGAAGGTAAAGATAGTGGCAGAACGGATGGCTTGCGGGCCTCTTTCCATAGATTGTTCGGCAACAAGACCTATCTGTTTGGGGTCATCGCGCAGTTCTTCTATGTAGGCGCACAGATTGGCGTGTGGAGTTTTACTATCCGCATCGTTATGCAGGAACTTGGTGTAGTAGAGGCTGAGGCGGCTACCGTGTATTTGTGGTCTATCATCGGGTTCTGCGCCTCGCGATTCATCTACACGGGGCTTATGAAATGGTTCAGACCCGCCAAGTTGCTGGTGTTTGGTGCTGTGATGTCGGTAGTGTGCTGTGGCATAGTGGTGTTTGGTAGCGGACTTGGCTGGCTGATGGTGGTTGCATTGATGGCTGTGTCGTTCTTTATGAGCCTGATGTTCCCGACTATCTATGGCATTGCGCTGGGGAGTATTGCTTCGACAGGCTCTGCAACCGATGCAGCAGGGGATGTGAAGATAGGGGCCTCGGGGTTGATTATGGCCATATTGGGAGGGGCGTTGCTTACACCGTTGCAGGCGATGGTGAGCGATGTGGCAGGGATTTACACCTCTTACCTTATCCCGATGGGATGTTTTGTGGTGGTGCTGGCGTACGCACTCTACAACACTAAACAGGCAACCCTAAACTGATATGAAGAGATTTTGTCAGACGTTGACGCTCGTGGATGATCCGGCGATGATTGAGAAATATGTGGAGGCACATAAGCACGTGTGGGCGGAGGTGATTGAGGGGCAGCGGGAGGTGGGGATCCTCTCGATGGAGATATGGCGACGGGGGCGGAGTTTGTGTATGGTGATGGATACCGTGGATGAGTTCGACTTCGAGCGAGATATGGCAAGGTTGGCAGGGCTGCCACGGCAGGCGGAATGGGAGGCGTATGTGAGCCAGTTTCAGGGATGCAGCGCGGATGCTCGGAGCGATGAGAAATGGCAGCGGATGGAGAGGATATTTTAGTTGAACACGAATTTCACGAATTTAAAATATACAAAAACATTATGCTTGGCAAGAATAGTAAGATATACGTGGCAGGTCACCATGGACTGGTGGGGTCTGCGATATGGAATAACCTGAAAGCAAGGGGGTATGAGAACCTTGTCGGTCGTAGCCACAAGGAACTGGACCTGACGGACCAGTTGGCGGTACGGAAGTTCTTCGATGAGGAGCGGCCGGATGCCGTGGTGCTTGCGGCGGCTTTCGTGGGCGGTATCATGGCGAATATGCTGTACAGGGCAGACTTCATCATGATGAACATGAAGATACAGTGCAACGTGATCAGTGAGGCCTATGCCCACGGGGTGAAGAAGCTGCTGTTTCTGGGTTCGACGTGCATCTACCCGAAGAACGCTCCGCAACCGATGAATGAGGATTGTCTGCTGACGAGTCCGCTGGAGTACACCAACGAGGAGTACGCTATCGCGAAGATTGCGGGACTGAAGATGTGCGAGAGCTACAACCTGCAGTATGGCACCAACTATATCGCCGTGATGCCCACGAACCTGTATGGCCCGAATGACAACTTCCACTTGGAGAACAGTCATGTGATGCCCGCTATGATGAGGAAGGTGTATCTGGCGAAGCTGATACACAATGGAGAGTGGGACAAGATAGCCGTTGACCTGAACAAGCGACCGGTGGAGGGTGTTTCAGGCAATGCAAGTAAGGAAGAAGTTTTGAAAGTACTTGCCAAATATGGCATTGAGAATAATAAGGTAACACTATGGGGTACAGGAACACCGTTGCGCGAGTTCCTGTGGAGCGAGGATATGGCGGATGCGTCTGTGCATATTCTTTTGAATGTGAACTTTAGTGACATCATTGGCATAGAGAAGTATTCGAGTGTTCACTATGGTGCCTCGACGGACGGGGCTGTTGACCGTGACCATAGTGCAGGGCGTGGCGGGTACATCCCTTCGCTGGGTGAGATACGCAATTGCCATATCAACGTGGGTACGGGCAAGGAGCTGACTATTCGTGAGCTGAGTGAGTTGGTGGTGAAGTCTGTAGGCTTTGGGGGAGAGGTGGAGTTTGATGCTTCGAAGCCCGACGGTACGATGCGGAAACTGATAGATGTGAGCAAACTGCACTCGCTGGGCTGGATGCATAATGTGGAGATAGAGGACGGCGTGAAGAAACTTTTTGAGTGGTATAAGAAATCCCTTGAATAAAGTGTTAAATAAGCTGCGAGTCAATTGAACCTTAAACCCTGAACCCTAAATCTTTAATCATAAATGACTCAGGAGTAAGGCTGTAAGGAGCCTATAGCGAAAAAGATTCGTAAAATTTGTGCGATTCGTGTTCTCGGAATAAGAATAACTCGAATAATGAACCAATGAGATATGTTGACCGATATCATGTACAATGTAAGAAACAACACAACGAGGCAAAGCGCAGGAAAAGAAAGAAAGAGTGGCTGAGAAATACCCCGCTGTATATTAGAGGATTGGGTCAAGTTTCTGCAGCGTCTATACCAATACCCGAATATGATGATGAGGCACCCGTTGATTTCCGATTCTTAGTGAATACAAAAGAGTGCGCCGTATTCTTTAAACGTATCAGAAAAGCTGGTGCGTCTGGAATCCGACACTATCGGATTAATATGGAAAATGTCCAGCATATCGATTTCGCTTCCACTATGATGTTGTCAGCAATTGGTGAGGAACTGCTAAATAACGGATGCGCTCTCGGTGGCAATTCCCCCAAGAGACCTGAATGCGAAAGATATTTGAAAGAGTCTGGCTTCTTCAACAAACTTTTCGACCAAAATAGGCGTCGTTTCGCCAGTTCAACAGACAGTGAGTTTATCACAGTGGAGCGTGGTCAATACAAACTGACAAGCCAGCATTATCGTGCATTCCGCGAACTTGTTCGCCACATAAAGCTGCACCTGTTGGGCCAAACGACAAATACGCGTATGCACAACACGATTATCAAAGAAATCTGTGCCAATTCTGTTGAATGGAGCGAGGCAGACAAGTCACAATGGACGTTGGGAGCTAAGTTTGAGAGCGATAAAGTGATAATCGTGGCATTAGACCTTGGTAGAGGCATCTTGGAGAAGTTGTTTATTGACTATTGGGAGCATCTCAAAAACTTGATTTCGTTTAAGACAGACGCAAACATACTCTTCGGGGCCTTTGAGCAGAAATATGGTTCTACCGCATTGGAGTCAAACCGCAATAGAGGCCTTCCGTGTGTGAAAGCTGCCATGGACGATGGTTATATCAAGGACCTGAAAGTTGTGACCAATAATTCTATCATTGACTTTCTGAAAGGAAATAATACGATGTTTGCTAAACATCGTGGAACCTTCAATGGAACGCTTTACAGCTGGAGAATAGACAAGAACTGTATACTGTAACAATATGACGTTTAATATTCATCAAGACTATTCCGAAGATACTGGGATACGTCATAGTAAATATAGTGAGACATCAGGTGAAGATTTCTATCACGACAAGTTGAATGAGATCTTTTACGGGTGTTATACAAGAAATGAGGTACTTGAACTGGTCTTGGATGGGGGTGATGACGGCTATACACCGTCTTTTCTGGACGAGTCTATCGGAAACCTTGTGTATGACTTTACCCTCGATGTTGTAAAGACAATGCTGCATATCGTGTCCGACTGGGAACCCTATTGGATTGACGAAATAGAGAAGAAAACATACCCAAAATGGGAGGAAAGACGGAGGAAAGGTGAGCAAGCCACTATCACCAAATCACATGGAGCGTGGTATAGGCTTATCAATGGCGTGCCAGAAAAACGTGTGTGGATTGTCTATACAGAGGAACAGTAGTTATGTTATCTCCATCCGATTGGCTTTCTATAACAGGTATAGCCGTCAGCGCTATAGGGATTGCCGTATCTGCTCTTGTGGCTATATGGATTGTTGATACCTTGCAGAAGAAGTTAGACCTCACCCATCAACTAAAAGATCATTTCAGCAAGGAGGTGCTTGCCGTCCGGGAACAATACAGGAACCTTGTCCGTGACCTGACAGGCTCTTCACAACGTCCAAAACAAATTGTCAACAATTTCAAGATGACAGGCATTTATGCCAATGACCTTCTGAAACTTTTGAATACACAATATGGCACACCGACAGAGATACTGCAGCCATTCCAAACAGAGTTGCTCTCTATTGCAACTGAGTGCGAAGAATACAACAATGCCTATCGTCGAAACAAAAAATTCCAATATCGTAAGGTGACGATAGAAGCCATACGTGAATTTGAAAAGAAGCACGACAGACTGTTTTACGACATACTAATGACAATATACAATGAGTAGGAATAGAGAACTTCACTTTTCCAGATGGTTGTATAAGATTGGTGCTGCAATACTTTTTATATTGGCAGTAATAGCCATTATAGCCTTTGTCAAAGCATTGTCCATCAAAGAGAGTACGAGTGATAAGGGTATCCGCTCCTATGCAGACTCTACACAAGTGGAGGCTCTGAAAAAGGATGTTCAAGAGTTAAATAAAAAAGTTGACTCATTGATTGTCTTTACCCAGAAAGAACCTCAGAAAGTGTATAGATACATCAAACCCAAGAAGGACAGCTGCACTATCGAGGTAAACATTCACAATATATATTAAGAAGATATTCGGTGTATGAAGCGAAGCCTTTGATAGAACGGAGCTTACGTATTTACTGTAATCGACTCATTAAGGAATCGTGAACCATTAACAATGAATCAAAAAAATAATTGGCGGATCTAAGCCATCAGAATTTACGCGCATTCTGATTGGTTTATGCTTATGGGAATTGGAACCATTACCATGTACAATGAATCGTAAGTTTACGGTGAAAGCCGTATTGTGGGGTTTTTCGGGCCGGTGTAATTTTGCAGTCGATTTTCTAACAAAAAAAATTGACTGCAATGAGCAACAAGAATCAGAAAGACAGGCCCATGTTTGCTGAGATGAACATCAGTGGCAGGCCGACGGAAACGGAAAGGCAGGCCGCTGGGGCAAGAACACGTTACGAGTGCATCAAGCTTACCTATCCCAATGGGGTGGCGCTTACGCTGCCGCAGGGGACTGCGGTGTCGCAGCTTGCCGATTACATACGCATAAAAGAGTGAGGCCATGTCTACGATATGCCGGCTGCGCGCGGATATGCGCTACTTGGGCTGTGTCTGGAGCCTGTTGACATGCGAAAGCAGTTCCAGGGGCTACAGGGGATAATCAACGCCGAGTTCGGACTATACCTGACTCCCGACGAGGCATACGTGTTCATCGGCAAGAGCGGCACCACGGCCAAGATACTTCACCGAGAGGGTAACGGGCTTACGATATGAAGAAAGTCCGGTGGACTTTCGATAATGACCGGAGGAGCCACGTGGTGCAGCCCATAGAGAGCATCGTGGTGGTGCGCAAGGACGACGAGATGCGCAGGCCGATCCTGCACCCGCGCTATGAGGGTCCCATATGGAAGAGCAAGGCCTCGGCGGAGCTTCTGTCGTACATAGAGACCTGCAAGTACGCATATCACATACCGTATTCACCGGCTGCTGCGGAAGATGAAGAAGACCTCCACAGCCTCCTCCCCGAAGAATGGAAGGCTGAATAATCAAATCACAAATCATTGTTTCACAGACAATATTCCTGCCGAACAGGCTGGGGTGTTGTTCCAGTGTCTTTTCGACACGGTTTTCACCGTAATCTTACGACGGATGTTGGACGATGGTAGCACGGTAAGTACGCGATAGGTGCGGGGAGGAAGGTTAATGGTTCAGAGGTGCTTGAGAGGTGCTTGAGAGATGGACGAGAGATAGAAGAGAGGTAGAACGAAAACAGTTTCTGTGATATCTGTGATTTCTGTGTGACTTGAATCTTTAAACTTGAAACCTGAAACCAAACAATAGCGGCTGCCGCTCTTACGCGCAAGCGGAGCCGCTTGGGGCAGTGAGGAGGACCGCACACTTCAAACTGCCCAAACATAAGAGGCGGGATTCCTGCTGGTCTCTCATAAGATTTGTAAACACATAGGTTCATAAAAAACAGCGGGCCGCACTTTTGGAGGAAATCAAATTAATAACAGATATGACCTATTGTGCAAACCGAGAACAGCAAGCTTGCTTATTGCCGAGGTGCAGCCAATAGTGCATGGTAAAACAACGTTTTAACATGAAAGGAATCGTACTTGCCGGAGGTTCCGGCACAAGGCTTTACCCGATTACCAAGGGTGTCAGCAAGCAGTTGCTCCCAATCTATGACAAACCGATGGTGTATTATCCCATCAGTGCTTTGATGCTGGCGGGAATTAGGGATATACTGATTATCTCTACACCTTACGATTTGCCTGGCTTCAAACGCCTGCTGGGAGATGGCTCTGACTATGGTGTACATTTCGAGTATGCAGAGCAACCGTCACCTGACGGGCTTGCTCAGGCTTTCATCATTGGCGAGAAATTCATCGGTGATGACAGTGCTTGTTTGGTGCTGGGTGATAACATTTTCTATGGAAGTGGCTTCACGGGATTACTCCGTAAGGCTGTTAAGGATGCGGAGGAAAACAAAAAGGCTACTGTCTTTGGCTATTGGGTTTCAGACCCTGAAAGATATGGTGTGGCTGAGTTTGATAAACAGGGCAATTGCCTCTCTATTGAGGAGAAGCCAAAAGAGCCTAAAAGCAATTACGCAGTAGTGGGACTCTATTTCTATCCCAATAAGGTAGTTGATGTTGCAAAACACATCAAACCCTCTGCAAGAGGAGAACTGGAGATTACAACGGTCAATCAGGAATTCCTGAAGGACGGAGAGTTAAAGGTGCAGGTGTTTGGACGCGGCTTTGCCTGGTTGGATACTGGCACCCACGACAGTCTTGCTGAAGCTAGTACATTTGTTGAGGTTATAGAGAAACGCCAAGGCTTGAAGGTCGCTTGCTTGGAAGACATCGCCTACCGTAATGGATGGATTTCTGAAGAGAAAATGCGGGAACTCGCAAAGCCTATGCTGAAGAATCAATACGGTCAACATCTGTTGATGGTGATTGGCGAGATGAAAGAAGAAGTGAATTCAAGAACAATAACTCAAGACTAACTTGTGGTTAGTGGTTCATGGTTAAAGATTAATGGTTTAGAGATGATTAATGTTATAGATACAGAAATACCCGGTGTGGTTATTATTGAGCCAAAAATATTTGGTGACAGTCGTGGCTACTTTTATGAGAGCTATTCCCAGCGTGACTTTGAGGAAAAGGTGGGGAGGGTAAATTTTGTTCAAGATAACCAAAGTTTCTCTCATTATGGCGTATTGCGTGGACTCCATTTCCAGAATCCACCTTATACACAGAGCAAACTCGTAAGAGTGATTCAAGGAAAAGTTGTGGATGTCGCTGTTGACATCCGTAAGGGCAGTCCCACCTATGGTAAGCATGTAGCAGTGGAGCTTACAGGCGAGAATCACCGTCAGTTCTTCATTTCTAAGGGCTTTGCCCACGGCTTTGTGGTTCTGAGTGAGACTGCCTTATTCCAATACAAGTGCGATGAATTTTATCATCCAGAGGCAGAAGGAGCCATAATGTGGGATGATCCAGACATCAATATTGACTGGAAAATCTCAAAAGCGGATATTGCTTTATCCGCCAAAGATTCTAGGCATAAGTACCTCAAGGACTTCGAATCACCTTTTGTCTACAACCGATAACCTATAACCGCTAAACTTTATAGGAATGAATATACTTGTTACAGGAGCTAATGGTCAATTGGGCAATGAAATGCGTATTGTGTCCAAAGGTTCTAAAGATAAATATATCTTCACTGATGTTTGCGACGAGCATCCAGAATCATTAGCGATGCTGCATAAACTTGCAGGCGAAGATGTTGATAGCACAACCACAAAGCTTGACATCACAAACCTTGATGCTATTCGTGATATTGTGAAACAGAATGATGTCAAAATGATTGTCAACTGTGCAGCCTATACCAATGTGGATGCAGCTGAGAGTAATCAGGAACTGGCGGAGCTACTGAACGCAAAGGCTCCGGAGAATCTGGCTACAGCGATGAGGGAGGTTGGCGGATTACTCGTCCATATCTCCACAGATTATGTCTTTGGCGGCGACCCCTATAATACTCCCTGCAAGGAAGACCAGAAAGGTACACCTACGGGGGTGTATGGAATAACCAAGCTTCATGGTGAACAGGCAATTCAGAAAGTTGGAAGTAATCATGTCATCATACGCACTGCCTGGCTCTACAGTGAGTTTGGAAAGAACTTTGTGAAAACGATGCTGAATCTGACTGCTACAAAGCCGCAATTAAAGGTTGTCTTTGACCAAGTAGGAACGCCAACTTATGCTCTTGATTTGGCAAATGCCATCATGGCGATAATCGAAGACTACAAGAATTCGCAAGACATCAACCCCTCACCGCTAACCTATGCTAAATCCGGAGTATACCACTTTTCAAATGAAGGCGTTTGCTCTTGGTTCGACTTCTCCAAGATGATTCAGAAGATTGCAGTAGAACTAGAAGCACCTGAAACCTCTGAAACATTTGGAACTCACGGAGCCTGCGACGTGTTACCTTGTCATAGCGATGAATTCCCCAGTCCTGTGAAACGCCCTGCATATTCTGTACTTGATAAGACCATAATAAAAGATGATTTTGCCGTATCTGTACCATTCTGGCTGGATAGTTTAAGGGTTTGCATTGCTTGTATTAAGAAGGTTTAATCTGATATTCAATAACGGAAATAAAGTGTCAGATTCATTATCAAATAATAAGCGTATAGCAAAGAATACATTATTACTATATATTCGGTTGTTTGTGACAATGATAATCGGTTTGTTTACAAGCCGTATTGTATTGCAAACATTGGGTATAGAAGATTATGGTGTATATAATGTTGTTGCAGGCTTTGTGGCAATGTTTTCTTTGTTCACAAGTTCTCTATCAGCAGCTATAAGCAGATTCTTAACATACAATCTAGGTGTTGGCGACAAGAACACACTTGCGAAGGTTTTCTCTTCCAGCATCAATATAATGATATTTGCTGCGATAATATTTGTTATTGTCGGAGAACTTGTTGGAGTATGGTTCCTAAATTCAAACATGAATATCCCTGATAGTCGTATGCATGCGGCAAATTGGGTCTTTCAACTGACATTATTGACATTTGCTACTAATCTTGTCAATGTTCCTAATAACTCTACTATTATAGCTCACGAGCGTATGGACTTTTTTGCATATGTGAGCATATTTGAAGTTGTTATGAAACTAGTTATTGTTTATATGTTATATGTTTCTCCTTTTGATAAACTCATAACATACGCATTTCTATATTGGGTAATTGCGATAATAGTATTTCTTATATATTCTTTTTATTGTAGAAAGAAATTTGAGGAATGCCTTTATCAGAGAGTATTGGATAAATCTTTGTTGAAAGAAATGTCAGGCTTCGCTGGGTGGAATCTATTGGGGTCTGGAACATATATCTTTAATACCCAAGGGGTTAATATGTTGACAAATATTTTCTTCAATGTAACATCTAATGCCGCACGTGGCGTGGCCAATACAGTTGAAGGTATAGCTAAACATTTTGTTCAGAACTTTACAACGGCCATTAACCCTCAGATTACAAAATCTTATGCAGAGGGGAATTTTTCGTACATGTATAGTTTAATTTGTAGGGGTGCTAAATTTTCTTATATTTTAATGTTGTTCTTCTTTGTCCCTTTTATGTTTGAGACAGAAACCATAATGCGGTTATGGCTAGGAGTATACCCTCCAGAGGCTCCAATTTTTCTTCGATTATCGATGATAGGAACAATGTTTGATTTATTGGGTAATTCAGCAGCAAATGCTGCGTGGGCAACTGGAGATGTTAAGAGATATTATCTAATCATTGGTGGCTTAGCTATACTGGTATTCCCTATAACATGGGCCATATTTGCATTGGGATTTCCCGCCTATTCAGCATATATAGTCTTTGCAGTCATCTATGCTATAATTATGATTGTAAAAGTCTTTATTATAAAAGGTCTTGTGGGTTTCCCTCCATATCTATTCTGGAATTCGGTAATTATTCCTATTGTTCTGACAACTTTGTTATCTTTCATAATTCCGTCTCTTCTATTTGCTCTAATGGAAGATACGATTGTAAGGACAATTATCGTTACAGTTGCAAGTGTTCTTTCTGTTGCAGTTAGTACTTATTATGTCGGTTTAACAACGCAAGAAAAAGATTTTGCTTTTGCTCAAATTAGAAAATTCGTTCCTCTAAAAATATTAGGTAAATGAAAACGTCATATATAGGTTACGCTACAGACCATTCAATACGTGAAAAGGCAACATCAGGAGGCGTGGGTTCTGCCATTATCAAATATCTTTTTGATAATGGTTTGACCGACTATGCTATGAGTTTCGGATTTGTCTCACCAGAAGTGGGCTACAAGCCGGTTTTGGTGAGTGATTTCTCCGACTATAAAATCTGTGGTTCGATATACCATGAAATGGAATTTTTGAAGGAACTCAAAAGGCAGCTACCAAAGCGTCATGGGGGGGGTAAAATAGTATTATGTACTTTGCCATGTCAGACAAAAGCTGTCAAAAGGATATGTAAAGATTTGGGATATGATGCTATAATTATTGGCCTTACCTGTTCGTCACAGCAAGACTATGGTGCGACTACCTATCTTCTGAAAAGGCTGGGAGTTGATATAAATGACGTAATTGTCATTCAGTATAGAGGGAATGGATGGCCAAGTGGTATTCAGATTAAATTGAAAAGTGGAGAAGATATTCTTGTCCCCAACCTCAACTCTGTTTGGACAGACATCTTCCATTCTCGACTATTCATACAGAAGCGATGCTTTCATTGTAGTAACACACTAAATGATGATGCAGATATTACTCTTGCAGATCCCTGGTTGCCCGAGTATGTAAACTCGGAGAAAATAGGGAAAACCTTATTCTCTTCTAATACAGAGATAGGGGAACGGCTAATACTGCAATGCCTAAACGAGGGTTATATCAAAGCAGAAGAAATTGATAATTCAAAATTTATTGAATCTCAAGGTATCACAATCAGGAGAAAACAATCTTATGCGCACCACCCTAAAGTGCGTAAGATGATGATGAAAGTGTTTCTTTCATCAAGGTATAAAAAATTGGTAAAACATCCATTATTATTTAAAATACATAATAGGATAAAAGAAAAAATAGAAGAATTAATAACGTAAAAAAACTATTTCCTATGTCATTAAGAATGTATATAAGACGTGGACTTGAATATGTGGTAAAAGGAGTCCCAATTTATCAAGTTAATGCAGATGTGAGGGTTTTGTCTCCATCAGAAATGTTAGCAGGAAGGACTGCTATAGTTACAGGTGGTACAAGTGGCATAGGAATGGAAATTGCAAAGGCCCTTTTAGGAGCAGGTGCGGAAGTGGTTATCACTGGCAGGCATAGTCAAAAGGTCGAAGATGCTTGTGCTCAAATAAAAAAGAGTACCTCAACGGAAAAAATTCATGGCATTGTTCTGAATAATCTAAAAACAGATGAGTTCCCTGCGCGATTTGATGAAATATTGAATGCTGTCAGTAAAAATAGCATTGATATATTAGTTAATAATGCAGGTTTAGTAGGTGGTGATATTCGCAATTGTAAAGAAAAAGAATATGAAGAAATACTAGATACCAATCTCAAAGGCACATTTTTCTTATCTCAGCTAGTGGCCAAATACATGAGGGACAACGAAATCAAAGGAAATATTCTTAATGTCGGATCCAGTTCCTGTTTGCGACCAGCGATTTCTGCTTATACATTAAGCAAATGGGGAATCAGAGCTCTAACTTTAGGTTTGGCAAAAGATTTGGCACCATATGGTATAACTGTGAATGGTATTGCACCAGGTCCCACAGCGACACCTATGCTTATGAAAGATGGCGTGAAAAACAATATTAGTTTTCCTGCAAATCCCATTGGACGATTTGCTCGACCGGAAGAAATTGCAAATATGGCAGTATTTCTAACAAGTGATATGGGGCGAACGATAGTCGGGGATATGATTTATATGACAGGAGGGGCTGGTCTTATCACTTATGATGACGTACCCTATATCTTTTAATATGGTTTGACTAGTAATAAGAGATTGAAATGGAACAATATTATACGGACGAAAAAAATGTTCAGATACTAATTGCTTTACTAAAGGCTCACGGCGTAAAACATATAATAGTATCACCAGGAAGTACAAATGTGACTTTTGTCGGAAGTATTCAGCAAGATCCATATTTTGAAATATTTTCCTGCGTAGACGAACGTTCTGCCGCATATATGGCTTGCGGTATGGCTGCGGAGTTGAACGAACCGGTAGCATTAAGCTGCACAGGTGCTACAGCTTCAAGAAATTATTTCTCTGCATTAACAGAGGCATATTATCGCAAATTGCCAATTGTTGCGATTACTTCAACGCAAGATAACTCGAGACTCGGTCATTTGTATCCACAGGCGATTGATCGTTCGTTACAACCCGCAGACGTTGTTAAGATTAGTGTCTATCTACAAAATGTAAAGGATGCGCAGGATGAGTACGATTGTATGATCAAGGCTAATAAAGCGCTTCTTGAGCTTCATCATCATGGTGAAGGCCCAGTACATATTAACCTGGCAACGAATTATTGTCAAACATTTACTACTAAGAATTTGCCAGCTGTCAATGTAATAAGGCGTTATACCATAGAAGATGAACTGCCCCCGTTGCCGCAAGGAAAAATCGCCATTTATGTAGGTTCTCATTTGAGATGGGATGAGCATCTTACCATGCAGGTCGATGCTTTCTGCGAACGTCATCATGCGGTAGTATTCTCAGATCCTACAGCAAATTATAATGGGAAGTACGGAATTACCTATTGGCTTGCTGCGCGTCAGCGTCATAAAGATGAAAACAGAAATCCGGATTTGTTGATACATATAGGCAATATGAGTGATATGTGGTCAACAGTAGCTCCAAAGAATGTTTGGCGTGTGGCTGAGGATGGGGAGGTTACAGACTGCTACAAACAACTTCGAAATGTCTTTGAGATGAAAGAAACTACGTTCTTCCAGTATTATGCTAAGCAGCCATCTGCAGGTATGGATAAAGATTATCATGTAAAATGCAGAGAGCAAGCTGGTCGAATTAAGTCTGCAATACCAGAACTGCCATTTTCTCAGATATGGATGGCGAACTATCTTCACGATAAAAGGTTTCCATATAGTGTATGGCATTATGGTATATTGAGTCCGCTCCGTTCTTGGGGTTTCTTTGAGACTCCTGGCAATGTGGAGACATATTGTAATCAAGGAGGTTTTGGGATAGATGGAAATATGTCGTCTCTTATAGGGGCTTCTCTTGTTAACCCCAATAAAATATTCTTCGGAGTTGTTGGAGACCTTTCTTTTTTCTATGATTTGAATTCTTTGGGCAACAGACATATTGGCAGCAATCTCCGCATATTGTTGGTAAATAACTCTGTAGGTGCAGAATTTCATTTGTTTACGCAATTGAATAGTATCTGCGTGAATGATGTGGATAAATATATTTCTGCTGGTGGGCATTTTGGTCAAAAGTCAAAAACACTCGTAAGAGACTATGTTCAGGCTTTAGGCTTTGAATATTTAACAGCATCGAATAAAGATGATTTTATCAATGAAGCAAAATCGTTTATGGACACTTCTATACGTGAGAAACCTGTGGTGTTTGAGGTGTTTACTGATGTCGCAGACGAGAATGAAGCGCTGTATATCTTACATAATCTCGATAAATCATCCGTGAGTGACACAAAGCAGAAAGTTAGAAATTTACTGCATGGGGGGGGGCATTTTGACACATCTGGAGAAGAAATATCAACTTTCAGTAAAGAGCATAAAGCATTAAACCTTGATGGTTTTCTAGTAGAAAAGTTTGGAATACACTTTTCCCAAATTAGACATGTTTTGTCTGGAATCAAAAGTCAGATTTGCTTGGAATTAGGCTTTATGAGAGAAATATGTCTATTCTGGCAGTTGACGAGAAGATACAATGCATCGAATCATACTGACGAGGATATGGAGTAAGTTTACGGTGAAAGCCGTATTGTGAGGTTTTCCTTGCCGTAGTAATTTTGCAGCCGAATTAGTAATTCAAGTTTCGGGAGTAATTATGCAGCCTCCCCAAACGCATGATTTATAAGTTTATTGAATTTTTCATTGTCATATATGCATTTTTCGAGGATGGTCTCCATGTCAGACTCAAAGAAATCGGCAATCTCTTTTATGAGAGAGATGATTACTTCGAGAATCTGCATAAGAACAGTTTGTTCAAGGGCTTCGTCCATCGCTTCTGCGAGTAAG
>JAFSQF010000016.1 GCA_017446745.1 Bacteroidales bacterium
TCCCACGTGGTCTTCTCGTCGAAAGTGCGGATGTTGGTGCGCAGGAAGTAGACTCCGTGTCCGCTCTCCAGCGCGGAGAGGTCGCGGATAGTCCACTCCACACGCTCCATGTTGTCGGGATTGGTCTCGCTTCGGATGTATTCTATGTCATAGTATTGTGATATAGAGGGGTATTTACCCTGTACACGCGCGACGCGCTCTATCACTTTCTCGTATTTTTTCGTGCCGCCTTTTTCCCATTATAATGGTTTGTTCCCTACGGTTGCAGACCGCCTCACATCGCAGGCGGGGACGCCCGCGTACCAACTCGCATATTGGCGATTCATCGAGGCCTCGGTCATGGCCTTTGAAGGGGGATGTGACTTCGAGGTAGTAGTCGCCGTCGGGTTCCGTGCAGACTTCCCTCAGACTGATGGCCTGCTTGCGAGCGTCGTGTACCGTCACTGTCCTGCAATCCGGCGCGAGTTCGTAGTCTTTCTGGCCTTGCGGCTCGCGGCCTCGCGCCCCTCGAAATAAAAATTCGTCAAGTCGTAGAATTCAGGGTTGAACTTGGGTTGATATATTTCTTGGTATGTAATACGAAATCTCCGTTGGGGTTTTCCCAGCGGAGCTTCTTGCTAATTCTCCGATTGATTGCGACTGTCAGATGTCGCGTTTGTGGTTCTGGCGTTTGTTGTGGAGTTCGGCTGTGGCGGTGAAGAAGGCATCGCCACTGCTGTTGAGGGCTGTTTCTACGCTGTCTTGCACCACACCGACGATGAAGCCGACGGCGACGGCCTGCATGGCGATGTCGTTGGGGATGCCGAAGAAAGAACAGGCCATAGGTATGAGCAATAGCGAGCCGCCGGCGACGCCCGAGGCACCGCAGGCGCCGAGGGTGGCCACAACACCAAGGAACAGGGCCGAACCGAAGGTGACGTCGATGCCCAGCGTGTGTGCCACGGCGAGCGAGAAGACCGTGATGGTTACCGCCGCACCGTCCATATTGATGGTGGCTCCGAGGGGGATGCTGACGGAATAGAATTCCTCGTCGAGGCCCATCTTTTTGCAAAGAGCCATATTGATGGGTATGTTGGCAGCCGACGAACGTGTGAAGAAAGCCTGAAGTCCGCTTTCCTTGAGGCAGGTGAAGAGTAGGGGATAGGGGTTCTTGTGTGTCAGGATGAATGAAAGCAGCGGATTGAATACGAAGGCGTTGACCAGCATGCAGCCAACCAGCAGCAACAGCAGGTGGCCGTAGGTGGAGAAGACGGCCAATCCGTTTTCGCTAACGGTGCTGAAAACGAGGCCCAGAATGCCGAAGGGGGCAAACTGGATGACCCATTTGACCACGCGCGACACGACGTCGCTCAGGTCGTGCACCACCTGTACGGTGGCTTTGGATGCTGTGGTTTTCAGGGCCACACCGAGGATGATGCTCCAAAAGAGGATGGCGATATAGTTGGCATTGGCGACGGCGGCGATGGGGTTGCCAACCATAGAAGTCAGTAGGTTGGCGAAGACTTCGCCCAGCGAACCTGCACCTTGTGCGGGCACCACGCCAGTGGCATCGGCCAGCTGGAGCGTCACGGGGAATGCGAAGCTGCCCACTACGGCACAAACGGCGGCTATGAAAGTGGAAAGCAGATAGATAGAGACGAGTAGAGCGAAGCGTCGTCCCATACCGCGCCCGGCTTTGGCAACCGAGGAAACAACCAGTACGGCGACAAGAACGGGAGCAATGCCCTTGAGGGCACTGACGAATATTTTGCCCAGTATGGAGATGCCCGTCCATTGGGGCAGAAACAGACCCAGTATGGCGCCGATAATCAGGGCCACGAGGATGCGCAAAACGAGACTTACGGAGGTGTATTTTCTTAAAATATTTTTTAGAATATTCATAGCTAATGCTTTAGATGAAAATATTTGAAAGGAACGATTTACAAAGGTAAGTTTCATGGTTTGAAGGAAAATTTGTGCTTGCCACTGCCAACGTTCACGGTGCCGGTTGGCAGGTGTACCGCGGCGGTGGTGTTGGGCGGGACGACGACGGTCCACTCGATGCCCTTGCCGCTACGCCGCCAGTGGCTCTCGATGGTGCCGCAGACGGAGCGGTAGGAGCAGTCGACGCGGTCGAGGCCCTCAATAAAGGTGGGCTGGAACTCTATCTTGCTGTATCCGGCTTCGAGGGGGCGGATGCCGGCGAGGTATTCGTATTCCCAGATGAGGAGGTCGCCCAGCAGCATGACGTGGTTGGCGCTGTTCATGGAGGGGTCGCCAGTGTCGCCATTCCAGAGCTCCCAGATGGTGGTGGCACCGCGACGGGCCATATAGCCCCACGAGGGATAGGTGGTGTCGGTGGCCAGGTGGAGGGCCAGGTCGGCGCGATCGTAGTGCGTCAGGGTGCGCAGCAGTTGCTGTATGCCTACCACGCCGGTGCTTACATGGCCGTCGAAGTCGTTCATCGTCTTGCTGATGATATTGGCGAACACCTTATCCTCAAAGTTGCGTGGCACCATGCCGAACCGTAGCGGCATGATGTTGGCGGTGACGGTGCCGTTGGCGTAATTGGCGGTGAGGGTGTCGAAGTAGCGGACGTTGTAGGCTGCGGTCACGCTGTCGTATTCCTGTTGGAAGAAGAGGGCATCATCGACCTTGCCGAGCCGTATGGCAAAGTTTTTCATGATGTTGCAGAGGTGGCAGTAGAAGGGCGTGGAGATGGCGGCGGCCTCGGTGATGCGGCTGGGGTCTTTGGAGTGGATCATCTCTGGGCTTTCGGGCGGCATGCACCAGTCACCATAGCAGTCGCGCGTCATGATGCCGTCCTTGAGGTACCAGAGTTTCATGTGCAACAGCCATTTACGCATGGCGTCATAGTGCTTCTGTATCGGCTCGATGTCGCCGAAGCGGGAGTAGAGCATGTCGGCCACGGTGATGAAGGCGCCGGGCCAGGTCATGTTGTCGGTGTAGTTGCGCCAGTAGGCTGGGGCTACGTCGCTGAGCTGCCCGTTGGGCCACTGGCAGTCCTCGAGGTCCTGCAGCCACTTGGCATAGAGACGGTGGTTGTCGAAGAGGAAGCTCTCGCCGTAGCAGCCTGTGGTGCGGTCGCCGGTCCAGCCCATGCGCTCGTCGCGCTGGGGGCAGTCGGTGGGCATACTGCGGTAGTTGCCGCGGATGCCCCAGAAGGCGTTGCGGTGCACGGTGTTGATGATGTCGTTGTCGGTTTCGAAGGTGGAGGTGGAGGCCATCTGGTCGTAGAGCACCAGGCCGGTAAAGTCGTTTACCGTGGGCTTGCACTCCTTGGGCAGGCCACTGATTTCCACGTAGCGGAAGCCGTGGTATACGAACTGGAGAGTGTAAATTGTGGGTCGGGGGTCAGTCGCCGCAATATAGCGGTCGGTGCATTCGGCCGAGCGCAGATTGTCGGTGTAGAGGGCGCTGTCGCGAGCCAGCAGTTCGGCATAGCGGAAGGTGACGGTATCGCCACTCACACATTTGCGCAATAACGCATTCCCGCATTCAAGCGTTCCTACCATGTTCTGCCCCATGTCGAGAATCCATTTGTCGCCCTTGCGGAAGATGGCCTTGGGGGTGAGGCGTTCCATGACGCGGATGTTGGGGTTGGGCTGCGGCGTAAGCTCGTATTCCAAGCGCTGGGCAGCAATCTCGGCGCTGTCGGGGAAAGGCATGGAGGCATCGTACTTGTCGTCGCGGCGCTTCCAGCGGGGGTTGAAGCGGTCCTCGAGGTTCATGTTCTGTAGGTCGTAATCGACTGTCACATCGTCCCATTCGCTGTCGTCATAATGTGGCATCGTCCAGTCTCCAAGGTCGAGGCGCGCGTCGTAGGTCTCGCCGTCGAACTCGTTGGACTTGCGTATGGGACCCCGGTTGGTAATCTTCCATCCTTTGCAGCTGGTGAAGGTGTCCGACGTGCCATCCTTATAAAACACCTCCAGCTGCATCAGCAGCTGCGGACGGCCGTAATGGGCGGCGTGGTTGATGCCGCACCACTCCAGGTAGTTGGTGTCGTGGCGGGGGGTGGTGAAGCGGCCGGGGGCAAGGATGACACCCACGGCGTTATGCACGCTGTGGTTCAGCATGTCGGTCACATCGTAAGCGTTGAAATAGACGCGCCGGGTGTAGTCGGTCAGCGCCGGCTTCAGCAGCTCGTCGGGGGCTACTTCGCGACCATTGATATAGGCTGAGTAGACTCCTAATCCGCTGATATAGAGTCGTGCCCGCTCGATATACTTCTTGTCGAGTGGAAACTCTGTACGCAGATAGCGGGCGGCGACCTCGGTGTGGCCCTCTATCTTGTCGTCCGCATAGTCGCGCCCTATCCAATGGGCTGTCCAGTCGCTGCGGTCGAGGAGGCTGAGCTCGAAGTGCTGCACAGGGCTTTTGAGCTTTTTGCTCCTGCCGTTGCCGTAGGTCACAGTGGTGTAGACACGCCACCAGCAGCGGTCGCGGCTCTTCAGCGTCTTGCCAGCATATGTGATGTACAGCATCTGCGAGGTGTCGACGCTCTGCGAGTCCCACAGGTCGCCTTCGCCGCGCCTGGCTTTCTCTTCGCTGCTGGCCACGATGATGCGGTAGCCAGTCTGCCTGACGTTGTCGACTTTTGCCTCATAATTCCAACCGAAGCGCGGTGTGGCAGTGGATAGAGGCATAGTGCCATCCTGCATTTCGACGGTGAGGTTGGTGATTTCGACTTTGCTGCCGCAGGCGGCGAAGAGTGCTGCCATAAGCAGCAGAGGAAAGAATCGTTTCATATCATCAATGTTTGAAATACAATGTCCAGTGTCCTTCGCATAGCGTACGTTCGTTGGGGGTGCCGGGGAATGCGGTGGCGGTGGTGCCGCTGGGGACGGTGACTGTCAGAGCGTTGCCGTTGATTTCCACCTTGATGTCGCCGTATGGGGTAGGCTTGGTGCATTCCACCCGGTCGATGCCGTCAACGGGTTGCGGGTCGATAAAGAAGTGCCGGTAGCCCGGTTGGTCGGGGTCGGGGCGAATGCCGGCGAGAGCCTGATAGAACCAGATGCCGATGCCGTTGTAGCAGTTGTGCACGCGGCTGCGGTCTTCTTTGCCTGGACGTTCGCAGTCCCACGATTCCCAGGTGGTGGTGGCTCCGAGGTTAATCATATTAAGGTAGCCGGGATAGTCGGGCTGCCAGAGGAGGGTGGCCATCAGATTGGCCTGCCGCTCGCGGATGCACCATTCGGTGAAAATCGGTGTCCCCATAAGTCCAAAGGCTATGTGGTCGCGGTATTTGCCGTGAAAGTCTTTGATTAATTTCGTCTTTACGGCATTGGCGGTGGCGCTGTCGGGCGGTATGCCAAGCAGCAAGGCGTAGGCTTGGTCCAGCGGTGTGCCGTTGGCGTAGGTGTGGCTCTCGGGATGGTAGAAACGGCGGTGGATGGCGGCATTGATTTTTTTTCGTCTTGCTGCGAAGATTTCGGCGTCACCGATATGGCGTGTCAGTAGGGCCATCCGCTCCATGTCGGCAAGGCATTCGCTAATGAAGCAGCTGCTGGCGTGCAACACGCTCTCGCCGCCTTTGTCTACGCCGTCGGGGACGGCCCAGTCGCCAAGAAACCAGCTGCGTCGTTCGCTGTCGGGCCAGGGCTGCAGGATGCCGTCGGTGCTGTGCTGTTCGATGAAGTCCAACCATCGGCGCATATCGTCGTAGTGGCGGAATATGAGCGAGGGGTCGCCGTAGTTGACATAGGTGCGCCACGGGGCTTTGACGACGAAGCCCTGCCAGTAGGGGCCGCCGCCGGTGCGGTAGGCTGGGGCTACGTAGGGCAGGTCGCCGGTGCTGTCTATCGCATCGTGCCAGGCCTGCATCCAGTTGGCATAGGTGGTACGCACGTCCCAAAGGGTCTGTAGCGTGTTGGTGCTGCTGTTGCCGTCGCCGCCGTAGCCCATACGCTCTATGTGGGGGCAGTCTACCATATAGCCGCTGAATGTGAGGCAGCTGAGGGTGTACTTCACCATGTCGTGGATGGCGTTCAGGCGCGGGTCGCTGCATTCGAAGGTGGCGCCGCCGGAGGGGTCGACGGCAGAGATCGGCAAAGCCTTGGCAAGGAAACGCGTTGCCCCACTGACGCGGACATAGCGGAAAGCATGTGCGTGGAAACGGTTCTGAAAATGGTGGTTACGTACGGTGTCGGCTATGTAGATGTCCTTCTCGGTGTGGGGTGGACGGGCATCACGGTGGTCAAGATATTCCATGGTCACCTCGCCCTTCGTGTCGGGCGACAGCATTATAGAGAACCAGCCAGTCACCACACGTCCGAAATCGAGCAGGATGCTGCCGTCGGCAAGTGCCTCGCTGCTTTGCGGCATCAAGGTGTCCACGATGCGGTTGCCCTCAAACTCCTGTCGTGAGACGGCGATGCTATTGGCATCGTAGATCGCCGCCGGGCGCCAAGCTTCGCGGATCCGCGCGTCGTACCGTTCGCCACCAAACTGCAGGGGTTGCCAGCTGCCCGTGTAGCTGTAGGGCGATGGCGAGGCCTCCCATGTGCTGTCGGTGCTGGCAAGGATGTGGATAAGGCCGCATGAGCCGTCGTTCGCAGTGCGCTCCACCGCGGCCCGGGCCACCGCCGGGGTGCCGTAGATGCGTCCCCATCCTTGGCCGAGCCAGAGAATCAGTTCGTTGTCGCCCTCGCGCACGAGGCCGGTGAGGTCGTAGGTCACCTCCAAGGCACGCTTGTCGAGCTGGCTAACGGCGGGTTGCAACACCCGATCGCCCACCCTGCTGCCGTTGAGATATAGCTCGTGGTAGCCGAGCGATACTACTCTGACACTGAACCTAACAGAATGACCAGCAATGGGAGCAAGGTCGTGGGCATCCACCGTGAAAGTCTTGCGCAACAGGGGCGTCACAGCCCATCCGCCATCTACGCTGCATCCTATATACTGTTGGGCCGACAATTGTGTGACCATCAGCAGCAATAGGGCGATATGTAGAATGACGATACGCATTGGCTTGTTTTAAGTGGCTGACCTAAATTGACTTTCATTTTCTTTGAACAGCAATTGCCATGAATGACCAGCAATTACCATAAATAATATTTATAGAACGTGAATGCCGGTAAATGCAGGTGAATTATCATAAATGTCAATTAAATTTGACCGCTTACTTATTTAAGAGGATTTCTGTAAATAACCCAGTAGGGGTTCCCGTTCAGTAGTAAAAGTTTATTCCTCAGCTCTCAATCCCCGTAGGGGATTCCGTTCAAATGGCAATTTATAGAACATACTTTACGTTTGACTTTCGCGGAAAGCGAAAGGCTCTGGTGCTAACGGCTGAATTCGTAGCATATTATGGCTGCTGCCATGGCGGCGTTGAGCGATTCGGCGGTATGGCCGAGGTTGGGGATGGTTATGCTTCGGTGGATGGCGGAAGCCACGGCAGGCGAGATGCCGGAGCCTTCGTTGCCGATCACTATGATTGCCGGTTTCAGAACGGCGCAGGTATAGATGCTTTCGCCGCCCAGCATGGCACCATACACGGTGCGCTCGTGTTGCGACTTCAGGAAGTCGGCGAGGTTGACGTAGTTGACATAGGTGCGGAAGATGGCGCCCATCGAGGCCTGCACCACCTTGGGGTTGAAGCACGAAACGGTGTCGGTGCTGCAAACCAGGTGGCGGATGCCGAACCAGTCGGCAGTGCGGAGGATGGTGCCGAGGTTGCCGGGGTCCTGCAAGTTGTCGAGAGCGATGATAATGTCGGCCTGCGACGGGATGGCCTCGCCCAAAAGCGGACGTTCGGCAAGCATCCATATCTTGTTCGGAGTGCGCAGGTTGCTGAGCCGCTCCAATTGCTGTTGGCTTGCTTCGTAGCATGCCGCGTCATGAAGGCCTCCGAGTGGCGAGGTCTGGTTGTCCCAAAAATCAGCTGTGGCACATATCGTCCTGATTTTTATGTCGGAAAGTAGAGCTTCGAGACAAAGCTTAGGACCTTCGATGACGAACAGGTTCTCTTCGTCGCATCGCTTCTGCTGGCGGTAGGATGCCAACAGCGACAGCTTGTTCTTCGAGAGTGTTTCCATGCGGCGGTGTATGTGGATTAATTGTTGTTTTATATGCTATCTCTTGGGATGATCTCGGTGTGGGTGTCTGTAAGTGGGTCAATTTCATAGAATTTTGCTGTTCCCGACAGATAGCTTGTGAAGCCATAGATTTTGCCCCTGTAGGTGTCGAACTTGTTGAGAGCTATGCCGAGCGCTTTTGCGCTCTTGGCGTCGACATCCACCAGGAAAGTGCCGGCGGGATTGCTTGCATAGTCGCCCCAGCAGGCCACAGCCAGGTGGTTGTCGTCAATGGCTTTCACGATGTTGGGATTGCTGCCTACGGTGATGCTGTCGGTGAGGGTGAAGGTGTTGATGTCGACCACGTAGAGTTTGTTGTCGTAGCTGTAGTTGTAGCTCTCGTCGCTGATATTGCTGCTGCATACGTAAAGCTTGCCGTTCAGGGCGCAGATGCCTTCGGGGTTGAACACGCCTAAGGGGCAGCTGCCTGTGATGCTTTGCGTGGCGGTGTCGATACGCACTACGCAGGCTGGCGTATAGCAGGTGACGTAGATGTTGCCATCGTAAGCTGCAATGTTTCTGGGCTTCTGGGCTGTGGCGGTTGTGGATAAATGTGTCGACTGGCCACTGGCGTTGCTGATAATCTCTATGCTGTTCGAGAATGTCACGCTGGCATAGGTATTGCTGCCATAGGCTATAATGTCCTGAGCCACGTCGCCCAACCCTCGGCCGTTGTTTGCCGAGAACCAATTGCCCACGGCGCTGTTGGCGGCCACATCCACCAGCGAAATCTCGGCGTTGTTGCCTCCCCACATGCCTTCGTTGAGTACCAGGATGTGGTCGTTGTCGAGGGCCGCGGCGTTCGACGGCAGGGCGCCGAGAGTGATGCCGCTTATGCGGAGCCGATAGTCGCGGTTGAAGACGTAGCAGTCGCCAGGGGCCGTGTAGTTGCCATCGGTAGTGATGATGAGGTCGCCGTTGTAGGGATTCACGGCGATGCCGTAGGGGTTGTCGAGGGCCGCCCAGCTGTCGGGTGCCGGCGTGGTGCTTTCCTCTTTGCAGGAGGAGAGAAGTGCTGCCAACGCAAACGAGGCTACGACAGCGACAATGGTCATTATGTTTCGTTTCATATTTTTTTAATATACGGTTTATATCGTTATTGTATAGATGGATGTCTGGTGTGCGAGTTTGTTTCAAGCAATTTGTCAGAAAGAATAGGTTGCTTTGATGCGGAAGTTGCGACCCATCATAGGGTAGGAGCGCACCACCTCGTATTGTACATCGAACAGGTTGCGCAGTTGCAGCTGCACGGCGAGGTCGCCCGTTGGGAGTTCGAAGGTGTGGTCGAAGGTGATGCTGTGCTCGGCGTAGGCCGGCAGGCGGGTGTCGTCGCTGTTGTGTTGCATCGAGTAGCGCTGGCCTACCAGCATGCAGCTGTAGCCGACGTTGAGCCATCTGTTTTGTACATATAGTGTAGCGCCGCCGCTATGGCGCGGTGTGTAGGGGATCTGGTGGCCATAGGTCTTCCAGTTTTTGGGGTCTGTATGGTCCAGGGCCTGCTGAAAGCTGTAGGTTACTGTCAGGGCTAAGGACATAGATGGCCTTTGCCACAGCAATTCACCGCTCAGGTCTACACCGTTGATGTCCACAAGCCCCAGGTTCATTGTCGACCAAATGAACATATTCTGTCTCGGTATGGCTATAATTTTGTCTTTGATGCTGTTGCGGTAGGCGTCGGCGGTGAAGGTCCAAGAAACGCGGCTGGCGGAGTCGTTGCTGTAGAGTTCCGTCAGTGGCATGGTGATGCCGAGGTTGTGCTGGCTGGCGCATTCGGGGCGGAGGCCGTCGTCGAGGGGGAGGACGAAGTAGTACATCTCGTTGAAGTTGGGGATGCGGTAGGTCTCTTTGAAGAAGTAGCGCAGGCGCAGGCGGCTCTTGCCGAAGGGGCGCAGACTGAGGCCGGCGTAGGGCGAGAGGCGTTGGTAGGTGGTGTTGGAAGGGTTGTCGCAGGCTTTCTCGCTCACCAAGGTGGCTAAGAGGGTGGTCTTGAAGTCGAACCGACCGCGCCGATACTGAAGCGTGGCGGTGCTTAGCGAGGAGAGGCGTCGCACGCTGCTGTTGGTTTTCAGGCTGCTGGCCAAGGTAGTGACCACGGCATCGGTTGCTGCCGCCGCAGTCCAGCCTTTCCCTATGCGCCATAGGGCAGAGCCGGAGAGATAGCCTTCGTTCTGGCTGTAGCTGTTGGAGAGGTATCCGGACAGGGTGTTGGCCTGGTAGTCTTCATAGAGGTCGTGGGTGTATTGGTATTTGCCTATCAGCTGGAAGCTTGTCTTGCCGCTATGAGCCTCGTAGCGTGCTTGTGCGAAGAAGAGCTTTTCTTTGGTGTTTTCCGAACCTTTCTGAGCGTAGAAACTTACCGGGCCTGGCAGTTCGTGATAGCCCTGCACGTAGTGCACCTTGCCGGTAAGGGTACGCGACGGGCTGATGTTGTGGAAGATGTTGAGGTCGGCAGTGGCGAGCCACATTGCCGAATGTTCGCGACGTTCCACCGAGCTGCTGTCGTTGTGCGACGTGGTGTAGAAGAGCGTGAAAGGGTAGTCGCCGCGGCTACGCAGATAGTTGCCGTAGAAAGCCATGGAGGTGCGTTTGCCCAGACGTTGCTGCCACCCCACGGCGGGCGACCACATCCCGAAGCTGCCCCCCTCCATGGTAAGGGCTGCGTGGCTCTTCTCGCCGGGCATGAACTCGGGCTCGCGGCTTTCCATATTGATGACGTTGCCTGCCGCCGTGGCGCGAGCCGTGAGCAGCAGGTTGTCTTGCTGCCCGTTGCTGAGGCTCACGTATGCCGTGCCGCCGAGCATGTAGCGCCCCAGGTCCACCTGGCCGTTCTGGGCGTCGTTGACGGCGACGCCGTCGATGGTGAGGGTGCTGAACTGGCTGCCGAGGCCTCGTGCCGAGACAGTCTTCATGCCGCCCACGCCGCCGTAGTCGCGCAGCGTTACGCCGGCCATCTGCCTCACCGCGTCGCTAAGCAGCAAAGCACCGTGGCGTTCCATCTTTTCTATATCGACCACCTGCACCGGGGCTTGGGCGAGGGTAGGGGAGGGCTTCTTGCTCTGACGCACCACCACGGGGCCAAGCCGCTGCTTCTGGTCGGCACGCACTGCTGTAGTGTCCTGTGCCATGCCGTAGCCCATGCCGGCCCCCAAAAACATCAGGTGGCAGATAAACAGTTTCAGTATAGTGTAGGCTTGCTGTGTTCTCATTTCCGTTTTCCTCTCCTCGAATGATTTTCACATTGTTCCCTTTTGGTGGCTAATATGTTGTGGCATATTCGAGTAGTCTGATTCTGCTGCCCATTTTCGGCAGCCAAAACGGATGCAAAAGTACACAAAAAAAGTTAAAACGAACCCTCAAGATACAATTTTGCAGCCAAAGTCCCGTTTCATAGTCTCGAAAAACATTTCAACCCTTAAAACATAAATAATGAGCATTTGGATTATTTTCGGCGTTCTTTTTATCTTGAGCCTGGTGGCCAGCAAAAGTGTGGAAGCCAAATTCAAGAAATATTCGAAAATTCGCATGAACTATAACCTCACCGGGCGTGAGGTGGCCGAGCAGATGCTGCGCGACAACGATATCCGCGACGTCACCGTCCAGGAGGTCAATGGTTCGCTGACCGACCATTACAATCCCGTCAACAAGACGCTCAACCTCAGCCATGATGTTTATCATGGCACCAGCGTTGCCGCTGCCGCTGTCGCCGCCCACGAGTGCGGCCATGCTGTGCAGCATGCCACTGCCTACTACTGGCTTGGGCTGCGCTCCGCGCTCGTCCCTGTCGTCAGCTTCTCCGACCGCATCACGCCGTGGGTGCTTCTTGCCGGCATCCTCCTGGTGCAGAAATTCCCTTCGCTGTTGCTGATAGGTATCATCCTTTTTGCAGCCACCACCCTTTTCTCCTTGATTACCCTGCCGGTTGAAATCAATGCTTCGCGCCGTGCCCTGGTATGGCTCAACACCCACAATATCACCTCGCCCGACACTCACCCCTACGCCGAGAGTGCCCTGCGCTCGGCAGCCTACACTTACGTCGTGGCCGCCCTCACCTCGCTGGCCACCCTACTCTACTACATCATGATTTACCTCGGCAACCGCGACTGATGCCGTTTCTTTTTTTCTCGCAGGCTGGTACTCTGGCGTCCTCGCCTGCGATTCTTTTTTTTTTCGCAGAATGCGAAAAGCTCCTTGCTATTTCAAATAAGTAATCGAGCAAAAATAGTTTACCTTTTAGGGATGTCATTTAGAATTGTTTTTTGTAATATGTCGCCCCTACGGGGCTCAATGTAACTATTTGGTTTACACCGTGGGTTTTCGCCCACGGCTAATATATGCCGCCCCTACGGGGCTATTTTAATAGACAACTTAATTATGAACAGTTACTTAATAAAAAAGGAAAGGGAATTGGCAATTTGTTTTTTTTGAGTAACTTTGCAGTTCAAAAATGAATCACTGTGGCTGCAAAAAAGACCGACAAAGAACCTAAGGCAGAGAAAGATACCCCTTTGATGCGGCAGTATGCCGAGATGAAAAAAAAGTTCCCCGACGCCATGCTCCTCTTCCGCGTTGGCGACTTCTACGAGACCTTCAGCAGCGATGCCGTCAAATGTTCAGGCATCCTTGGCATCACCCTCACGCGCAAGGCCAGCGGCAACTCCACCTATACCGAATTGGCCGGCTTCCCCTACCATGCCCTCGAGCAGTACCTGCCACGCCTCGTGAAGGCCGGGCAGCGCGTGGCGATATGCGAGCAACTCGAAGACCCCAAATCCACCAAAGGCCTCGTGAAACGCGGCATCACCGAGCTGGTGACCCCTGGCGTCTCCTACAACGATATGGTGCTTGAGGTGAAGGAGAACAATTTCCTCTGCGGGCTTCATCTAGCCGACAAAATCCATGGCATCAGCTTCCTCGACGTCTCAACGGGCGAGTTCTACGTGGCACAGGGCGACATACATTATATCGACAAGCTGTTGCAGAATTTCCATCCCACCGAGGTGGTGCTGCAACGCAAAATGCTGCACAAGTTCCAGGATTCCTTCAACGAGAAATACTACACCAACACTTTCGACGACTGGGTGTTCACCTACGATTTCGCTCAGGAGCTGCTGATGAAACAGTTCGGCACCACATCGCTGAAGGGCTTTGGCGTCGAGGAGCTTGATGCGGGCATCATCGCCGCCGGCGCCGCGCTCTACTATCTGCAGGACACGCAGCACGACCGCACGCAACACATCTGCAAGCTGACGCGCATTGAGGAGGACAAGTATGTATGGCTCGACAAGTTCACCATCCGCAACCTCGAGCTTGTCCATTCCTCCAACGAAAATGCCAAGACCCTCATTGATGTCATCGACCAGACCCTCACGCCCATGGGCTCGCGCCTGCTGCGCCGTTGGGTGGTGATGCCCATCAAAGAGGTGACGGCTATCGAACAGCGCCTTACGGTGGTGGACCACCTCGTCGTCAACGGCGACTTCGCCGATAAGCTGCGTCAGCACATTCGCGGCATCGGCGACCTGGAACGCCTCATCTCCAAAGTCGCCGTGGGACGCATCAACCCCCGCGAGCTGGTGCAGATGAAACGCTCGCTGGCCGAGATAGAAGAGATCAAGGCACTCTGCGACAAGGCCAGCGCGCCGGCAGTGCAACGCTTTGGCGAGCAGCTTAATGGCTGCCGTTCCATCTATGAAAAGATAGACAGCGAAATAAACGACGACCCGCCGGTGAGGGTGGATAAGGGCAACGTCATCGCCACGGGCGTGAACGCCGAACTCGACGAGCTGCGTTCCTTGGCCAATGGCGGCAAGGACTACCTGATGAATATCCAGCAACGCGAGAGTGAACGCACCGGCATACCATCGCTCAAGATTGGCTTCAACAACGTCTTCGGCTACTATCTCGAAGTCACCAACACCCACCGCGACAAGGTGCCGCCCGAATGGAGCCGCCGCCAGACCCTCACCAACGCCGAACGCTACATCACCCCCGAACTGAAAGAATACGAAGAAAAGATTCTTGGCGCCGAGGAACGTATCCTCGTCATCGAAGCCCACCTCTACGAGCAGCTGCTGCAAACCCTTACCGAGTATGTGCAGCCCATACAGTACAACGCGCAGCTCATAGCCCAGCTCGACTGCCTCCAATGTTTCGCTGCCGTGGCCTTGGCCAACGGCTATTGCCGTCCGCAGCTGAACGACGGCCAGGTTATAGACATCAAGGAAGGCCGTCACCCGGTGATAGAGACCCAGCTGCCCTTGGGCGAGAAATATGTATCTAATAATGTCTATCTCGATGCCGACACCCAGCAGATCATCATTATCACCGGCCCCAATATGTCGGGCAAGTCAGCCTTGTTGCGGCAGACGGCCCTGATCGTGCTCCTTGCCCAGATCGGGTGCTACTGCCCGGCCGAGAAGGCCACCATAGGCGTGGTCGACAAGATTTTCACACGCGTCGGGGCCTCCGACAATATCTCGTCGGGCGAATCGACCTTTATGGTCGAGATGAACGAGACGGCCAGCATCCTCAACAATATCAGCGACCGCAGTCTGGTGCTCCTCGACGAGATAGGCCGCGGCACAAGCACCTACGATGGCATAAGCATAGCATGGGCCATCACCGAATACCTCCACGACAACAAGAAAGCACGCCCCAAGGTGATGTTCGCCACCCACTACCACGAACTTATAGAGATGGCCGACCAATACGAGCGCATACAGAACTATCACATCGCCGTCAAAGAGATAGGCAACAAAGTCATTTTTATGCGCAAACTCGAGATGGGAGGCAGCGAGCACAGTTTCGGCATCCATGTGGCGCGCATGGCTGGAATGCCTTCGCAGGTGCTTAAAAGGGCTCATGCCATGTTGGAACTTTTGGAGTCGAAAAATGAGAAAATTTCCGAACAAAAAAGCATCAAAAAAGACAAAATAGAACAAAAAAACACACCGGAAGCGGGCTTCCAGCTCAGTTTTATACAGCTCGACGACCCAACTTTGCTCGAAATTCGTGACAAGATTGTAGATATTGATATAGATACACTTACGCCGATTGAGGCTCTTCTGAAATTGAACGAAATAAAAAAAATTGTGAAGAAAAAATAATTTTTTTTTGTCGGTTTCAAAAATGTTTGTACTTTTGCACTCGCTTTTGAGGGGATGAAACCTCAAACAAAGAGCAAGCGGAAATAGCTCAGTTGGTAGAGCACGACCTTGCCAAGGTCGGGGTCGCGAGTTCGAGTCTCGTTTTCCGCTCCAAACTTAAAGGTCTTTGAACAGATAATTTTTGCGGAAATAGCTCAGTTGGTAGAGCACGACCTTGCCAAGGTCGGGGTCGCGAGTTCGAGTCTCGTTTTCCGCTCCAAGTCTCCAACCAGGAATACTTGCTCTGGTGGTGGAATGGTAGACACGAGGGACTTAAAATCCCTTGCCCGCAAGGGCGTGTGGGTTCAAGTCCCACCCGGAGTACTGAATAAAACATAGAGAGTTGTTTGAAATTGTATATAATATGTCTTGGTAGCTCAGCTGGTAGAGCAATTGACTCTTAATCAATGGGTCCAGGGTTCGAATCCCTGCCAGGACACCACACACTTCGGGGTGTAGCGCAGTTGGCTAGCGCGCCACGTTCGGGACGTGGAGGCCGGAAGTTCGAGTCTTCTCACCCCGACCAATTTCCCTCCTTATTTCTGTTTCTGCACCGCGAATTGCTTGCCACTTTAGCTCAGTTGGTAGAGCAACGCATTCGTAATGCGTAGGTCTGCGGTTCGAGTCCGCAAAGTGGCTCTCTTTTTTATTCTAATCTTTTTAATTTTTTTTTAGTAATGGTAAATCAATACGAAACCGTTTTCATTGCAACTCCCGTTTTGTCTGAAGAACAGATGAAGGAAACGGTAAAAAAGTACACAGACTTCCTCACCTCCCGTGGTGCTGAGATAGTCTTCACCAACAATTGGGGCATGCGCAAGCTGGCCTACCCCATCAAGAAAAAAACTTCTGGTTTCTACTACCTCATCGAGTTCCGCGCCGAGGGTAGCGTCATCGCCGACCTCGAGGTTGCCTACAAGCGCGACGAGCGCCTGCTCCGCTTCCTCACCGTGTCGCTCGACAAGCACGCCATCGCCTACAACGAGAAGAAGCGCAACGCCAAGAAAGAGGCCGCTGAGGCTCCTGCCGCCACGGAGGAAGCTCAGGCCTAACTCATGAAACCTTGAAGGTTTTTCTTAATACACAATTCAAATTTCAAAACCGAAAGAAATGGCTAACGAAAGCGAAATCAAATATTTAACCCCCATAGCTGTTGAAACGCAGCGCAAGAAATACTGCCGCTTTAAGAAACTCGGCATTAAGTATATCGATTATAAGGATGCTGACTTCCTGCTCAAGTTTGTCAACGAGCAGGGCAAGATTCTGCCCCGTCGCATCACCGGTACTTCCAACAAGTACCAGAAGAAAGTATCTCAGGCCATCAAGCGCGCCCGCCATCTGGCTTTGCTGCCCTATGTCGCCGATTGTTTAAAGTAATCTAAAGGAGGAAGAAAGAATGGAAATTATACTGAAACAGGACGTCATCAATTTAGGATATAAGGACGATATCGTGACCGTAAAGGATGGTTACGCCAACAATTACCTCCTTCCCCAGGGTATGGCCATCATGGCAACCCCGTCGAACAAGAAGCAGCTGCAGGAAACCCTTCGCCAGCGTGCCCACAAGCAGGAGAAGCTCCTCAAGGAGGCCGAGACCCTTAAGGCTGCCCTCGAGGGCAAGAACGTACGCATCGCCACCAAGGTCGGCGAAAGCGGTCAACTCTTCGGAGCTGTCAACAACATCCAGATTGCCGATGCTCTCAAGGAGCAGTACAACTATGATGTTGACCGCAAGAAGATTGCCGTTGATGGCTCGAAGATCAAGACTGTCGGTACCTACACCGCCATCGTCAACATCTACCGCGACATCAAGGCCGAGCTCAACATCGAGGTCGTCTCTGAGGATGCTCCCGCCGAAGCCTAACAAAGCCGAAAAGTTTTCTTTTTCATAGTACAATTTTTAGGTTGGTTCCCCATTCTTTTTTGGGGAACTTTTTTTATGCCAATTGGACTTTCGTCCGTTAAGCAATAATTGAAAAATAAGTTGATAAGCAAACGGTCAAAATTAGCGCTCATATTCTTTTAACAGCAATTAACAGCAATTAAACAGCAATTATCCAGAAATTATTTATAGAAAGTAAATGACCATGAATGCCCGTGAATTATCGTAAATGTCAAATAAATTTGACTAATTACTTACGAACAGGTGGGCGCAAAAAAAAGTAAAACGTTTTTTTTTGGGGGGGGGGCACCCGACATGGGCATAGTCTAACGGGTGTAAGAGCCGAGCGTGGCCTAATGGCGGCAAGCCTACATCCAAATACAGTACACAATCCACTTGATCACTCCTTGCACGGGAAACGACATGAGGCAAGTCTCGTAAGCTTCTTAAATGCAAACAATGATGGGTGTTGTCATTTAGATGAGAGTTACTCTCAGAGTGCTTCAATCTCTTCTATGGAAAGGCCTGTGATGCTGGCGATAAGGTTGGTTTCCAGGCCGCTTTGTTTCATTTTTAATGCGATATCCTTCTTTTCAGCGGTTCGGCCTTTGGCCATACCTTTGGCCATGCCTTGGGCCATGCCCTCGGCTCTGCCTTTGTTCATGCCTTCAGCCAGGGCTCTATTTGCTATGGCGATGTTGTCGTTGAGGATGCGTTCAGATTCCTCATATTGTTTGCGTTCGTCTTCAGAAAGTTTTGCGAAATCGCAAATGCTTGCGAGCTTTTTGAAAGCTTCATACTGTGCCTTCCAAGGCAATCTGTCGAGAATATCCATGTGCTTAAGAACATAAATCCATTTGTCAAAATATGATTCGCATTCCTCGGGTACCTTGTTGAATTCGGGAAGCTGAAGGAATGTCATCCTCAGTTTGTCGCTGAAAATCTTGTTTGTGTCGCGATCCGACAATACGACATCGGTGCGGAATTTTTTATCGAAAGCGGATTCGTGAAAATTCATGAAAAACACGCCATATACGGCCGAAATCTCATATTTTTTCCCTTCTTTCCCTCTCACGCTCTGTTCGACGATGGCTTTAGGCAGGTATAGCAAAGCGCGTTCCTTGAAATTCTCCTGCGAACGGTTTTGCATCTCCACGATTATGCGTTTGCCATCGCTTGTCTTGCAGAAGACGTCGTAGATCAGACCGCGGTCATTGCTCAGTTGAGGCAGCTGTTCCTTGTCTAACAACGATATGTCGTCAATATGTTGTTCGCCCTCAAGGAGGCTGTTTAAGAATTCGATAAGGAGGCTTTTATTTACCTCTTGGCCGAAGATTCGTTTAAAGCCTACGTCGGTGAATGGATTGATAAATTTTGACATGATAAACGA
>JAFSQF010000114.1 GCA_017446745.1 Bacteroidales bacterium
CGGGGTTTGAGGGGGGGGGGTTGGCTGAAGCTATTGAACGGGAACCCCTACGGGGTTTGAGGGTGAGGATTGGGCTGGAGCTATTGAACGGGAACCCCTACGGGGTTTTATGGGGGAGAGGTTTGGGCTGGAGCTATTGAACGGGAACCCCTACGGGGTTTTTGAGAGGGAGATAGTTGATGTCGTGGCGTAATTGGACTGGTTACAAATACGACAGCAGAATGCGGTAGACACCCAGTTGTCGCAGGCGGGGACGCCCGCGTACCACGTCGCATTGGCGAAGCTGGGAAGCTTCGCCTCCTACAGTCGGGATTCCCCAAGGAACCTTTCGCATTCTGCGAAGGTGTAGCTTTATTGGCGAAGCTGGGAAGCTTCGCCTCCTACGGTCGGGATTCCCCAAGGAGACATTCGCAGAATGCGAAGGTGTAACTTTCTTTTCGAGACGCAGACCTTGCTGGCATGGAGATTGTCACGATGTATTATTGGTGGGAACAATGTGGAAATATATTTTACTGACGTTGCAATAAAAATCCCCTTTTGTGCGTTTATCATGCCATGGAAAAAAACAATATGAAACCGGCTCTCTATGAGCTGATGAATAGCCAGGGCATGAGGGTAGTGATATCCAATCTGGGTGCCCGTATAGTGTCTGTCTTTTTTGTGGACATCTTTGGTATTGAACGTGATGTGGTGCTGGGCTTTGATAATGTCGACGACTATCTGCCCGCGAACCACCGGTCGGACTTCGGCGCCGTTGTGGGGCGCTATGCTAACCGCATCGCCGGCGGCCGGTTCAGTATCGATGGTCGGAGCTATCAGTTGCCGCAGAACGATGGCACCAACTGCCTGCACGGGGGTCCCGAGGGGTGGCAATATGCCATCTATGATGTCGTAGAGGCCTCGCCAACCCGCATTGTGATGTGCCTGATGAGCCCCGATGGCGACAGCGGTTTCCCGGGCAATGTGCGGCTTACGGTTACGTATACACTCAGCGACTACAATGCCCTGCGCATAGACTATCACGCCACGACCGACAAGGCCACGGCATTCAACGTCACCAACCACACCTACTTCAACCTGAACGGCGTGGACGGCGATACTTCAGTCTACAACCACGTCGTATACATCGATGCCGACCGTTACCTGCCTGTCGACAGCCGTATGATCCCGACGGGCGACCCCACTCCACTCGACGGCACCCCCATGGACTTGCGAAACCCCGTGATGATTACCGACCGCAACATCGATTCTCACCCACAGCTTAAGCAGGCTGGCGGCTTCGACCTTTGCTACGTACTGAACCATCCCGGCGACCTTTCGCGCCCCGTGGCACGCGTGGACTGCCCATTCCGCAGCATTGCCCTGGAGGTCTTCACCGACCAGCCGGGCATCCAGCTTTATACCGGCAATTTCCTGGACGGCGTTGTCGGGAAATATGGGACGACCTATGATTATCAATACGGTCTTTGTCTCGAGACCCAGCACTATCCCGATTCCCCGAACCACCAGTGGCCCGAATCGCCAGGCATCATCACGCCCGACAAAGCGTTCGACAGCACCACCATCTTCCGGTTCAGCATAAGCGATATGTTGATTTTATAGACTTATACTCAGCAATGACAGATTCAAAAATACTAAAGGAGCATTTCCGTTGCCGTTTCGGGAAAGAGGGCGTGGCCTATGCCGCTCCGGGCCGCATCAACCTCATCGGCGAGCATACCGACTATAATGGCGGCTTCGTCTTCCCCGGTGCCGTCAGCCAGGCAATCGTCGCCGTTGTGGCCCCCAATGGGTCGCGCCGCGTCAACGCTTACGCCAAGGACCTTGACCTTGAGGGCTCGTTCTCTGTCGACGACGACAAAGGGCCGGAGCATCTCACGTTCCGCTACCTCTATGGTGTGGTGCGCGAGATGATGAAGCTTGGTGTGGCTGTCGGTGGCTTTGATGTGGTTTATGGCGGCGACGTGCCTCTCGGAGCCGGCATGAGCTCGTCGGCAGCCCTGGAGAGCTGTATTGCCTTCGCACTGAACGATGTCTTCGCCGCCGAGCGTATCGACGGCATGACTTTGGCGCGCGTAGGACAGGCAACAGAGCACTGCTATGTGGGCGTGAAGTGCGGCATCATGGACCAGTTCGCCTCCATCCACGGTCGTGCCGGGCACCTGATGCGGCTTGACTGCCGCAGCGGCCTGTTCCAATATTTCCCGTGGCATCCGGAAGGCTACAGCTTGCTGCTGGTCAATAGCTGTGTGAAGCACGAGTTGGTGGGCTCGCCCTACAACGAGCGCCGCGAGAGCTGCGAGCGAGTGGCACGGCTGGCGGGCGTAGAGACCCTTAGGGACTGCACATGGCAGAAACTCGACGAGCTGGCACCGCATCTCTCCGATGCCGACTATCGCCGTGCGCGCTATGTGCTGGGCGAGGCCGACAGGGTGAAGGCCGTCAGCGACGCTTTGGTACGCGACGACTACGACGCTGTGGGCCAGCAGATGTACCTGACCCACCAAGGATTGTCGTACGACTATGAGGTCAGCTGTCCGGAGCTGGACTTCCTGGTGGACTTGGCAAAGCGTTGCGGCGTTGCCGGAAGCCGCATGATGGGTGGCGGCTTTGGCGGATGCACCATCAACCTGTTGAGAGATGATTTGGTGGGCCGCTTTGTTGAAGCGGCACAACGAGAATACCGGCAAAAATTTGGCATCGAGTGCAAAATAATCCCCGTTGAAATAGGCGACGGAGCCAGAAAAATCAGTTGAGTTAAATGAATCAGGACGAAGAAAAATATATAGTCATAAAAGGCGCACGCGTCAACAACCTTAAGAACATTGATGTCCGTATTCCGCGCAACAAGTTGGTGGTCATCACCGGGCTGAGTGGCAGCGGCAAGTCGTCGCTGGCTTTCGACACCCTTTATGCCGAGGGGCAGCGTCGCTACGTGGAGAGCCTCAGCAGCTATGCGCGCCAGTTTATGGGACGCATGAGCAAACCCGACGTCGACTATATCCTCGGCATAGCCCCGGCCATAGCCATAGAGCAGAAGGTGAACACCTCCAACCCCCGTTCCACGGTGGGGACATCCACCGAGATCTACGAGTATCTGAAACTCTTATATGCCCGCATCGGACGCACCTTCTCACCGGTGTCGGGCGTCGAGGTGAAACGCCACAGCGTCACCGATGTGGTCGACTTCATCTATACCCTCCCCGAAGGCGAAAAGGTAATGCTGCTCTCACCTCTTGAGGTCACCGCCGAACGACCGCTCAAGGCGCAGCTTCAAATCCTTCAGCAAGAGGGCTTCCTGCGGGTGTCAATAGGCGGGACGGTGTTGCGCATCGACGACTTCCTGCCGGTATGCAACGACGGAGAACACTATTCCGACCCCATGCTGCTCGTCGACCGTATTGCCGTGCGTCATGCCGACGACGACCAGATGGCGCGCATCTCCGAATCGGTCCAGACGGCCTTCTTCGAGGGCCGTGGGGCCTGCTCCATCCTGGTGCAGTCCGCCGACGGCACGCACGTCCGGCACGACTTCTCCAACCGCTTCGAAGCCGACGGCATACAGTTTGAGAAACCCAACCCCAACTTCTTCAGTTTCAACAACCCCTATGGGGCCTGTCCGCGCTGCCAGGGCTATGGCAACGTAATTGGTATCGACGAAAACCTGGTGGTGCCCAACAAGCAGCTCTCCATCTACGAGGATGCCGTGGTGTGCTGGAAAGGCGAGAAAATGTCGGAATGGAAGAATTTCCTTATCCGACAGTCGGCGAAATACGATTTCCCGATTCATACCCCCTATTGCGACCTCACCGACAAGCAGCGCGACCTGCTGTGGAAAGGCACCGGAAAGGCCCTGCAGTTCACTCCCAGTGGCGTGCCCGTAGGCTTCCCCTCCATAAACGCATTCTTTGAATGGGTGGAGAGCCAAAGCTATAAGATACAGTACCGTGTGATGCTGTCGCGCTACCGTGGCAAGACCACTTGCCCCGACTGCAAGGGTTCGCGGCTGCGTAGCGATGCACAATATGTGAAGGTGTGCGGCAAGTCCATCACCGAGCTCACCGATATGCCCGTCAAAGAATTGGCCCGTTTCCTTGACACCATGGCCCTGACCGACTACGAGATGCAGTTGACGCAGCGCATCCGCAAAGAACTTACCAGCCGTGTGGGCTATCTGCTTGAGGTCGGTTTGGGCTACCTTACGCTGAGCCGGTTGAGCAACACCCTCAGTGGCGGAGAGAGCCAGCGCATCAATCTGGCCACCTCGCTGGGCAGTTCGCTCGTGGGCTCCATGTATATCCTCGACGAGCCCTCTATAGGGCTGCATCCTCGCGACACCGAGCAGCTTATTGCCGTGCTCAAAAGCCTGCGCGACTTGGGAAACACGGTGATAGTGGTGGAGCACGACGAGGAGATTATGCGTGCCGCCGACTATATAATCGACATCGGTCCCGGGGCCGGTCGGCTGGGTGGCGAGGTGGTGATGGAGCTGGCCAATGACGGTCACGGCATCAGCAACGACAGCATCCAAAACTCAAAATACGATATAAAGAATTCCTACACCGCGCAGTACCTGCTGGGCATGCTTGCCATCGCGACGCCCAAGACGCGACGCCCATGGCGCGACAAGATTGGTCTTCGTGGGGCCTGGTGCAACAACCTGAAGCACGTCGACGTCGACTTCCCGCTGGGGGTGCTCACCGTGGTGACCGGCGTGTCGGGCTCGGGCAAGACAAGCCTGGTGAAGCATGTGCTCTACGATATCCTCCGACGCCGTTTCGACGGCAGCCCCGATTATGTGGGCCATTGCCGCGCTGTAGAGGGCGACCTCCACCGCATCAGCGGCGTGGAGCTGGTGGACCAGAACCCCATCGGACGCTCCACGCGCAGCAACCCCGCCACCTACCTCAAGGCCTACGACGAGATACGTCAGCTCTACGCCTTGCAGCCTCTGGCCAAGACACGTGGCTACAAGGCCGGCTACTTCTCGTTCAATGTGGAGGGCGGGCGTTGTGAGGCCTGCCAAGGCGAGGGCTATGTGACTATAGGTATGCAATTCATGGCCGATGTGCACCTGCTCTGCGACGAGTGCCACGGAACACGGTTCCAGTCGGAGACCCTTGAGGTTCTCTACAGAGGGAAGAATATCAGCGAGGTGCTTGACATGACCGTCGACCAGGCCCTGGATTTCTTCGCTCCCGACGAGGCCGAGCAGCCCTACAAGAATGCCTGCCGCTCCATTTCGGCGCGTCTGCAGCCGCTACAGGATGTGGGCCTTGGATACCTGAAGCTGGGACAGAGTTCCAGCTCGCTCAGCGGCGGCGAAGCACAGCGCATCAAACTGGCCTCGTTCCTGATCAAAGGCGAGAACGTCAAGCCTTTGCTGTTCATCTTCGACGAACCTTCCACGGGACTGCACTTCCACGACATCCGCAAGTTGCTCGCCTCGTTCAACACGTTGGTGGAGAATGGCCATACTATAGTGGTTATAGAGCATCACACCGATATCATCAGGCAGGCCGACTGGGTGATAGACATGGGTCCCGAGGGCGGCAACGAGGGTGGCAATGTGGTCTTTGCCGGCACTCCCGAAAAGCTGAAGAAATGCAAGGAGTCGTACACGGCAAGGTATATTTAAGATGACCGCAGGCGAGGACGCCCGCGTACCAGATAAGGACGTTTACTTTACTGCAGGATGGCACTCCTGGATGGCAATTATTTTGTGATAACTTTCAACATACATTAATTAATGAATAAACATATTAAAACTATACGTCGTGCCGCCAATGTCGGCTTTTATGGCAGCCTGCTGCTTGTGGGGCTCGCCGTTGTGGCGCATTTCACGCGCCCGATGTGGAAATTCGACATTGTGGCCAATGAATACACCCATAAGCTTTTCCTTGCCGTAGCCCTTGTGCTTGCCGTGGGTGATGTCGCCGTGGTGCTTTTCACGCTGCGTCGCAGCCTGCCACAGGTGCGCCAGCTCGACGCCATCGACGACCGCCTGTCGCATTACTCAGGCATCGTCCGCGGCGTCTATCTTGGCACGCTCGTCGTGGTTCTTGTAGTGGCTGCCGTGATTGTCCTCCTCAACGAGAACACACTGATTATGCTGCTGCTGCTGATGGTGCTGCTGCTGATGCTCAACTATCCCAACATGTACAAGATTAAGGCCGACCTTGGGTTGCTCGACGACGAGATGACACAGCTGTTCGGCGATGCTTATAAGAGATGAAACAGACTGATACCATTTGTGCTGTAAGTACTCCGCCAGGTGTTGGCGGTATTGCTGTTGTACGCCTCTCGGGGTCCCGGTCGCAGGAGATAGCACAGCACCTTTTACGGTCGCTTTCAGGAAAACCGGTGAGACTGACAGACCATAAGGCATGTCATGCACAGTTGTTTGATGGCGATGCTTTTGTTGACGACGTGGTGGCTCTTTTTTTTGCTGCACCCCGCTCGTTCACTGGCGATGACGTCGTGGAGCTCTCGTGCCACGGCTCAGTCTATGTGCAGCAGCGGGTGCTCATGGTGCTATGCCGGGAAGGTGCGCGGCTGGCAGAGCCCGGCGAGTTTACGATGCGCGCTTTCATGAATGGCAAACTGAACCTCTCGCAGGCCGAGGCGGTGGCCGACCTTATCGATTCGCGCACCGAGGTGGCGCACCAGTTGGCGGTAAGCCAGTTGCGCGGCGGCTATGCCGCCGAACTCGAGGTGCTGCGCCAGCAGTTCATTGATATGGCTGCCCTGCTTGAGTTGGAGCTTGACTTCACCGAAGAGGACTTGGAGTTTGCCAGCCGGCAGAATATCAGGGATATGGTGGCAGGCCTCAGGGCAAAGGTGCAGGGGCTGGTGGACAGCTTCGCCATGGGGAACGCGCTGAAACATGGCATCCCCGTGGCCATCATAGGTGCCCCCAATGTGGGCAAGTCGTCGCTGCTCAATGCCTTGCTCAACGACGACAGGGCCATAGTGAGCTCTGTGGCCGGCACCACACGCGACACCATAGAGGAGACCATGACTATTGGTGGCATCCTCTTCCGTTTTATCGACACTGCCGGACTGCACGAGAGCAGCGACGATGTCGAGCAGCAGGGCATTCAACGGTCGCTGAAAGCCGCCGAGATGGCCAAGGTCATCATCCTTGTTGTCGACGCTTCGAGGCCAGACAAGGATGCTCCTTTATTCTCCAGTGATGCGAAAAGCCACAATAATCTGTTGAACGACAAGATTGTCGTTACGGTATACAATAAAAGCGACTTGGTGAATGCCGACATTGCTGGTGGGCTGATGGTGTCGGCAAAAGAGGGAAGAGGAATACAGGAATTGCGAAGCAAGGTGTTGCGAGAGGTAGAATCCCGCCTGCCCGAGGGCGACGGGGTGATGCTCACCAACGTGCGCCACCTGGAGGCCATGCACCATGTGCTCGAGGCCTTAGGCGAAGTGGATAAAGGTTTGGATGCCGGTGTGACGCCCGACTTGCTGACGGTCGACATTCGTGATGCGCTCTATCATCTGGGCACCATCACTGGCAAGATAACCTCCGAGGAGGTCCTCACCTCCATTTTCAGCCGTTTCTGCATCGGAAAGTAGATTTTGCGTGGGAAAGTGTTTTTTTGCAAAGAAAAACATAATAACTGCAAATAAAGCTCGTAAATTATTTAATTTCAAGTATTAAGAATTGAGCCCACTTTTGCAGATTTTTGACTTTTAACTTCGATATTTGCAGTTTTTCGCCCGTTTTGTCCCCCATCTGTCCCCCGAGATAACCGAAAATTGCCGAGGAACAAAAATATCTCATAGGTGGTGATTTACGTTTTCACATGAGATTTTGGAAGGTATACATTCCAACTTAAACAATGTAAAGCGCCACCTTCTTTTGCAATATCTTCCATTTCAATTTGACGGATACAGCAATCGGGGAATGCTTCTTGAATGTATTGTTGGGCTATTGCATCTTCTGGAATATCGAATATAGGCATTATGATGTTTTTACCAACCTGAAGGAAGTTGATATAAGCCCAGTTGAGATCATAAGGCAAAGACACTTTATCTTTGAAGAGCATTTCTGTAACTTCAAAGCCATAACTTTCAAGAATCCGACGGATGGATGCAGCTTCTTCAGGATAGCAATCACCATGATTGCCCATCAGTATTCGATTATCACCACACCATTTGATGAAACCATCAGAATGTCCATATACATCGTCTTCATGTGGAGTCCATGGAATAATGACAACAGGATGACCAAGTTCTGATTCCAATAAAGCCTTAAAGTCTGCATCATCTTTCTTTTTTCTGTTTTCTGAAAACACCTTATCTGTCATCACGATATATGGACCGCAGGGCACCATATTACCACCATCTATGACCAAATTGGTAGAACGGCAACTTATTCCCATACCATGTAACACTTTGGTAGCATCAGTAATTGTCTCAATATCTTTTTTATTCTTGCTATTCACAAGATAATCGGGATAATAGCGATATTTCAAGAACTCATTTTCGCCCAATTGAATAGGCATATAGTCGCGTGCCCAATAATCATTTGTTGATTTCAGTTCCTTGAACTCAATTCCCATTTCATTAAGCAGATTCTTCAGAGACTGATAAAACTCAGGATGCCCCTCTTTCTTGTCTTTTAGCCACGGGGAGAAAAAGACAATGTTTGTGTCTTTATCGTGAAGCAAGCTATCGGTTTTCATATCCATAAAGTTTATCTTTGAAGTTTATGAAATCTTGGTATAAAGAATCTTTGGAAGGTTGTACATTGTCATGATATTGGTAAAGGATATTGTTTACCTTACCCACTTCGTTCTGTTTTGGACTCAATAAATTGACACGAGGTTCACGGATATAGCCCATCATACCATTATCATGCTCTACAAGAACAGGAAAATCATGGTCAACACCAGTTGCATCATAACATCTAAACAATTCAGCGCAAGCCAATGGACCTTTCAGAATCTCGCCGCTTTCTACTTCTTTCAACTGGCGAATTAAGACACCCCCAAAATATGCACTTTCATCCAGTACATACTTCTTGACATTCTTCCCTTTACTATTAAGTCGGTTTTCAAACTTAATCTTACTCTCGAAATTAAGATCTATACCTCCAAAGTCATTAACATACCAACATAAAGGTTTGGACACACGTGGATGAGTGATAATATCGCGATGATTCTTATTGTAGAAGTAAAATTCAATCTCCTTAAAAAGATACTTCTTCTCACCCTTTTGGATAGCAAAACTTTCAAACAGCATCTTTGCTATTTTTTCAAAACGCTCTTCAATGTCAGTCGTATTCATGGTGGCATTTAAAGTCATTAGTTGTCGGAACTGTATAGTATTCATGCTTTAGGTTATTTACAAAAACGAATTCTTTTCCCGATATTCTCATGAAAATGAATTATGAATCCGCTTTTTCTGTAATTATGAGGACATCATCAAGAGAAACATATCTACCATCATAGATGATTGTTGGTTGACGGTGGTCCAGCTTACTATTCTTTACTTCAATCTCCATATTCCATCGTTTGTTACAGCATGACACGCCACTCGGATCAAGACAAAAGATCTTAGATATCACATTGTTTTCCTTTTCAAAGCCTACTGCCAATAAAGCATGAGCCCACTTCTTTTGAGACACCGATATAATTATTGGCTTGTCTTCAACAATGGTTTTCTCTATATAATCCAAGGAACGATTACCGTTACTATTATAGTGTACACATTCAACTTTATTGAAACTTTCTTTCAACATTTTCTTAATCTTGTAATATGACTGCCCATTAATATGCATACCATAATCCATCATGAAAGTCTTGATTAATTTCCTTGTTGCTCTGTCTCCAGACTCCTCATATACTCTTGTATCTTTATCTTTTATCAACTGGAGTATAAGAAGATTCATTATAACACAATAAGTTGCACACGCTCCATCCAAATCTCCTTGTTTTTTGAAAACGACATGCTCTTTTCCTGTTTTGTCTTTACACACGATTCCATCTTTATTGGTGTGTAATTGTGAAATTATTTTCCTCATACTATATCTATTTTAATAACATGTACATGTTTTTTACTTTAATGTTTTCCTCAGTTCATCCACTTCCTCTTGCAACTTCTTCGGATTCTGCTTAGCTAATTTCCTCAGATTGAGGAGCTTCCATTGTACTGATGGATAGTCTTTAAAGTACTTAAATTCATATCCATCCCATTCGGGCTGACCTGATTCGAAACTAATCAGGAACTTTTTATCCACTTCTGTTATCAACGACTTTACATCATTAATGAGTTTTGCACGAGTTACTTCAAACTCCTCGTATGTAAAAGGAATATCAGTCATGCCTGCGAACTGGTTTTCCATTGCCTCTCGCTGGTCAATCAGGCGTGGAGCAAATGATTCATGGATGGGTCTATCGCTACCAAGTAAACAGAAGATAAGTCCCTCTCGGCATTCACTCAATGGTATATCCATATACTTCACATCAAACAGATCACGAGGATGCTGACGAGAGAGTGCTGCTGCAATCTTGCCCCCATATAATTGAGTTAGGGGCACAACATTTGCCTCACAAAAGAGAGAAAACTCTTCCTGTGCCTTCTCACTCAATGATATAGTTTGAACATCGCCTCCCACGATACCTCTTTTGGTTTGATTTACCTCTATTTTCACCTGTTTGCCTCGGTACTCACACAGCAGTTTGCTAGTACTGAAGTTGGGCACAATGTGCATTTCTTTGAATGCTTTCTTTGCCTTTTCTGCAATGGCTTTCAGATGCGAACTGATGTCATCCAAACTTGTCTGACGGTCAGCCAATGGGATATAGGTCAAATCAATATCTACAGAATAACGTGGCAAGTCCTTCAAGAACAAATTGATGGCGGTGCCACCATGTATGGCAAACACCTCCTCTTCCATCACAATCGGAATGAGACGGAGTAGCAACTCTACTTTCTGCGCATAAACACTTGATCTTATATCATTCATATTCTGCAAGTTCTTTCGATATTGTCATATTATACTTATTGATGTACTTTCCTGTTGGCGTGATCATAAACCTGGATGTTCCAAGATTGACATTCTCCAGTTTCAAAGCCTTATACCAGGAGTGGCCAGCCTTTTCTGCCATATAGAGGAACAGTCGTTTCACTTTCTGGGACGTGCAAGCCTCCAACAATGTCTGAACCAATTTGGGACGCAATGATGTCAAACCCTCCATGATATAATAGATATCGAGCAAAGAAGAAGAGGCATCCGGCAAGTTCAGACACTCCAATATGGCACGCTCTGGAGATGACACTAGCAAATCATGCTGATTGATAGTCATAGTTTCTACACCCAACAGTTCATCACCCAAGAAAGAGGTAGTCATGTATTTTATCGTCATATCCCACTCCTCTTTTAATAACCACAAAGGTAACTTATTGCTTTTGTCTGTAAACAAATAAGCCTTAGGCTTCCCCATTGACAGGTAATGGGAGTATCCTCGAAGTTCCAATGCCGTATATGCACCTACATTGCAACTCTTGCTAAGTTGCGTGTTATATGACGATATAGCAGCAAATAGACTTGGTTCTGTTCCATGTATCTTATAAACCCCCTTCGATATACGGTCAAGCCATCCGCTTTTCATATAAGCATACTGACCACGAGCATCCAATCCATGACTTGAAAGCCACGAACCGAACAAGACCGATTCATGGGGCGCCGTCTCTAATATTTGCTGTATTTTTGTAGCCATCTTCGTTTATTTTATGAATACCAGCATAAATTTGTTGCAAATATAGCTTTTTTATTTTGTTCAACCAAATATTTTCTTCAAATAACGGCGATTTTTATAGAAATTTATTCTCAAATTCGCGTTTTTAGTGAATTTGGGAGTAAAAAACGTGCAAAAACTATAAGCAGAGATACAATTGCCATCAAAATAAAAAAGGGCGATAGTCCGAATCAATTTCTGGGCTTGGTTTAGTTTAATCCCATATTAAATAACTATAACCTAAACTAAACCATTTATCTTCCGACTACTATTAATGTCATGCCGAATGGTCAAGATCAAAGATTAGAAGAAAAGGAATAACACATTATAGGCTAAGACAAATGAGAACCAACACTTTTTAACAACACGATTTTGAGCTTAAAAAAACTCCGTTTTTTCGTCAGATTACAAAGATATACAAAGAACTGCAAAGATAAATGTACCTAAAGAAGCTAAAATTGGAGGTTACTCTTCACACCATTTTCAGCGATTGCAAGAATCTGCAAAAATACGTGTTAACGAATGTGAATATACAAAGAACTGGAAAAACGTCTTTGCAGATATTTGTATATTTTATTTTTGACGGCAGCTTCATTTGCAGATTTTACATTCTGCATCGGAAAGTGAGGCGGCGCATCAATGGTCTTTCTACCTCCTCCCAGCTTTAAGGACGATGCGTCGGTAGAATGAATTGACGATGTTTGCTACCGAGACGCCCATGCTTATGTAGCGGGGAATGTCTTCGTTGTTGTCCGATAGTTTCTTTTTCAGTTTGTTGGGTTCAATATAGACCAAGTCGTTGTTGTGGAGATAGTAGTAGGGCGAATTGAGGGCTTCTTTGCTTGTCAGGTCGATGACGCCTATCACCTGCTTGCCTGCTTCGGTGCGCACCACGACGACGCTGTCGCGAATGCCATAGTCGGTCATGTCGCCGCATTGTGCAAGGGCTTCGAAAATGGTTATGCGGGTACCGTTGACGAGGATTTGATGAGGGAAGAGCACTTCGCCCACAACGGTGACGCGGAAATTAAGAAGGCGTGTGGTGACAACGGGGTCGTTGACGTAGCCTTTGGTTTTCAATTCGTTCTCGATATAGCTCTTCAGGCTGTCCTGCGTCATTCCGGCCACGTGCATATTGCCTAAAACAGGGAATTGTATTTCGCCCTTTTCGTTTATCAGATACCCTGAGGCATTTTGGACAATCTTGTTATGTTCGCCACGCAGAAAGCGGTCTATATCTGACGATGAACTGCTCGATACTTCGTTGTCTGTCAAGCCGTTGCGTTCGGTGATATATATGTGGGTTTCCTGATTGAAGGGGAACACGCTTTCTGGTGTCTGGCTCGACACGTAGATGTAGATGATGTCGCCGGGCAGGAGGGTGGCGTCGTAGTGCTGAACGATATCCTGCACGCTGTCGCGTGGGGCGTTGGAAAGGTAGGCAATCTCGCGATGCTGGCACGCGAGGAGCAGCATCGGCAACAGCAGCAACAGGTATGTCTTCAGGTGTTTCATCGTGTTTTTTTAATAATTGCTTATGACGCTGACTTTAAATAGCATATCGCCCATATTGGTAAGGGTTTGCAGGATTTGGAAGTCGGTGGCTTTCATTTTGAAGGTTATCATGCCGCAGCCTTCGTGCTGGTTGAATTCCACGTCGTATTCAATGCGTTCCTGGTAGGGTATGCCGTTGTCGTCCATGTGGTAGATGGTGTAGGGCAGGAGGTTGTCGCGGCCGTCCTCGTCGATGAAATAGGCAAGCACAACGCCCTCGTTGATGACCTCGGGGGTGATGTCGACATTGTACCATGAAGAGTAGATGTAGTCGGGGTTCTGGCTGTCGTCGGGAGTGGCATACCATTGGTCGGCACTGACGGTGTAGTAGTTGGTTACGATGTGAGCTTTTTCGCGACATCCGGCGAAAAGCAAGACTGCGGCGATGATGGGCAATATAATCTTTTTCATTGTTTTAAAAGGTTAAAATGAATTTTATTCTCTAACAATCAAAGTGCAAAGATACAAAATAAAAGGGAGCTTTTCGCATTCTGCGAAAATAAAATTTTCAAAGGGCTTCACACAAGAAGCTTTCTGTACTCAGTGAAAAGAACGTCGCAGGCGGTGTCGCCTGCGTGCCGCGTTTCGCGGAATGCGAAGAGCTCCGGTGTCATTGGTTGGCGTATTGCACCACTTCGTCGTGGAAGAAGTCGAGCTGGATGCCGGCTTGGCGGAACAGTTGCTCGCTTTCCTGTCCGGCGTGGTACTTGTATTCGCACACCACGCGTTTGATGCCGCAGTTGATGATGAGCATGGCGCAGGTGCGGCAGGGTGTCATGCGGCAGTAGAGTGTGGCGCCGTCAAGGGCTATGCCGCGGCGTGCTGCCTGGCAGATGGCGTTCTGCTCGGCGTGGACGGTGCGTACACAGTGGTTGGTGATGGTGCCGTCGGGGTTGATGGTCTTGTGGAAGAGGTGTCCCACCTCGTCGCAGTGTGGCAGGCCGGCTGGGGAGCCCACGTAGCCGGTGACGAGCAACTGGCGGTCCTTGACGATGACGCATCCCGAGCGGCCTCGGTCGCAGGTAGCGCGTTTGGCGGCGGTGTCGGCAAGTTCCATGAAGTATTCGTCCCATGAGGGGCGGCGGTAGAGGATTTTGGCGAGTACCTGCTCCACCTGGGCGTTAAGCTCCTCGATGGTGCCACCGTTGTCGAAGCGGAAGTCGGCGTTGTCGATACAGTATTTCAGGTTCTGCTTGTTGGGGTCGGCGTTGTCCATCTCGCGTTGCTCGTTGGACAGGAAGGTTTGGTAGTCGATATGGTCGGTCTCGCTGCCGCGGAGCACGGCGCGTTCGTACCGCACCCGAGGGTCGGCATCGACGGCGAAGAGGTAGAAATTGGGCTTGCCGCGCAAGGCATTGACCTCGCCGGGGGTGCGGACGCTCTCGATGATGCAGTTGCAGCCCGACACGGAGGCCTGCTCGTAAAGCTGCTCAACAATCCACGACGGCGTGTGCTGCGCCCGCAGGTCGTTGCCCACCAGTGTCATGGTGTCGCGGTTCACTTCCAGGCCGCGGCGTTTTATCTCCTCGGTGATGAAGGCACGCACCGAATAGTGCACAAATCCGCGATTCTTGATCAGATAGTCCACGATGGTGCCTTTGCCGGCTCCGAGAGTACCTGTTATGCCTATGGTTATCATGTTTTATGGCGTTAGTTCGTTGCTGGTTATGGTTGATTATAACATCTCTTAGAGATAGCTACTAAACGTTCGCCGAGCATTATTATTGTGTTTTTTGTTGCATATTTTGCAGAAATACAAATGTTTTGTATTTTTGCACAAACCTTGTGTCGAGGCTATGTATGCTTATATGGTTGATTATGAAATAAATTGATAATTGTTATTCAATATTATGCATTATGAAAAAAATCATTACCGTTATTCTTTTTTTGGCTGTTGTGTCCATTTCCAAGGCACAATGGTTTGATTTCTCGACCAACAATGAGCATGCAACGATGGGTTTTGCCGTCGGGAAAAATGCGTTGGGTACTGACTACAGCAACTGGGGCTTCGGCATAGGCTTTTCCGTTTTCGGCTTTTATGGCGATTTCTTTAGGGTGACGCCCGAGTACGAGTTCGACAAACACGTGCACGATTACGATATGCCCGACTCGTCGTCATGGGCTTTGAATATAGGCTATCAGATTCCTGTGCTGCCCTGGCTACGTATCGCTCCTATTATAGGCTATTCGCAAGCCAACCATGGCGTTACGGACTTCTCGTCGGTGAATATCGAGACCGACGGCGAAACCAGCCGCATCTATCATGACTATATTGTCGAGGAGCGTAACCATTACTTCAACTACGGACTGGGAGTTTTCGTGCAGCCGTTCTGGAAGGTGGAGTTCTACGCCATTGTCACTCGCCGTGCCATCTACGGTGGCATAGGTCTCAACCTCTTCGCGTTCCCCGACGCTAAGTAGCCCCTGGCCAGCCTGTACCCTCGCCAGGAAGTAGGCCTCCACGTGTACCATGGTAGGGACGAGGGGAGGCTCAGCATGTAAAATGTCGCAAAGCAGGGTTCAGCATTTGAACTTGTATTCCAGTTTGGAGAGGTCCTCGTTGGCTTTGACGATTTTTTTCTTGAGGCCTGACTTGTAGTCCACAAGTTTCTGCATCAAGGCATCGTCGGCGAGGGCGAGCATCTGCATGGCCAGGATGGCGGCATTCAGGGCGCCGTTGATGGCCACGGTGGCCACGGGTATTCCCGGAGGCATCTGCATGATGGCGAAGGTGGCGTCGAGGCCTTCAAGGACAGAGCCTTTGATGGGTACACCGATGACGGGCAGCGGTGTCTCGGCGGCAATGACGCCGGGCAGGGCTGCAGCCATGCCGGCACCGGCGATGATGACTTTTATGCTTCGGCTGGCGGCGCCACGGGCAAAGGAGCTGACCTCGGCGGGGGTGCGGTGGGCCGAGAGGGCGTTGACTTCAAACGGGATTTCCATCTCGTCAAAGAATTGGCAGGCTTTCTCCATGACCGGCAGGTCGCTGGTGCTGCCCATGATAATGCTAACTATTGGCGACATCGTGTTGTGTTTTTTTAGGCGGATTTCGCTTTCTGCGAAATGCGTTGTTGTGTGTATATTATTAAGTTGTTGTAGGTATATTATTAAGTTGTTCTATCCCCGTAGGGGATACCGTTCAATAGCCAATGCCAATCCCCTTTCATTTTCACTTGCTTAGCTGTGTTGCTAAAACACCATAGCCAGAAGCACATAGAGCCAGTGGGCGGCGATGCCGGCGCAGAGGCCTCCGATGGTGTGTGCTCCGATGGCCTTGCCTATCAGCTTGCGGTAGCCCAGACTGTCGAGCATGGCGGTGTGGGTGCTGAGATAGCCGCTCCAGCACATTCCCATGGCGGTGAAAACGGCAATGGCGTTGTTGTTGATGATGCCGGCATCGATGAAAGTGGGTACAAGGCCAAGGGCGGCGCCTACGGCGCCCAGGGCGGTGATGGGGAACGACACCAATGCGCCGTTCTCGAAGCCGAAGAGCCAAAAGAAGATGAAGTTGATCTTGTCGGCCAGCCATGTGATGACCGGGACGCCCTCGTAGGCTGACCCAGTGTATTCGCCGTTGGCTCCCGAAGGGCCGAAAGTGAGCATCATGACAATGGTGGAGATGCATAGCACGCCAGGGATGATGGCAACGCCGATGCCCACGCCGCTCTTCCCACCGTCGAGCATGGCGTTGAGGAAACGCTGGAAGACAGAGCCCTCGGTCTTGAAAGAGATCATCTGCTCGGTTCCCTCTTCCTCGGTCACAGGCGTGTCGAGCTCCGGGTAGCTCTTCAGCGTGGAGCGTTGCATGAGGCGAGTGCTGATGATGCTGCCTATGAAGGCCCCCACCAGACCGACCATGGCGCCGCTGCCGAAGCCCTTGCCGGTCATGAAGGCCACGACCACCAGACCCATGCCGAAGGCCGTGCCGAAATTGGTGAGCGACACCAGCTGGTATTTCTTGAAATAGCGAGCGAAGTTGTTGTCCTTGGCCAGCGAGATGATGGCGGGGTTGTCGCTGAGGAACGTCATCACGGCGCCCAGGGCAGCCACACCGGGCAGGTTGAAGAGGGGTTTCATCAGAGGCCGCAAGATGTTCTCCATCAAACGAACCACCCCAAACTCGGTCAGCAGTTTGGAGATGGCCCCCATAAGCACACAGATTGCCATGATATAGAACACTGTCTCGAGCAGCAGGTGATAGGCCGTTTGCATGAAGGTGTTGAGCATGTTGGGCAGCGTCATCTTGTAGGCCAGGAAGCCGAAGAAGGCGAAGAAGCATACGAGGAAGATGAGAGCTTCGAAGCTTCGCAGGGTGGTGAACTTGAAACGGCTTGGCTTGCGCTCGCCGTTATGTTTTTTTTCGGTGGTTTCGTGGTGGCGGAACACCTCGAAGGGGTTCAGCACAGAAAGGAGGCTGTGATGTTTATTGCCTTGCGTGTTATTTTTTTCGGAATTGTCCATTAAGCTACTGTGTTGAATTGTTGAACTGTTTATTAATATAATTGTTGACTATTAATCAATAAATTGTATAATATCTTCCTTTCCGCTCTTCATCAATCACCAATCACTATTCACTACATACCGCGTTCCATGAACATACGGTGGATGTTCATGTGCCATGTAATGCCGATGTTGGCACTAAGTTGGTGTTTGAAAGAGAGTTGGTTGGCGTTGGCATCCTCGGTGCTGAAGTCGTTGTAGGAAAGCACGCCGTGGAGGCGCACATCCTTGCAGAACGAGGGGTTGTATTCGAAGCCTATGCCATACTTGGCTATGCGTTGTCCCGCGCCAATGAGGCAGTCGAGGGGTGTGGAGGGGTCGGCGAAGTCAACATCGGAGAGGTTCTGCTCGTAGGAGGCCTTGCCGTAGATGTTGAAATCCTTGGTGAGGTGGAAGTTGAAGCAGGCAATGGCGGCGAAGTTCTTGCCCCAGTCGTCGGTGGCCAAAGCATGGTGGATAAGGTCGATGTAGAGGTCCCAGCGGTCGTAGATAAGCTTGTTGCCGAGGGCTATGTAGTTCATGTAGTCGTGGTCGGGGCGTTCGAAGAGGTTGACGGAGTAGAGGGTGTTGAAATGGCCCATTTTGCCCGACCAGAAAAGGCTGTAGGCCATCAGGCCGCTGCGCCATTCCTGGCCGGCGGGGAAGCCCAGGCCTGCGGCGCCGTAGTGCACGTAGGGCGAGTTGGCGACTTGTGCTAGCAGCGTGTGGTTGCCGTCGTTGCTCATGAAGGCCGTAGCACCGCCCAGCTGGAAGCAGTAGAAGTTGTCCCAATAGTTGGTGCTGAAAAGCACGTCGATAGGTGCGGCATCGTATTCGAAGCCACCCACGGCCAGAGCGTCCTTGCCGAGACGGAACATCCAGTTTTTGTTGGGATGGTAGGTGAGCCACAGGAAGTCGGTGTTGTCGAAGAACGACACCGAGCCGCTTTGTGCTATGATGCGCTGGCGGAAGAAGTAGCTGAATTTGTCGTTAAGGTCGCCGCCAACGACGAAGTTGAAATACTTGCCGTGGAAGCCGAAGGGGTCGGAGATGGCGTTGTCTTCGTCGACATGATAATAGTCGAAATCGGCGCGGGCCTCGAGGCGGATTTGGGAGAATACGGGCGAAAAAACCACCTGGGCATTGACGCGATGCCCTAAAACAAGGGTTGCAAAAAGAAGCAACGAGAGAGATAATTTTTTTGTTTTCAAGGTTTTATTTTTTATTTTTATTGACTATTTTGCGCTGCAAAAATACACTAAAAAAGGTGATTAAGTGGGAATAATGATGAGAAGTTTCAACTTTTAACTTTTATTTCTTAAAAAATATGTATTTTTGCGTTTTGAATAAATAAAAATAATTATGCGTAAGATAAGTACAATCAAGAGTTTATGCCTTTTGGCTGTTTTCGTTGTCGCCGGTTTTGGCGCAAAAGCACAGTATTCGCATTTGGAGACTTCGTTCTTCATTCCCAGTTTCAACATCCCGGTTGGTGATTTCGGCAAGAGTGTTGACAACATTCCAATGTACAAGACCAATATGGGAAAGGCAGCAGGCTTTGGCTTTGGTGCCGGTGCAAGAATTGCCTACCGTTTCGACATTGGCTTCGGCGAGGTGTCTCCTTTCGCCGGTGTTGAGTTCTTCTGGAACCGCGTGAAGTCGGACCTCCGCGATGCTTATGATGCTGGCGACTACAGCAAGCCGTTCTATGTCAACGTTCCTGTTTTCTTCGGAGTGGGTTATCGCTATGAGATTACAGACATCTTCACTCCTTTCGCCGAGTTTGGCTTAGGCCCCGATTTCCTGTTCATACATAAGGAATCGTCGGTGCTTGGTGATTTCAAATACAAGCCCACCACGTCGTTGGCCTGGGAAGTGGGCGTGGGCACCTACTTCAACAAGCGCTTCAGCCTCGGAATACATTATTATTCGTTCGGCAGCCATAAGATCAAATACAAAGATAATTATGCCGTTCTCGATAATGGCGACAACATCAAGCGTAACCTCGGCTCGCTGATGTTCCGCATCGGTTTCCATTTTTAGTCGGTGAACATAGCCGATAACGGCTTGTTCCTAAATACTTAAAACGCCCGTCATGATTTCCTGACGGGCGTTTGTTTTGTTATGCAATAAGTAAAAAATAAGTTGATACAATCGGGTAGGCGCAAAAAAGGTAAAACGATTGTTTTTTGGGGTCTACGAATTAGCACGAATTCTGGTTCGTTACCAGGTGAAGTCGATGCTTGGGCCATCCAGGATCGAGAGCCTCATGGGAGTGCCAGGTTGTGGCAGTTCCATCTGGTCTGTGGCTTCGTTGTAGGTGCGGAGCCAAAAATCGTCGATGGCGATGATGAAATGGCCATAGCCGTGGCCGGCAGTCTGGGGGTCGAGGCGGAGGCATCTGGTGGCCACCAGGCTGCGCCGTGGGGCGTTGCTGTTCTGTGGCATTTCGAGATAGACTTGTACGATTTCTTTGCTTACATCGCTGACGCAACGCCTGTCGACGCTGTCGAGCACCAGTGTGCCGCTCAGCCTCAGCGGGGTGCGGTCGAAGCAGATGCTGTCGTAGTGGGAGTGGCTGTAGTTGAGGCCGAAGCCGAATGGGAAGAGGGGCTCTTCGTTCATATATCTATAGGTGCGGTTTGCCATGCCGTAGTCGGCAAAGTCGGGCAGCTGTTTGGTGCTGCGGTAGAAGGTTACGGGAAGGCGACCGAAGCTGTTGTCGAGGCCTTCGATGGCGTTGGCCACGGCGGTTCCCATATCCTGGCCACCATACCAGGCCACGATGATGGCGTCGACATCGTCCACCACGTTTTCCAAGGCAATGGCGCTGCCGGTGCAGAGCACCAGCACGATGGGTTTGCCGGTGCGCAGCTTGACTTCTTTAATCATGTCGCGCTGAGGTTTGGGCAGCTCTATGGTGGTGCGGTCGCCTTTGTGGAACCCCGGCAGCTCCACCTGAAGTTCTTCGCCCTCGAGGGTGGGGGAGAGGCCACCGCAGAAGATGACCACATCGCTCTTGCGCAAGCTGGGCCAGAAGTCGGGGGGCAGCTGATAGCCGTCGGTGGCCAGGAGGCAGGCGGTGTCGAAGTATAGATTTGGGTTGCTCCGAAAGAATGCGTCGAGGATTGTGGTGCAGTAGGGTGGCGTGCCGTTGTAGTTGCCGAGAGCCATGGCAGAGTCGGCGGCGTTGGGGCCCACCACCGCCACGCGCATCGCCTCCAAGTGGCGCAATGGGAGAATGCCGTTGTTTTTGAGCATGACAAGGGAGTTGGAGGCGACATGACGTGGGTCGTTGAGCCAGTTGAGAGGTGTGGTGTCGAGCAGTTCGGGGCGTATTCTGAAGCGTGTGCGTAGCAGTCGGCGCAGGTGGTGGTCCACCATGGCTTCGCTGACGTAGCCGCTATCGACGGCAGCCTGCAGAGCGCCGAGGCCGGAGCCGCATTCGAGGTCCACCTCGGAGCCGAAAGCCGCGGCGGCGGCGAGGGCGGCGGTGGCATGGGTGCGGTGCCGCGGGATGACGGTGTCGGGCTCCCAGCAGTCGTTAAGGGCCCAGCAGTCGGTGACGAGGATGCCGTCGTAGTGCCAGCGGTTGCGCAGAATGTCGACCAGCAGGTGGTCGTTGGTGCAGCAGGGCTTGCCATTGAGGCGGTTGTAGGCACACATCACCTGCTGGACGTCGCTGTGTTTGATGATATATTCGAAATGAGGCAGGTAGGTTGTCCATAGGTCGCGGTTGGAGATACGTGCGTCGAATTGGTGGCGCAGACCTTCGGGGCCGCTGTGCACTGCCAGATGCTTCAGGCAGGCGGCGGACTTCAGGGGCTGGAGCCTGCCGCCAATACTTCGTTTTCCTTTTTCCGCTTGCAAGCCCCTGACGGCGACGAGGCCCATTATAGCCGTGAGGTAGGGGTCTTCGCCGAAGGTCTCCATACCGCGCCCCCAGCGGGGGTCGCGGAAGATATTGATGTTGGGCGTGAAGAATGTTATGCCGGTGTTGTCGCCGTATTGGCCGGCGGCCTGCGCCAGGCGGTGCTTGCGTACCCCCTCGTCGGCTATGCGGCCATAGACGGCTTCCACCATCTCGGGGTCGAATGATGCCGCAAGGGCAATGGGCATGGGGTAGACCGTGGCGATGCCGTTGCGCGCAATGCCGTGGAGGGCCTCGTTCCACCAGCTATAGGGCATTATGCCCAGGCGTTCCACGGCGGGGTTCTGGTGTTCGAGGAAGGCTATTTTCTCCGACAGGGTCAGCCGTTGCAGCAGGTCGTCGACACGCGCCTCTACGGGCAGCGTGGTGTCCTGAAAGGGAAACTGTTGGGCGCGCAGGAGGCTGGGCATTGGCAGGTGGTAAAGAACAATAAGGAAGGCAATGATGACACGTTTCATGATTGTAGAATTATTGGCTGTTGAGTTGTCAGACAGAAAAAGCCCCGCAATCAGGCGAGGCTTTTTGAACGTAAAGACAACGTTGGTTCAATTTGCTTTGGCGTAGGCTATGAAGCCGTCCATTTCGGAGGCGAAAGCCGATTCGGGATATTTGCTTTTCACCTGTTCGAAGCACTCCACGGCTTTGGCATTGTTGTCGGTCATCATGTAGACCATGCCGGCTTTGAAGAGAGCGAAAGGAGCCGAGACGGCGTTGTCGTCCATCTTGGCGGCCTTGGTGTAGTGCTTGAGAGCGGCCTCGTTGTTGCCCTGCTCCACCTCAGCGTCGCCCTTCATCATCTCGTCGAAGACAGGAGTCAGCTGGTCCTTGCCATTATATTTGCCCAGATATTTGAGGGCCTCTTGATAATTGCCGAGGCGCAGGAAGCAGATGCCGGCCTCATATTTGGCGCGTTTGCCGGCCTTGGTGGAGCCATATTTGTCGATGACTTTGAGCAGCCCCACGCCGTACTTGTCGGTGCTGGTGCTGTCGCCATAGAGGGCGGCGTTGTAGTTGCCCTGTGCGAAATATTGTTCGGCGGCAAAAATGGCTTCGTTGGCTTTGGCCTGACGGGGTTCGGAAACGAATTTTTTGATGCCGAAAATGGCCAGCACGACGACGATGATGCCCACGGCAATGCCGATAAGCAGTTTCTGGTTCTCCTCTATAAACTGTTCACTTTTAGAAATAAAGCTGATGTTCTCAGCGTTTTTCTCTTCGATGTTCTTTTCCATTTTTATTTATTTTTCTCTGTTTTTTCTCTGTAATTTGAATTTGCAAAAGTAGTCATTTTTTTCAAAATAGCGAAAATAATTTGAAAAAAGTGGTTTGCCGTGTCGCGAAAAGAAAAATAAGGCATTGCTAATAATCTGTAACATAATACTGTAAAATGTTAAAAAAAAATATTATTGAAAAAAAACAAAAATTTTGTGAAAAATTGTTATTTTTGCAATTCGAATGATTAGTATTTAGAATAATATGGACACAAAAACCAAATATCTCGGACTTGATATCGAAAGCCCTATAATAGCAGGCAGTTGCGGCTTGACAAACAGTATAGCGGACCTTGAGAAGCTGGAGGCCGCCGGAGCCGGTGCAATCGTGTTAAAATCGATTTTTGAAGAGCAGATAATATATGATATAAAGCGAAACCTGAGCATGATGGCCCCTACCGACAACTACGGCATGAGTTATGAGTATGTGGCCTCTCATGTGGCCGACGATTCGTTGAGTAAACATTTCGAGCTTATCAAGGAGGCCAAGAAGCGTCTGCATATCCCTATAGTGGGGAGCATCAACTGCTTCTCGTTCGAGAACTGGATGACCTACACCCAGCGGTTCCAAGATGCCGGGTGCGACGCCCTCGAGCTGAATATGGCTATTTTGCCCTACGAGACCAGCCTGTCATGCGACGATGTTGAAAGGCTGTTCTCTAACGTCATCAACACCCTTCGCAAGGCCGTGAGTATCCCTATCAGCGTCAAGGTGAGCAAGAATTTCACCGACATGGCCAATTTCATGCAGCGCCTGTCGTGGATGGGCATCGACGGCATAACGATGTTCAACAAGGCATTGAATGTTGACATCGACGTCGAGAAGATGGAGTTGTGCCACGCCCCGTCGCTGTCGACCCCCGACGAGATTTACGAGACCATGCGCTGGGTGGCGATCCTGAGCAAGAAGCTGCGTTGCAGCATCTCGGCCTCGACGGGAGTGCATACCGCCACCGATGTCGTCAAGATGCTTTTGGCCGGTGCCGGCACTGTGCAGGTGGTGTCGTGCCTCTACAAGAATGGTGTGGACTATATGCGTCAGCTCAACGACGGGCTGAGAGATTGGATGAAGAAGCACAACTATGAGCACCTCGACCAGTTCCGCGGCAAATTGGCCGTCAAGCCCAACGAGGAGGCGTCGCTCTTCTTCCGTACACAGTTCATGAAGCATTTCGCTCAAATCTGAAGCCGTATCGCATTAGCGACAGTCCTTGTGCATTCATTCGACATTTAGAATTGTTGAAATGTCAGAGCGTTGTTTGCAAATCAATAGGATGACAAGGCGGTAAGATGTGGTTTAATCTGTTCACAAATCACCGGTTGCCTATCGCTGGTCGCTTTAAGACTGGTATCATAAAAAGGAACACATAGTTACATTAACGAACACCACTATACCTAATGGAGATAAAACGTCTCTTCGATCTCCTTGACTACCGCATGGAGACGTGTCCGCAAACGGCGGTTTTTGTGGCCAAACAAAATGGCCAATGGAAGTATGTCTCGATAGCCGAATACCGTGAGAAAGTGGACCTGCTGAGTTATGCTTTGCTCGAGATGGGCATGAGAAAAGGTGACAAACTTGCCTTGATCTCGGCCAACTGCCCCGAGTGGAACTATCTGGATATGGCCGCACAGCAGATTGGCTGCATCCTGGTGCCTATCTATCCCACAATCAGTGCCGATGACTATCGTTTCATTCTCGACAACGCCGAGGTGAGGATGGTTTTTATCGACAACATAGACCTGATGCGCCGCATCAAGCATATTCTTGAGTTCCTGCCACGCATCGAGGCGGTGTACTCGTTCAAGCCTGTCGAGAACTTTATGGAGGCTATCGGAGAGTACGGCATCAGGAGGGGAGGCACGTTGGACGACCTCTATGCCTTGGGGCGCGAGCACCCGAGGCCCGAGGAGGTGAGAGCGTTGCGCGACAGCATAGGGCCTCGCGACGTGGCCACGATGATATACACCAGCGGCACCACGGGGTTCCCCAAGGGCGTTATGCTGTGTCATGAGAACATACTGACCTGCGTCAACGGCGTTAAGATGACGCCCAAACCTTATTTCTCGCGTGCCATGAGCTTCCTGCCGCTCTGCCATATCTACGAGCGTATGATGAACTACCTCTACCAATTCATGGGCTACGAGATCTATTATGCCGAAAGCATAGCCAAGGTGGTGGACAACTTGAAGTTCGCCAAGCCTTATATGATGACTGCCGTGCCTCGCTTCGTGGAGAAGATGTACGATGGCATCTACCGAAGCGGCCAAAAGCTGACGGGGATGAAGAAGAGAATCTTCTTCTGGGCCCTTGACTTGGCGCAGGAATACGACTTGGACGGCACCACATGGTGGTATAACTGCAAGCGGAGACTGGCCGACAAATTGGTGTTCGGCAAGATACGCGACAATTTCGGAGGCTGCCTCGAGATGTTCGTCTCCGGCGGCTCGGCCATACAACCGCGGTTGGCAAAGTTCTTCACTTGTATAGGCATGGATATCTATGAGGGCTACGGGCTTACCGAGACGTCGCCGGTCATTGCCGTCAGCTCCGCGCTGCCCCATGGGCGCAAGCTTGGCACGGCGGGATTGCCGCTGCCCGGCATCGAGGTGAAAGTGCTGCCCGACACGGGCGAGATTGTGTGCCGCGGCGCCAACGTCATGCTGGGCTACTACAAGGCTCCGGAGCTCACCGCCGAGGTTATCGACAAGGAGGGATGGCTCCACACGGGCGACACCGGGGCTTTCGAGCCGGAAGGGCAATTGCGCATCACGGGACGTGTGAAGACTATGTTCAAGACCTCGATGGGTAAATATGTGAACCCCGAGGTGATTGAGGAAAAATTTAAGGAATCGCCTTTCATACTCGACATGATGGTGGTTGGCGAGAACCAGAAATTCGCCGCAGCGCTCATACTGCCCGACTTCGACTTCCTGAAGGAGTGGCAGGAACGCCACGGCATCCATTGCCAGACACGCGAGGAGATGGTTGCCGACAAACGCACTTTGGAACGCTACAACCGAGTGATTGCCAAATATAACCCTCTTTTTGGCACCACCGAACAAATAAAGAGATACAAGATAATCAACGATACCTGGACTGAGGCCAATGGAACAATGACACCTACGCTAAAAATCAAACGCAATGTGATTGCCCAGCGCCACAAGGAAGACATTGAGGCCCTGTTCAAATAACGGCGTGGGAAGGCTTTGGACAAGGGTATAGGCAGGCATACACACCTGCGGAAAATGTCTGTTTTTTCTCAGGGTGATGGGCTTGGCTAATGAGACATGAATTTGCAATAATTAAATAATAAGTAAACGGTCAAAATTAGCGCTCATATTCTTTTAACAGCAATTAACAGCAATTAAACAGCAATTATCCAGAAATTATTTATAGAACGTGAATGACCATGAATGCCCGTGAATTATCGTAAATGTCAAATAAATTTGACTAATTATTTATATAGAACTATAATTATATGTCGCGGGCTGGAACGCCATCGTGCCAAACAATTCGACATTTAAACACTTGAACAACTAAACTATTTTACTTAACTAAATACTATTACATTATGGACGAAAGAATACCCAGTTTTTTCCGTTTTGAAGACCTGAGGGTCTACGCCAAAGCCATTGATTACAGCAAGTGGGTCATCGCAACACTTGGAATGCCTCGCAACGAATGCGATAAAACCCTTTGCCAGGCTTTCACCCGCTCGGCCATGGATATAGCTATCAATATTGCCGAGGGCTCGGCGCGAACGAAAAGCCAGTTCGAGCACTACCTGAAGATAGCCAAAACGGCCATACGCGAATGCATCATCTACACGGCCACGGCTAAGGGCGTAGGGCTGCTCGACGAAGAGGGGAGCGAGACCTCGCGTGAATTGCTCATGGAAATGACGCGCATGGTTGGCGCACTTATTATCTCGCTGCAACGCGGGACGCGTCGCAGCGACACCATGGAGGGACACTTCGACAGCGTGGACGATGATGGCGACCACGATATGGATCCAGAGGAGCCTTTCGTGGATTGATTGCAGCAGTCTGACGAGTAGAACATGGCATTTCAGACTGTCGTGAGCCGGGACGCCCACCTGCCAAATAAACAAACCAACAGTTAAACAATACAACTTCTTATAATGAGCACTGAAGTAATCTACCCTACACTGCCAAAGCTCCGTCATCTTGACGAGGGCTGTTTCTTCCTTATTGCCGGTCCCTGCGTTATAGAGGACGAGAGCTCACCTTTCGAGATTTGCGAAAGGCTGCTTGAAATCACTGAGCGGCTTCATATACCCTTTGCTTTCAAGGCCTCCTACCGCAAGGCCAACCGGTCGAGGGTTGATTCCTTTACAGGCATCGGTGACTGGGAGGGGCTGGAAATTCTCGGGAAAATTCGCGAGCGCTACAATGTCCCCGTGGTTACCGACATCCACAATGAGACAGAGGCTGCCACGGCGGCGCAGTTTGTCGACGTGCTGCAAATCCCTGCTTTCCTATGCCGTCAGACATCGCTGCTGGCCGCTGCTGCCGAGACGGGGAGGGTGGTGAACATCAAGAAAGGGCAGTTCCTTTCGCCGGAAGCCATGGTGTACGCCGTCGACAAGGTGCGCTACTATGGTGGCAAGGAGATTATGCTGACAGAACGTGGGGCCTCGTTTGGCTACCAGGACTTGGTGGTGGACTTCCGCAGCGTGCCCATCATGAAGCGCAACAACGTGCCGGTGGTGGTCGACATCACCCATTCGCTGCAAAAGCCCAACCAGCCCAGCGGTGTCAGCGGCGGCGACCCGGAGATGATCGAGACCATCGGCCGCGCCGCTGTGGCCAACTGTTGCGACGGCATCTTCCTCGAGACCCATCCCGACCCAAAGAACGCCAAGTCGGACGGCGCCAATATGTTGCCCCTTAATCTGGCAGAGGATTTGCTGAAAAAACTTGCGGCAATACACAGAACGGCCCGTGAGGTGTGATGGAGGAGTGTCCTGCGATCAGTGACCGGCGACACGAATACATTATGGAAAAGAAAAAGGTGTTTAATTGGTACGTGGGCGTTTTTGTCCGCGACAGTTGATAAACAATTATTAATTGCTGATTACAAACCAATAGGTTGTTCAGGCAATAAAAAAATAGATTTATTTTTAACGATTACTAATCTCATTCTTACACTAACGCAATCAACCGACACATGCAACTAAATCTTACTAAGCCAATAGTTTTTTTCGACCTTGAGACCACCGGTGTTCAGGTGGGGAAAGACCGTATAATACAAATATGTTTGCTTAAAATCATGCCCGATGGCACTGAGAACGAGGTGACTTATCTTGTACGTCCCGAAACCGAGAATGGCGAGACGATGAAGATTCCCGAAGAGACGATAGCTGTTCATCATATCACCGATGCCATGGTGGAGGGGAAGCCATCGTTCAAGGAATTGGCCCCGGAGATTGCCGCTTTTATTGGCGATGCCGACTTGGCGGGCTACAACTCGAACAAGTTCGATGTGCCGTTGCTGGTCGAGGAGTTTCTTCGCTCGGGGGTGGAGTTCACGATCGAGGGGCGCCATCTGGTCGACGTGCAAAATATCTTCCACCGCATGGAACAACGCACGCTGGTGGCAGCCTATAAATTCTACTGTGGCAAGGTGCTTGACGGGGCGCACAGTGCCGACAACGACACCCGCGCCACCTACGAAGTGCTGAAAGCACAGCTGGACCGCTACGAGGGCGTCCCCTATGAAGAAAAGGACGGCACGACGACTTACCCCGTGGTGAACAACATCGAGGCTCTGAGTGACTTCACTGGCAACCCCCAGTGGGCTGACTTGGTGGGGCATATAGGCTTCGACAAGGCACACCGCGAGGTGCTGAACTTCGGCAAGTATAAAGGCAAGAGGCTGGAAGAGGTGTTCGCTAAGGAACCGGCCTATTACGACTGGATGATGAAGGCCGACTTCCCGTTGTCGACCAAGCGGGTGGTGATGGAGGTGCAGCGCCGTCTGGTGGAGGAACGCCGCCGTCGCGACCAGGAAAAGCTTCAGGCGTTGAAACTGAAGTTCGAAGGATAGACAACGTTTTGCTAATTATCGTTCTTAATCAATGAAAAAACTGTTTCTTTTTCTTGTAGCCTTTTTCGCTTTCTGCAATATTATGGTGGCACAGGACAACGAGGCTGATACCGCGATGGAGTCCATGCATTTCCTGGTGCCCGACTATGACTTCCTGGCCCGCCAGACGGCAGACAAGTCGTCGCCGTACTATTATCCCACCCTTGTGAAGCGTTTCCTTGCTGCCGACACAACGCTCGGCTTGGAGGAACTTCATTGCCTCTACTATGGCTCGGTGGTGCAGGAGGGATATGACCCTTATGGCCATCCGGCTTATGAAAGCGAAGTCCGTGAGCTGCTGAATAAAGAGAACGTGTCGAAGAAAGAGGCCAAAAAGGCCTTGAAGATTCTCGACAAGGCCATGAAAGAATACCCCACAGAGCCAAAGGTTTACCTATATCGTCATTATGCCAATTCGGTACTCTATGGTGACAAGTCGGACCAGGCTCGGGATGATGCGTTCCGATATGTCATGTTGATTCAGGTGATTGGAGCCAGCGGCGACGGCGACGCCGTAGAGAGCGCTTTCCATGTGGCAATACCGTGGCACGCCTACAGTTTCATGAACTACTATGGCTTTTCGATGACTTCGCAGTCATTGGTGAACGACAACGGGCAGTCTTTCGACATGTACGAAATCAAAGACAACAAGTATGGCGTAGAGAAAATCTATTTTAATATCACGCCGAGTTTCAATTACTTGAACAAGATGTTCACCCTTGACGATGATGACGATACCGACAACGAACCCGCTGAAAGAATAGACATCAATGTGGGCACTAAGGTTGTTGTGAAGCTGAAAGAATCGCGGGGGACATATCTTATGACTGTTGTCGACAAGCAGCCTTTCAACGACACGCTGCAGCTTGGAGCCAACAGCGACCTTTTCCCCGGCGATGGTGAAGAAAACACTATAATCTTCTACTGCGCACGCGCCGAGGGCGGCAAGATTTTTCTTGTGATGAAGAGTTTCTGCAAGGAAATGCTATCCTACGATTCTTTTTTCCGCCTGGAGGGAAGCGCGGATTTTGTGAGCACCTCCAACGACGGTATTTTCTCCAAGGTGGTGGGCACCGAGATATGGAGCGACCCCATTGCTACAATCCGAGTGTCGAACCTCAGGCCTATGAAATGAGAACTTTTCATGAATAGACCTGAAGCTCTGTGCAATAATTAAATAATAAGTTGATACAATCGGGTAGGCGCAAAAAAAGGTAAAACGATTGTTTTTTTGAGGTCTACGAATTAGCACGAATTGGCACGAATTACATGATTTTCAAGATATGCGACGCCGAATTTATTTCGCAGGCGAAATGAATTTACACGAATTATAGTTGTATTTTTTACATCACTATCGTTACACATTATTTTTTTACCGTCATTATAAGGATTTTTAATCCGTTATTTTGCGGATTAAAAATCCTTATAATATTTTGCGTCGGATTGCAAATCCGACGCAACCGAATCCGTTATTTTGCGGATTAAAAATCCTTATAATATTATGCGTCGGATTGCAAATCCGACGCAACCGAATCCGTTATTTTGCGGATTAAAAATCCTTATAATATTTTGCGTCGGATTGCAAATCCGACGCAACCGAGGATTGCAAATCCGACGCAACCGAAAAAGCATCCGTGAGGTTCGTGTTCAAATCGCAGGCGAGGACGCCCGCGTACCACGAAAGGGAAGCCTGTTGTTGTTCTCTGTCTGGTAGCGGTTTGAAATAGGAAGAAGAATAAAGAAAGCCGAGCCGTTCAGGATGAGCGGCTCGGCTTGAAACGGTAAAGACCGGTACTTATTATTTGTATTCGGCCAGGATGCCGGGAACCATGTCGGGGGTGAGGCGGCCATAGACCTTCTCGCCAATCATGGCCACAGGAGCCAGACCGCAGGCACCGACGCAGCGCAGCGTGTTGAGCGAGAACTTGCCGTCGGCTGTGCATTTGCCAATCTGGACGTTCAGCTCGCGCTGGAAAGCGTCGAGGACCTTCTCGGCGCCACGCACGTAGCAGGCAGTACCGAGGCATACATCGATGGGATGCTCGCCTTTGGGCTCCATGGTGAAGAAGCTGTAGAACGATACGATGCCGTAAACGCGCGACACGGGGATGTTCAATTCGTGGGCCACGACTTCCTGAACCTCGACGGGGAGGTAGCCGAACTTGCCCTGCACCTGGTGGAGGACGTTGATGACCTCGCCGGCACGGTTACCAAAGGATTTTGCAATCTCCTTGATGGTGTTGATCTTATCTTCGGATAATTTGATATTTGCCATTGTACTTTGTTTTTAGTGATTGGTGAATTGTGAATAGTGAATTGACAAAAGACAGCGTCATTATCGATTCACTATTCACTTGTCACTATTCACAGTTTATTTATTTTGTTGCTTCGAGTTTGTCCGATTTGTCGAAGTAGTGGGTATGCAGCTGCTCGTGGCTGAGGTGGCCGCAGGGCTCGCCGTAGTACTCTTTGTAGATAGCCTGGACCTCGGGGTTCTCGTGGCTCTTGCGGATGGGTTTGCCGGCATCCTCGCGGTAGATGGCTTCCATACGCTTGCGGATGATGTCGCTGTTGCCGTGGTGGTAGGGCTGGCCAGCGCCGCCGATGCAGCCGCCGGGGCATGCCATAACCTCGATGAAGTGGTAGCCATTGGGGTTGCCTTGGCGTACCTGCTCCATCATCTTGCGAGCGTTGCCGAGGCTGTAGACAACGGCGATCTTCAGCGGGAAGCCGTCGAAGTCGATGGTGGCTTCCTTGACGCCGTCGAAACCGCGGGTCTCCATGAAGTCAATCTTCGGCAGGGTCTTGCCGGTGTGCACCTCGTAGGCGGTACGGAGAGCGGCCTCCATAACGCCACCGGTGGCACCGAAGATGACGCCGGCACCCGACGACTGGCCGAGTGGGCTGTCGAAGTCTTCCTCGGGCATGTCGTTGAGGTCGAGGTTGCACTGGCGAATCATGTGGGCAAGTTCGCGGGTGGAGAGCGTGAAGTTGACATCGCTGTCGCCGTTCACGCTGAGCTCTTCACGAGCGCGCTCGCTCTTCTTGGCGAGGCAAGGCATGATGGAGACAACCACGAGGTCTTCGCGTTTCACGCCCAGCTTCGGAGCCAGGTAGTTCTTGGCCACGGCGCCGAACATACCCTGGGGCGACTTGGCCGTTGAGGGGTACTCGAGCAGGTCGGGGAAGTTCTTCTCGTAGAAGGTGACCCATGCGGGGCAGCAGGAGGTGAACATAGGCAGCTTCACCTCTTTGCCGGCGAGGGCTTTCTTGAGGCGGCCGAGGAGCTCGGTGCCTTCTTCCATGATGGTGAGGTCGGCGCTCCAGTCGGTGTCGTACACCTGGTCGAAGCCCAGACGACGGAGTGCGGCGGCCATCTTGCCGGTGACAATCTCGCCGGGTTTCATGCCGAATTCCTCGCCGAGGGCCACGCGGACTGCCGGAGCGGTCTGGACAACCACTTTCTTGGTGGGGTCGGCGATGGCTTCCATAACTTTAGCGATGTCGTCGACAAGGGTGAGGGCACCCACGGGGCAAACCTGGACGCACTGGCCGCAGTTGACGCAGCTGCTGTCGCCGAGGTTCTGCTCGAAAGCGGGGGCCACGACGGCCTGGAAGCCACGGTTCACACCGCTCAGGGCACCGACAGTCATAAACTTGTTGCACATGGTCTCGCAGCGGCGGCACATGACGCATTTGTCCATGTCGCGATAGACGCTGAGGGTGCTGTCCTTGCGATAAGTGGAGGTCGCGCCCTTGAAGGGGATTTCCTTGATGCCGAGGCGTTTGGTGAGGCTCTGCAACTCGCAGTCGCCGTTCTTCTCGCACTGCAGGCAGTCGTTCGGGTGGTCGCTGAGAATCAGTTCGACGACGGTTTTGCGGGCGTTGATGACGCGAGCGCTGTGGGTCAGCACTTCCATGCCTTCCATGACGTCGGTGGCGCATGCCGGGGCCAGGTTGCGGCGGCCTTTGACCTCGACCACGCAGACGCGGCATCCGCCGGGTTTGTTTTCAAAATTCATTCCGTCGAGCTCGAAGTGGCAGAGCGTAGGAATGTCGATGCCGTTCATACGGGCAGCCTTGAGGATGGTGGTGCCTTCGGGAACCTGGATCGCTTTATTATCTATTGTGAGATTAATCATTGTATTCTTCTTTATTGTTGATTAGTGATTGGTGATTAGTGGATTGTGATTGAGATGAGATTCTTGTCACTATACACTGTTCACGGTTCACTCTAAATATTAATGAATAGAGATAGCACCGAATTTGCAGTTGTTGATGCAAGCGCCGCACTTGATGCACTTGTTGCTGTCGATAACCATGGAGGCCAGCTTGTGGCCGGGAGCGGTGTAGTCGGTGCGGCTGATAGCCTCGACGGGGCATCCCTTGGCGCACTTGCCGCAGCCGATGCACTTCTCGCGGTCGATGACATAGCTCATGAGTTTCTTGCAGACGCCGGCGCGGCATTTCTTGTCGACGACGTGCTCCACATACTCGTCCCAGAAGTTGTCGAGGGTGGAGAGAACGGGGTTCGGCGAGGTCTGGCCGAGACCGCAGAGTGCGGTGTCCTTGATGACAGCGGCGAGGTTGCGCAGCTCGGTGAGGTCTTCCATGGTGCCGCGACCGTCGGTGATTTTTTCAAGGATTTCGCAGAGGCGCTTGTTGCCGATACGGCAGGGCGAGCACTTGCCGCAGCTCTCCTCGCAGGTGAACTCAAGATAGAACTTGGCGATGGCGGGCATGCAGCTGGTCTCGTCCATGACGACCATACCGCCCGAGCCCATCATCGAGCCGGCAGCCACGAGGCTGTCGTAGTCGATAGCGGTGTCGAGGTGCTTGGCAGTGAGGCAGCCACCGGAGGGGCCACCGGTCTGGACGGCCTTGAACTGGCGTCCGTTCTTGATGCCGCCACCAATCTCGTAGATAATCTCACGGAGGGTAATACCCATGGGAACCTCAATAAGACCGACGTTGTTGATCTGGCCTGCCAGAGCGAACACTTTGGTTCCTTTGGACTTCTCAGTTCCAATGCTGCTGAACCATGCGGCACCCTTGGTGATGATGACGGGGACGTTGGCGAAGGTCTCGACGTTGTTGACGTTGGAGGGCTTGCCCATGTAGCCGCTGACGGCGGGGAACGGGGGTTTCAGGGTGGGCTCGCCACGCTGGCCTTCCATGGAGTGGATCAGAGCAGTCTCCTCGCCGCATACGAAAGCGCCGGCGCCGTAGCGCAGCTCGATGTCGAAGTTGAAGCCGCTGCCAAGGATATCGTCGCCAAGGAGGCCGTATTCGCGGGCCTGTTTGATGGCTATTTTCAGACGGTCGATGGCCAGAGGATATTCGGCACGGATGTACACCAAGCCCTTGGAGGCGCCGATGGCGTAGCCGCAGATGGCCATAGCCTCGACGATGCTGTGCGGGTCGCCCTCAAGGATGGAACGGTCCATAAAGGCTCCGGGGTCGCCTTCGTCGGCGTTGCAGATGACGTATTTCTGGTCAGCCTTGTTTTTGGCGCAGAGCTCCCACTTCAGACCTGTGGGGAATCCGGCGCCACCGCGGCCGCGGAGGCCAGAGGCTTTCATCTCGGCAATGACCTGCTCGGGGGTCATCTCGGTGATGCACTTGCCAAGGGCTTCGTAACCACCGCGCGAGATGCACTCCTCGATGTTCTCGGGATCCACGAAGCCGCAGTTGCGCAGGGCGATGCGGATTTGCTTCTTGTAGAAGTCCATGTGCTTCGAATCGCTCACGTGCTCTTTGTTCTCGGGATTGGTGTAGAGCAGGTCGGGCACTTTACGACCTTTGATGATGTGCTCGTTGACGATGCGTTCGGCATCCTCGGGTTTCACCTGTGTGTAGAAGGTGTTGTCGGGCATAATCTTGACGATGGGGCCGCGCTCGCAGAAACCGAAGCATCCGGTCTTGATGACCTGTACGTCGTCGGTGAGGCCTTTTTCGGCAAGGATATTCTTGAAGTTTTCGATAATCTGAAGGCTGTTGGAGCTTTTGCAACCGGTACCGCCGCAGATTAGGATATGCATTTTATATTTTGCCATGTTTCTTTTTTTTGTGGTAAAGTCGGACGGGTCTGACAGGTCAGACGAGTCGGACAGATTCAACTTTACTTGTCTATGGTTTCGTAATTGACGGGGATGATGCCCTCAACGAGCTCGCCGTTCTGTACGTATTTGGTGAGGATTTCGTCGGCGCGGTCGTTGTCGACATGGCCAAAGACGATGGGATCCTTGCCGGGGATGCGGACCTCGAGGGTGGGTTCGGCATGGCAATAGCCCATGCAGCCTGTCTGCGTGAACACGGCGGCGATGCCCAGCTCGTCGGCTTTCTGCATCATGTGCTCCATAACTTTCTTGGCACCGGCTGCAATACCGCAGGTGGCCATAGCGACTTTGATTTGCACAAGCGACTCGGGATGTTCGGCTTTCTCGCGGACATCCAGATTCGACTGAAGCTTTTCTCTCATGGCCTTAAGGTCGGCCAGCGATTTAACTTTTGTCATGTGTAAACTCCTTTATTTAGTTTGTGGATTAATATTATTTTATTACTATAAAATACGTTACGTGGAAATGCATACAACATTTCAAAGTGCAAAGATACGCATTTTTTATGTTTGTGCAACAAGTGTTGAAAAATAATTTTTAGCGGTCACAATGTTTCGTTGTGTTGCATTGCTCTGCTGGCTTCGCTTAGCCCACAAAGGCCAACATAACGGCCCGTAGGAGTGGCACAATCAATGGTTGGGCAAAACAGATTTGTATAGCATATCGAGCTTTCGGGTGGCGTTGTCGGGTAAAAAATGTTTTGCTTGTTCTGCGCCCTTGGTTATTAGGCTGTTGCGCAATATGCTGTCGTGTGCCAGCCTGTTTATCTTTTCGGCGATGTCGGCGATGTCGGTGGGGTCGGCATAAAGGGCAGCTTCGCCACCCACCTCTGGCATCGACGAGCATCTGGAGGTGAGCACTGGCGTGCCACAGCACATGGCTTCGAGAATGGGTATTCCAAAGCCTTCGAACAGCGAGATGTAGACTGCTGCCATAGCCCCGGCATAGAGTGCCGGGAAATCCTCGAACCGTGCATTGTCGAGGATGATAACCCTGTCGTTCAGCGCTAATTCGTGGATTGTGGCCTCCACTTGTGGATAGAGGTCGGCCTTGCGGCCAACGATGACCAGCGAGACGTTGGAGGCCACGCTCTGCATGGCTCGTACCAGTGTGTCCTGATTTTTTCTGCGCTCGATAGTGCCAACGCATATAACGTATTGCTCGGGCAGCCCATAGCGTTTCTTGACCTCTGCGCGCCGTTCGGCTGTTATCGTGTTGCGGAACTGAGGCTCGCACGACTGATAGATAACCTCTATTTTCGATGGGTCGGTGCTCAGGAACATCACAATATCTTTCTTGGTTTGCAGGCTGATGGCAATGATGCGGTCGGCGTGCCGGCATGCAGTTTTGACTTTGCGCCGGTAGATGCAGCGGTCGATGAGGTGGAAGTTCTTGGGGTATCGCCATGGCATCATGTCGTGGATGCTTACCACGGTGCGAGTGCCTGCTTTGTGGGCATCCCGGCCCGTGAATATTAGCGGCAGCTCTTGGCTGAGGCCATGGTATACGTCGGGCATTTCTGGCAGGAGGCGCAGCCCGATGCCAATCGTGCGCCACAAGCTCTTGAATATCCGCCAAATTCCGTGGGGCACGATGATTCTTACGTTTGGCATATCGGCGCAGAAACCGCTGTGCCTACCCCTTGTGTCTGGGGTCAGTAGTAGGAGGGTGTCGTCAGGGTGCGTCAGAGCGAATTCCCTGATGATTGTGCGGCTGTAGTTGCCCAGCCCAGTGTTGTTTTTAAATGCCCTTTTTGCGTCGAAAGCTATAATCATAGTCAGCCATGTGGATACCGCGCGGGGCAGGGTACGCCTCCTCGCGAGCAATAGTGTAACGAATACGTTCCCCACAGGGGAAAAACTTTGCAAATATAAGCAAAAAACTCCGTTTTATATACAGATGGATATGTTTTTTAAATTAATATATTAATAATCAGGTAAAAGAAATTTTGGTGTTTGGCGTTGTATGGCGATATAATACGTATAATTCGTATTAATTTGTAGTCATATAATACGTATAATTCGTGTATGATTATCCGCATTTTCCGCAAAGAAGCCTCGGAAAAAGTTATACCTTCGCAGAATGCGAAGGACTCCTTGGGATAGGAGGCGAAGCTTCCCAGCTTCGCCAATAAAGATAGGAGGCGAGGCTTCCCAGCTTCGCCAATAAAGATAGGAGGCGAAGCTTCCCAGCTTCGCCAATGCGATGTGGTGGGGTGTCGTTGCATTGGTCGGGATAGGAATCCCGACTGTAGGAGGCGAAGCTTCCCAGCTTCGCCAATGCGACGTGGTGGGGTGTCGTTGCATTGGTCGGGATTGGAATCCCGACCTCCTACAGCGAAGCTTCCCAGCTTCGCCAATAAAGTTACACCTTCGCAGAATGCGAAGGACTCCTTGGGATAGGAGGCGAAGCTTCCCAGCTTCGCCAATGCGA
>JAFSQF010000017.1 GCA_017446745.1 Bacteroidales bacterium
CCCGACCTCCTACAGCGAAGCTTCCCAGCTTCGCCGATGCGACGTGGTGGGGTGTCGTTGCATTGGTCGGGATAGGAATCCCGACCTCCTACAGCGAAGCTTCCCAGCTTCGCCAATAAAAGTTACACCTTCGCAGAATGCGAAGGACTCCTTGCCGTCCGTCGCATTGAAAGGCTGAAGGATGTAGGCGATAGCAAGTTCTATGTTGGTGATAATGAGTGTCGCTTTGCGACAGAAATCTCGCAAATCCTTTCAAATCTTTCTATATTTATCTGTTTGATTTGAATAGATTTGTAAGATTTCTCGTCATAGGCGACTTAATATCAAATATTTCGCATACATGCGAAACTTGAATTTTAAAAAAAAATACAAAATTAACAAAAAATTTAAAAAAAAGCGTATCTTTGCAGTGCTATTAATCACACGTAGAAAGAATAGAAATAATTATATACCAACATAGTAGAAAATCTAACTTCCCAGCCTGACCAATACAACGATCGTATGCAAAGAGCTTTCGCAGTGGCAAATTTGAAAGTTTCGCTTACTACAGTAGGAGGTCGGGGTTGTATCCCGACCAATACGACGACCATAGGCAAAGAGCCTTCGCAATGGCTAAGCTGAACGCTTCGCCTCCTACAGCCAAGCAAAGCTGGAAGCTTCGCCTCCTACATCGCAGCAAAACACCTTAATCAACACATATTTTATTAATAAAAACTAAACAATTATGAAAAAACAACTATTCTTTGCGGCCTTGCTCATGGCAACGCTGGGGCTTCGCGCCCAGGTGAACATCCAAGAGATGTACGACTTCAACCGCGGCCATCTCACCACCACCCTCGAGATGTTCAAATCCGACAAATGGGGCTCCACCTTCTTCTTCAACGACATCTACCATCCAACCGACAACGTCTTTGCTCCAACAGGTTATTATACTGAAATAGCCCGTTCGCTGAACTTCTGGAAAGACACCAAGTTGGGGGCTTTCAGCCTCCACGTGGAGTGGAACGGAGGCCAGTTTGCTAACAACGCCTGGCTTTTCGGCTGCGAATATTTCCTCCACAGCTCAGACTTTAAGAATACTTTCACTTTCGAGCTGATGTACAAAAGCATCAAGGAAACAGACCAGGACATACCCCTGCAGTTCACCTTTGTTTGGGGCATGGAAGACCTACTTGGTGTCAAAGGCCTTGTTTTCAGTGGCTTTTTCGACGTATGGGGCGAAAATCAGACATGGATTGTAGAGGACGATAACATCATTGGCTGGGACACAGAGCAAACCAAGTGGGTTGTCCTTACCGAACCGCAACTTTGGTACAATATCGGCCAGCATTTTGGCTGCGAGAACCTCTTTGTCGGTGGCGAGCTAGAGATAGCCTACAATTTCGCCGGAGGATGGAAAGCATTTGAACAAGTAGGGAAATATAGCCTCACCCGTAGCGTCCCTACAAATGTCAACAAAGGGCTCACCGTGGCTCCCTGCCTCGGCATCAAATGGAACTTCTAATAACACAAAACCCTTAATACTAAGTTTATGTTCAAGAAATGGTTAGGGTTCAATCCCGAAATACATAATGTCAGGACTGAGATTATTGCCGGCATCACCACGTTCCTGACGATGGCCTACATCCTGGCCGTCAATCCCAATATTTTCGATGCCTTAGGTGGCGCGATGTCGAAATCGAGTGGCGCTGTCTTCACCGCCACGGCCCTCGCCGCCATCATAGGCACCATAGCCATGGCCTTCATAGCCAAGAAGCCCTTCGGGCTGGCCCCGGGCATGGGCCTCAACGCCTTCTTCGTCTACACCGTATGCCTCACCATGGGCCACTCATGGCAGTTCGCACTGACGGCTGTCTTTATAGAGGGTATAATCTTTATCATCCTTACCCTCACCAACGTCCGCAAATGGATTGTCGATGCCATCCCTGTGTCGCTGAAACACGCCATAGGTGCCGGCATCGGACTTTTCATTGCTTTCATAGGCTTCCAGAATGCCGGCATCGTGGTCGACAACGGCGCCACCTTGGTGTCGCTAGGTCTTAAGTTACCTGGCGGTGAGTTCAATGGCACCGCCCTGCTTGGCATCATCGGGCTCGTGGTCAGCTGCACCCTCGTCATGCTTCATGTGCGCGGCGGCATCCTGCTGGGTATCCTCGCCACCACCTTCATCGGCATGCTGCCCATCTTCAACGTGGTGGGAGCCGACGGCGAGGTGGTACGCACGGCACTCACCTCCTTCGGAGGCGTGGTCTCAGCACCCCCAAGCATCAGCGATATAGCCTTCCAATTCACATGGAGTGAGCTTACTACCTCGAAAGGCATCATCGACATCATTGTCGTTGTCTTCACCTTCCTCTTCATTGATATGTTCGACACCATGGGTACCATCATAGGCGTCAGCGAGAAGGCCGGTTTTGTGGACGAGGAGGGCAACGTTGACGGCATCAACCAATGCTTCCTTGCCGACAGTATCGGCACCATAGCCGGAGCAGCCCTGGGCACCAGCACCACCACCACCTACGTGGAGAGTGCCGCCGGCGTGGGTGCCGGCGGTCGCACTGGCCTTACGGCTTTCACCACAGCCTGTTGCTTTGCCCTCGCCCTGGTCTTCGCTCCCCTCTTCCTCGCCATCCCGCCAGCGGCAACAGCACCGTCGCTTATCATTGTGGGCATGATGATGATGCAGCCAGTCACAAAGATTAACTGGATTGACTATCGTGAAAGCATCCCGGCATTCATCACCCTTGTGGTCATGCCTTTCGCCTACAGCATCAGCGACGGCATCCTCATCGGCATGATCAGCTACGTGGTCCTCAACGCCTGCTGCGGACGCTTCAGCAAGATCACTCCCACCATGTGGATATTGGCTATACTGTTCATTCTAAGATACATATTTATCTGACGGTGGTACGCGGGCGAGGACGCCCTCGATTCCAGACATGAACAAAGGCTCGGAAAATTTATTTCCGGGCCTTTTTGTAAAGTAATCTAAGTAACAGTAAAAAATAAGGTGTAACGATAGTGCTGTCGAAATGTTACTAAATTCGTGTAAATTCAATTCGCTTGCGAATAAGTTGTTTTCTACATTTGACGTTTCCTGGCTTGAAAATTCGTGTAATTCGTGTTAATTCGTAGACAAAATAAGCATTCGTGTAATTCGTGTTAATTCGTAGACAAAATAAGCATTCGTGTAATTCGTGTTAATTCGTAGACAAAAAAGCATTCGTGTAATTCGAGAGATTTGTGTTCAAATCGCAGGCGAGGACGCCCGCGTACCACGACGCATAAACACAGTTGTCCTTTATTTTTAATGATTATCCGCAAACAGCACAAATTTGAAATCGCGTCTCTCCGAGACGCAGCGACGGGTTTGATTTATAGTCCCCCAGACTGCACTCCGTTTGTCTGGGGTAAATAAGAATATGCCTCTCCGAGGCATTATTGTGGCAATAGCGGATAATCATTTATTTTTTTATTGCTCCTATCTGATTGTATCAACTTATTTTTTAATTATTGCTTATTTATGAAAATTACCTATTACTTATCTACAGTTTTCTTTTCGGAGGCGATATGATAAATTTCAGAGCCCATTTTTCAATTTTCGGAGCCTGAATTAACAAAAAAATAACAGTCAGGTCGTGAACGATATTTTTCTATACCTCATAATATTATCGAAATTGCAGCGCCATTAAACAATCTCATTCTATGATTGTTAAAAGGGGATAAAGCACGCAAATGCATCGTATTTGCACATTTTTTTAGCAAAAAGGCTTGCACTGTTAAAAAATATTAATACTTTTGCAAAATAGTAAAATAACGAGCATCTGTCGCTGGCTAAACACCTGCGAACCATATACAAAGTATTAACAAATAACCCCATCCGCCTATGAAACAAAGTATTACACGCTTTTTGTTTCCCTTTTTGTTTTTTATGTTGCTGAGCTTGCCCGGGGCCAACGCCCAGCTTAAGAACATTAAGGAAAACGTAAAAGGACATATCGAAGCTGACCCGCTGACAATCAGCGGAAACCTGGGAGGCGAGCTCAACGCCTCGTGGAACAACCAGGACCGTTACAGCTACAGCGACCCCTTCGCCTTAGCAGCCTACGCCAACTTCGACATTGGCATCTACGGCTTCCACATCCCCATCAACATCAACCTGCTCAACCTCTCGATGACGCAGTTCTCCTTTCCAACGCCCCAAATCACTTTCAACACCACACCAGAATGGAAGAACTTCCGCTTTCATATAGGTACTAGTTCTATGCACTTTAACAACTATACCTATAGCGGCCTGACCTTCACGGGTGGCGGTGCGGAATACAACGGCGAGAAGTTCCGCATTGCCGGCTTCTACGGCAAGCTGAACATCAAGACGCGTTTCAAAGACGACCGCACAGCGCTACAGTATTTCGCCGACTCGCTGCTGGGCATCAACCAGCAGTACACCAACCAGCCGCAGTTCGACCGCAACGCCTGGGGTGCACGCATTGGTTTCGGCTCAACGAAGAATTTCATCGACTTCAGCGTGCTGAAAGCCAAGGACGACATCAACTCGCTCCCCGAATCGTGGACCATGGGCGACACCACTACCTACCGCGACAGCATCCTCAAAGGCAAGGAGAACTTCACCGCCGGCGCCTCGGCACGCCTCAGCATAGGCAAATGGCTTGCTTTCAACGGCAATATCGCCATGAGTCTCTACACCGACGACCTCAGCGCGTCGCAACTGACAAAGGAAAACTTCTCCAAATTCGGCGACACCACCGACGGCACTGTCAAGGCGGCTTTTAAAATCCTCGACAACGACCTGGTGCGGAAAATTTACGACGCCCATATCAATTCGCAGGTACGCTTCGCCGGCGATGCCGGCATGAACCTCACTTTCGGCAACTTCAACGCACTCTTCACCTACCGCTTCGTCCAGGCCGACTACACCTCGCTCGGAGCCAACCAGTTCAGCCAAAACAGTCACGGCCTCGGCGCCACCACCAATTTCCGCTTCTTCAAGAACCGCTCCAACATCTCCCTCTCGGGCTATCTGCAGCGGGACAACCTCGACAGCCGGCAAATCTACACCAACCAGGTGGCCACCTACTCCGCCAACTGGACTTTCAGCGTCTCCGACCACCTCAACCTCGCCGCCGCCTATAGCGGCGTGAAGCAAGACCAACTGGATGGTACCATGATTGTTAACGACACCACGCGCATCAACCAGATTATGCACTCCATCACCCTCTCGCCCTCCTACACCATCTTCGGCGAGAACGAGCACACCATATCCCTCAACTTCAACGACGTGGCCAACAACAACCTCAACACGCTGAGTGCCAACCACAGCAACGTCAACACCCTCACCATCGGTGCCGGCTACGACTGCAACCTCACCGCCAAGCGCATAGGCATCGGCGGCAACTACGACTTCAGCAAGTCCAAGGCCCCGGGCAACGACTACACCTCGCACACTCTCAGCGGCAGCCTTACCTACTACGCACTGAAGAAACAGGACGTGAACCTCAAATTCAACGGCAGCGTCAGCCTCTCGTACAACATCAAGCCCGCCGAACAGGAGGGCTACGCCGGCATGGACGACGACGAAATCCCCATTTCGGCCGACTACACCACCAACGACTTCTCGTTCAGTGCTCGCATCGGCTCCACCTTCACCTACAAGAGCAACCACAACGCCTCGTTCTACCTCTCCACAAGCAACTACAGCGAGAACATCGTCTTCGGCCAGAAAGTGTCGACCACCATGGACCTCCGCTTCAACCTGGCCTACTCCTACAGCTTCTTCTCGCGCCTCATAAAAAGCAAGAAAGAGACCGAGAAGCTTGAGAAGCAGGCAAAAAGTGAAAAAATACTCAGATAACAATAAAAACAACATATTATGAACAATAACTACACAAACAACGGAACACTACCGTCGCATAACAGTCGCAGGCGAGGACGCCTGCGTACCTGCGCGCTGCTCCTGCTGGCTCTTTGCCTCGACTGGAGCGTTAAGGCGCAAGATGTAACTGTCGTAGTGCAGCAGAAGACAGCCAATCTGCCTGTTACCGTAGCCTCCTACGCCGACAATTTCTTCAACTATTTCAACATCTTGCTGACCAACTCCAGTGGTTCAACACAATCGGTCTACCTAACCCTCGATATGGAGTGCATCTACTCGGCCACTGCCGAGCCCATGCGCATCTATACCGACGACGGCAACCGCACTTCACGTCCGCGCATCGACATTCCTGCCGGAGGCACCTACGTGATCAACACCCGTCAGAAATTCGAGGAACAATTCCGCGGCGGCCGTATCGCCACCTCCTCCAACCTGTCGCAAAACTCCTTGGGCGAATTGCTGCGCCTTCCCGAGGGCAACTATAACCTCTGCGTCAAAGCTTGCCAGTGGTCTGAAGTGGTCACTTCCGACCACGAGCTCAGCAACAGCTGCCTCTCGTTCCAGATTTGCTATTCCGGCTCGGCTCCCGAGTTCACGCAGCCTTTCGGCAACCTCACCACCATGCCAGGAGTGGCACCTGTGGGCAACGCCCCGGTGCTTATGCCCTCGCGCAACATCAACATCCGATGGACCGGCGTGGTCACCAACTGTCCTCAGAATGCACGCTTCGAGTATGTGCTGAAAATCGTCAAGGTGCTTCCCAACCAGAACATCAACGATGCCATCCGCCGCAATCCTGCCGCATTCTCCTACAATGCCGGACGCCGCACCTACTGCCTCATCGACACCATGCGCAACCTCAACGCTCGCTTTGAGCCAGGAGCCCTCTACGTGGCCCAGGTCGAGGCACACCAGAACGGCAACGTGGCCAACCAGATGCAACTGGGCAACGACGGCAAAAGCCAGCTCTACGCTTTCTATTGGGGGCAGTCAGGTGGCAACGGAATGAGAGGGCGAGGGGGCATCCCCACAGGCGGCGAAGACGACGACGACACCGACACCGAAACCGGCGGCCAGGTAGACCCCAACCCCGGCGTCCCAACTCAGAACGTCTCCACCAACGAGACAAGCAACAAAGACGAAATCCTCGGCAAGATTCGCCAGCACTATATAGTATCGCCCGGCAAGGACGATTCCACCATCACCGCTCTCAAGGCCAAATTCAGCGACGAGAGCAGCAACGTGCCCTCGGGCAACGACTCCATTGTGAAGTCGAAAACGCCCGACGGCATCGCCATCCTCGACGAGAAACGCAAGAAAGACTTCGCCATCAGGTGGATCCCGGCACACTACGACTCCATCAAGAGGGTGAACTACGAGGTGAAGCTCTACGAGTACCTCTCCTCGCCCGAAGTAACCCTCACCCACTCGCCCATTAAGTCAAAGACCATCAACGGCGAGTTCAACTATTGGTATGGCCTCGACAACGTCGACCCCAAGGAGTTGAAAGACACCTCGTGGGCCAATGCCCTTGAGCTCGGCAAGAAATATTACGTCACCGTCGACGCCTTTGTGAGCTACACCTACACCAAAACCACCATCACCACCACCAATTTCCTCAACAACGGCGAGGTAACCTCCACGGAATACGACACCGCCTACGCCCTTCAGTCCGACGCCGTGCACTACCGCTCGGCGACCCTCTTCCAATGGGGCATCGACAAGGCCCTTCTCGACAAGCTCAACCCCGCCAAGTTCACCTACCCCGTCGACAAGAGCCTGGCCGACTGGACCGACACCACCCAGATGCAGTTCGGCTTCACCATCCCCGAGGTGCCGCGCTACCACACCTTCAACTTCGCCTGGAACAAAGCCACCGGCGAGGACTTCGGCGACTCGCTGACCTACCAACTCCACGTGTGGAAAGTGAAGAAAGGCAAGACCATCAAGCAGATTGTTAAGGACACCTCCACCTTCAAGGTAAAGAATATCAAAGAGCTGAGCTGCAAGGACAGCACCCTGCTCGATTCGCTGAAGAACGGCGAGACCTACCTGGCACGCGTCTACGTGGAATACCTGAAAGACACCAACAAGTACGACCGGCAGAACAAGGGCTGGTCGGTGCCTATAGTCTTCAAGCTGGTCGACACCGTGGCGCTGGGCGGCTTTATCGACACCAAGAACGCCTGCTTCGCCGCCGACACCGCCGGCCTTAGCAAGCAACTGATAACGCCCAAGATTGACACCCTCATCTCGAACCGCACCCGCCTGAAGATGGGGCGTTTTGACATGATAATCCAGGATGGCAAGTACAACTCGCAGAAGCAGACCTACAGCGGCACGGGCTTCGTCATCTGGCGTCCCGCCGGCTTTGGATGCAACGTCAAGGTGCATTTCGACTCCATCAAGATCAACAAAGACCACCGCATAGTCAGCGGCTCGGCACGCAGCATTGCCACCGACAGCAACAACTACCTGAAGCTGAATCTGGGCAACAACAAATATGGTGCCGGTTTCGATATGGGCAGCGACTATGTGGACGAATACATGGCCTCGGCAGCCAACGAGCTGGGAAACACCGGACAGGACATCCAGAAGTGGTACAACATCATCAACCAGGGCTCCAACCCCATCAGCGAGATGATCCACAGCGGCATAGAGGGCGACTTCAGCATAGGCACTGTCACCACCCCCATCACCGTCAACGACAAGATGTTCGGCTCCGACGCCGAGAACATTCGCTTGGCAGTCAACGACATGTTCTTCTCGCCCGTCACGGCGCAGATGAACCTGCTCTGCATCTTCGGTGCTCCGCAGGACAACGTCTACATCCCCCTGCTGGCCACCAACATCTGCATCACCCCCGACGCCTTCTACCACGACACCGCCAACGACCTGCGCCTCTTCTCGCCCCGCAACTACGAATTTGAGCTCAGCGACGGCTACGTGATGCGCTTCAAGATGCCCTCCGACTTCGCCGAAGTGAAGGACGGCACCTACATCTCGTGGAACAAGAAAGGCTTCAAGGAAATCAATATCGACGTGGAGATTGAGCTGGGTCGCAAAGGACAGGATGGCAACAAGCTGCTTGCCGTCGACCTGAAAAACAACGGCCAGGTGAGCCCCACCAAGCCCGTCAAAGCCTATCTCACCACCAAGTTCAAGAAATGGGGCGACTGGATAGCCAAAATCAAGATGGACCCCTTCACCGTGGTAGGCTGCGAGGACTGGACCTTCCTGCCCACAGGCAGCGGCATCTGGTACGACCACTCCAGCACTGAAACCCCCAAGGGCATTCAGTTCCCCAAGAACTACAACAAAAAAAATCAGGAGAAGCAGTGGCAAGGGTTCTATATGGACCGCTTCAGCGTGCTGCTCCCCGCCGACGTCACCAACACCTTCATCGACCTCAACGGCGAGAAAGATGATATGCCCGACAGCACACTGGTATATAAGTACGGAGCCAACGGCGAGAAGACCGACTCGGTGGCCTACGCCTACCCCGGCACCCGCATCGGCCTCGGTGCGCAGCACCTCATCATCGACGGCGACGGCATCAGCGTGGAGCTGGTGGGCACCGACCTCTTGAAGCTCGAGACCCGGAACGGCGGCGGCTGGAAGTTCAGCATCGACACCGTCTCGCTCTGCTTCGAGAAGAACAAATATAAATACGGCAAAATCCACGGCGGTGTCGACCTGCCCCTTTTCACCGGAGGCCTCACCTACGACTGCTTCATCGGCAGCGACAGCCTCGTCTTTGCCATCACTCCGGCCGACACCCTCAAGCTCGACCTCTTCCTGGCCAAGATAGAGCTCGACAAGAAATCCTCCTACTTCAAAGTCAACCACGACTACGGCGGACACACCTGGAAACAGGAATGGGACGGCGTGACCACCTACACCATGTTGAACCAGAACGCCACAACGCGTGTGGACCTGACCCTCAACGGCAAGATCGACATCGACATGAAGAAAATAGGCCTCGACGTGTCGCTGCCGGGCATCAAGTTCGAGAACATGTATATGCGCAACTTCCGTGCCAAGAAAGTCAACACCGCCAAGGGCGAAGTGGAGGCCTACAAATTTGGCGATATGGACTTCAGCATCGGCAACTGGAGCAAGGCCTCGCCGCAGAAATTCATTGGCTGCGACTATGAGGAAATGGAACGTCAGGAGGCCATGGTCGACGCCCTCGCGCCGACCCCCGAAGGCGAGAAGCCCATCTTCTCGGGCCAAGTCAGCGGCTTCAAATACAGCGTCAACACCCTCACGCCCACCTTCGAACAAGTGAAAGGCAAGAGCGGCACATATAAGGTGGGTATCGACTTTGCCGGAACCATGGAGATAGGCATCGGCGCCGGCATGAGCGTGGGAGCCTCGGCGGGCTTCGGCATCAACTGCGAGGTGAACACCAACACCTGGGATGTCAGCAACTGGGGCGGCACCTTCGACTCGGCCCGCGTTAAGACCGACATCGGACCCCTCTCGGTCGACGGCTTCATAGGCCACACACGCAACGACCCGGTGTTCGGCAACTCGTGGCGCGGCACCGTGAAGGTGAAGGTGATGGACGTGATAGAGTGCAGCATGGGCGCCGGCTTCGGCACCAAGGCCAAAGAGAAAGGCTCGGGCGACTACGACTGGTGGTTCTTCGAAGGAGCCGTGGATATGGGCAATGCATCGCCCATGGTGCTGGGTCCGGTGACCATCACGGGCTTCGGCGGCGGCTTCGCCTACAACTGCAAGCCTAAACAGAGCATGGCGGGCATGAGCGCCAAGAACATGATGAAAGGCAATTTCATGAGCAACATGGTCTCCAGCTCCGGCAGCAACTACACGCCCTGCTACGACGCCTGGATGGCGAAGTGCGGCATCGCGCTGGCCATGACCGGCGACCCCACCACTCTCAATGCCGACGGCACGCTGAACCTGCGCATCGCCAACGGACACTTCTCGGGCATCTGCCTGCAGGTGAACTGCCGCATGATGTCGACCTACGATGACGAGAACAAGGAAGGCTCGGGCGGCATGGTGGAGGTAGGCGCCTTTATCGACTACACTAAATACGACGAAGGCGGCTGGGCTTTCACCTTCTCGGCCATCTGCAAGAGCGACATCAACATGAATGCTTTCCTGAAGAATGCCATGGGCAGCAAGCTGCCGGCCCAGATCAGCTATCCGCAGTTCTCGATGGGCGACGGTGGCGGCTGCATGTCGAAATATGTGGAGCCCTACATCCAGAAATCGATGGACTACGACTCGGTGAAAGCCAAAGTGAACAAATACAATGCCGGCCAGATAGGCGGCGGCATCAGCCTGCAAATACCCATCGACCTCTACATCTGCAAGAAACCCAACGAGAACACCAAGTGGTTCTTCGCCCTGGGCCGTCCGGCCTACGACGACCGCATCAAGTTCTCGGCGTCGTTCGACCTGGTGGTGTGCCGCTCGTCGACCACATGGACCTTCTACTTCATGACGGGCAACTACTTCCCCGAGGGCTTCGCCATGCCCGACATACCCACCGACGTGGCCAATTTCCTCGGCGACAAATACCTGAGCCGCGCCGAGGGCAGCCGCAAGCTCCCAACCTTCAAGAATGCCGGCGGCTTCGCCATCGGTGCCTCGTTCTATGCCAGCATCGAGTTCAGCCTGCTGCTCTATCTGAATGCCTCGGCCTACATAGGCTTCGACGCCGCCGTCATCAACACCAACGGTGAGGGCTGCGAGAGCTACAGCAATATAGGCAAGAACGGCTACTACGGCATGGGACAGGCCTACGTGATGTTCCAGGGCGAGGCCGGTCTGGCACTGAACCTGGGCTTCTGGAAAGGCAAAATCTCGCTTGTCGAAGCCGGTCTTGGCGCCATTGTGCAGGCCGGCGGTCCCAATCCCACTTGGGCCTTCGGTATGCTCAGATTCAAAGCCTCATGCCTCGGCGGCCTGATCAAGATCAACACTGCCGTCGACTTCGAGCTGGGCCACACCTGCGTGCCCGGCGCCTCCGACCCGCTGGCCAACGTCAAGCTGTTCCAGAACGTGACACCGGCCTACAGCTATGCCGACTACAGCAAGCCCGAAAAGATAGTGCAACCCACCACCACAGGTACGGTGGTCAGCAACATGCCATGGAATCAAGATGTGCTACTCTCGGCAATGGACGACAAGTCGAAGACGGTGACGCGCAAGTTCCGGTTTGTCCTCGACAAGAGCATGAGTCAGTATGAATACTGGGGCAAACAAAACAACCAATGGAAATGGATCAAACGCTCGCTGCGCATCAGCGGCTCCAGCACCGATGAGAACACCCTCTATTTCGAGGACTGGTACGGCGGTTTCCCCGAAGCCACAACGTTGTGGTTCCACCTCTACGCCCGCGTGTTTGAATACCGCAAGTCGTCGGACAACAAACTCAGCGACTGGTACATGAGCCGCGACTCAATCTATTATGTCTGCGATAATTACGCCTATTCCCGTTCCGGCAATCCCAAGAACTACTCTGGTTCGTATGGCTGGCGCAAACCACTCTATACCGACAATGGCACCACCTACTTCAACACGCGTCGCTACTATCAGGACACAGCCTTCTACCTGAAGACCAGCACGCCGCCAGAGAACCTCTACGACCAGGTGGTGTTCACATGGCCCTACAACGGCGACCCGCAGGTGCCCTACCAGGAGCTGCACAAGAGCGGCGGACGATACTATGCCTTGATATACATCTACAACGACCGCAACTTCCTCGACCCCAACAAGCTCGATGCCGACGGACGTCAGATTATGGCTTTCCTGGTGGAGAACGGATGGGGCGAACAAGCCGAGGCTCAGAAGTGCGACTACTACTATTATAAGAATGGCTACTTGGGCAGCAACATGCCATGCATTGCCGTAAGGCTGCCCTACGACTTCTCGCCCTACAACTACCAGAACCACAATCTGGCGGTACGCCTGATGCTGGTGAAGAAGAGCGACTACCAGGCTCAGCTCAACGCTCTCAACGGACAGGCCAACAACCTGATGACGCAGACACGCTACGAGAACCAGCAACGCAGCAACCTGTCTCAGCTGAGGAATGAATACTATGCCGAGAACAGCAGTGCTTCGAACCGTGGCACCTCTGTGTCGCAGTATGGCGGTAGCTATGGTCGCGGTGCGGGAACCGGCGAAGGCAGCACCACCACCAAGTTCAACCTTAAGTTGGCACAGCTGCGCGAGGCCACCAATGCCTACAGCGGTGTGCGCGACACGGCGATGAACTTCAGCCGCAAGTCGTTGGCTTCGGGCTACGTGGCCGCGGTGCGTGCCGGCGCGGCGGTCTACAACCTCTACTTCCGCCTCTGCTCGGGCATCGACACCTATGATGATGTGCTTAGCCGCTTCTCGCTCAGCGAACTGTTCTCCCTCACCTCCTCCGACTGCCAGCACGACGGCAAGAGCGTGAAGACATTCACCGTGCTGAAGAACGGCAACGGCTACACCACCAATGCCGAGGATTATGCCAAGCGACACGCCTACCTCTTCTCGGAATGGGAGCCCAACAACCCGTTGCTGTATAAGACCGGCGTTCGCCTGCCGGCCATCATGCACGCCGCATTCAACTACGAATTGATGGACGTGCAGTACAAGCCGGAAGTCAAGCTCTACCAAAAATACTACCGCGCCATGGCCGACGTGAACGCCGCCATCAAGAACACCACGGCACCCTACCGCCGCCCCAAGCAGGAATGCTCGGAAAAATGGAATGATATATTCTGCGGCGGCATAGGCGGCAAGAACTGGAAAGACTGGACCGACTACGGCGAGCGCAGCCGCGTGAGCACTGCCGCTGCACAAGGCTTGGTGCGCCTCAACGGCAACAGCAACTTCAGCGCTATGACCACTCGCCTCGACACGAAGACCTACTCCAACCAGTACAAGGTGCGGCAGTGGGATGTCTACCAGGTGCTCGTGCCGCAAATCTACGACGCCACCTTCCAGGGTGCTCCGCGCTTGCTGCGCTTCCAGGCGGTGGACCAGAAAGGACGTGTAGACTCCACCATCCTCCTCGGACAATCCAAACAGTACCGCATGAGCGACAATCGGATAGTTTATTCGCCAGAGATGAGCTACAGTGCTAAATGGAAGGTTATCGACGAGGCCACGGGAGCCATGGTGCAGGACATTAAGTACTACCATGAGTTCTTCCAGACACTGGTGGACTACGGTATCTATATGCACGGACGCGGCTACAGCCACAAGGTCAGCGAACTCAACGAACTGATGAAGCAGAGCCGTTACCTGATCAACCTCGACTTCAGCACTTGCCCGCTGACCTTCGCCAAGTCTGTCTTCGGAATGTGGTGGATGAACTCGTTCCAGGCTCAGCACAAAGCGAACGAGGCTTACCTCAAGGAGATCAAGCGCAGCTACTACAAGCCACAACCCTACATACCGCGCAACTACATGACGGCACAGGGCGGAGCACAGGCTCTCTACTGGCAGGACTATGTGCTGCACATGAACCAAATACCCTACGAGGTGAATAAGACGAAGGGCACCTGCTACGAAGACCTCTTCACCACAAACGGCGCATACTACGGCGGACACGACTTCACTTGGTTCAAGACAGCCAACTATGATGGCATTGTGGGGAACAACTACATCAGCGACGGAGGCCGTTACTACGACCTTGACGCCTACTGGTTCTCGCCCAACGCCTCGGGCTACAGCAACTCGATGGGCTATATGGCCAACCGCACGAAGGAGACAATCCACAACAGCGACGCACACCCCTTCGTGGTGACGAAGAAGAAGTCGAAAGCCGGTTTGTACTGGTTCAAGATAAACAGCACTTTCGTGAACACGCTGAAGACTGTCAACGGCTTGACGTTCCGCACCACCAGCAGCGGAGCAAAGGATTGGTGGGAGTAATTGCGTTCTAACGTTGATTAGCCAATCGAGGATATAGTTAATGAAATGGTTAAAGTTAAAGCTTTATAACACAATGAAAAACATTTCCATAAATAAAACATTCAAGCTTATAGCAATGATAGTTCTGGGCATGGCCACCGGCATGGTGGCTCATGCCCAGAACGAGCCTAAGGCTCCGCAGGTGCAGGACAGCGAGCCTCCATACGTGGTGGACACCACCGCCGGGGAGCCCGACACGGTGCTGGAGGCGCAGGGCTTCCGCCTCCTGGCACGCAGCTACGGCGACCACATCGTGCTGCGCTGGGCCCCCATCGACGCCGGCGTGTGGATGACGAGCAACAGCTACGGCTGGCACATCTTCCGCGGCTCGAGCGACGAGAACGACACCATCTTCTATACTGATGCCAATGGCGACACGGTTTATGAGACGTGGCTCACCAAAGACCGCCCCATCAAGCCGATGACGCTGGACGAGATGAAGCAGCGCTTCGACAGCACCGACTTCTATGCCGGTGTGGCGGCACAAGCCATGTACGGTACCATGCACTACGACGTCAACAAGGCCGACCAGGGCAACGAGAGCGACCTCTTCACGGTGGCCGCCAAGCAATATCAGGAGCAGACGCAACGCCAGTTCATGGCCTACCTTGCTGCCGAAATAGAACCCGACGTGGCCTCGGCTCTGGGTCTGCGCTATGTGGACAGCACGGTGCGCCGCGGCGTGCTTTACCAATACACTGTGGAAAGCCTCATCCCTACCGAGATCGTGGACCTTCAGCCTCGAAGCATCCTGGTGCCCTGCAGACCTTTCGTGCGCAAGGAGGACGAGATGATGCCGGAGATACGCTTCACGCAGCTCGAAATCCACAAGGTGGCTATACGCTGGGACAAGAACAAGCTGGCTGGCTACTGGCTGGAACGCAGCGAGGACAAGGGCAAGCACTGGACCAAGATTAACGAGAATGCGCCAATATGGCCCATGATCCCCGACAGCGGCACCGTGGCGGCCTACGGCGACAGCGTGGCCTACTGGATGCAGGACGAGGTGGTGTTCTTCGATTCGCTGGACCTCACAAAGACTTATATCTACCGCGTACAGGCCTTCGACGCCTTCGGCGAGAAGCTGGAGTGGAAGAAGAGCGAGAAATTCAAACTGATGGACCTCGAGCCGCCGTCGCAGCCACTGATGCTCAGCGTTGAGCCGCAGGAGAACCGCCGTTGCGTCATCAACTGGGATGTGGCCTACGAGGATGCCGACCTCAAGGGTTTCCTCGTCACCTTCTCGCGCGACCTTGAGGGGCCGTGGGGCAACGTCAGCAGCCTGCTGCCCAAGACGGCACGCACCTATACCGACACCCTGGTGTACCGTCGCGGGCGCGGCCTCTACCGCATCTTCGCCGTCGACACCGCCGGCAATGTGAGCTTCTCGCCGGCAATGATCAACAGTATCGAGGATATCTTCCCTCCCGATGCCCCGAAGAACGTGATGGCCATCAGCGACGACAGCACGGGGCTCGTCCTGCTGTCGTGGGACAACAACACCGACAAGGACCTGCTGGCCTATAAGGTATATTTCGCCAACCAGCGCGACCACGAGTTCATTGAACGCACGGAGGGTTACATCTACAAGAACGAATACTTCGATTCGCTGGACCTCACGTCGCTGACGAACGAGATTTTCTACTACGTCATTGCCGTGGACCAGAACCATAACTACTCTGTTCCAAGCGACACCATCCGTGTGCGCTTCGCAGACCTGATTGCTCCGGGAGCTCCGCTGCTGCAAGGCATAAGCCAGAACGGCGACACGGTGACGGTGAAGTGGCTGCGTAGCGTCTCGACCGACGTGGAGAAATACTTCGTGTTCCGCAAATTCCGCGAGGCCGCCAACTGGGAGTGCATAGCCACCAAGCTGCCCTCCGACTTCGACCCCGACGGCATACTGACATTCACCGACATGCCAACCCCAGACCCGAGGGCCTACGCCTACTGCATCGAAGCCATCGACAGCTCCGGCAACGTGAGCGGCATGGAGGGTCAGGCCGTCATTATGGTCGAGGAAAGCCCCGTGGTCAGCGTCGACATCAAGCTGAAAGCCTCGGTGAACAAAGACCCCAAGGGTGTGAAGCTGGAATGGAGCTACGACTTGGATGCCAAGAAGGACTACTACGGCGTGATATGGCGTGCCGGCGAGGACGGCCAGTTCAAGGACGTCGCCACGTTCCGCCGCGGTGAGACGAGCTATATAGACCGCACTGCCCCCACTGGCAAGCTTACCTACTACATACAGCTGCAACTGGGACGCGGCCGCCACAGCACGCCCTCGAGCCAGGCCACAGTGAAGATGAAATAAAACATTAGTGTCATTATCTTATAATCTTATAACGTTAATTCGTTAACGTCCCAACACTACAGCGAGACCAGCGGAGACTTTTGATTGTCTTCGCTGGTCTCATTATAGGAGGTCGGGATTCCTATCCCGACCAATAAACTGTAGGAGGTTCGGGATTCCTATCCCGTCCAATAAACTGTAGGAGGTCGGGATTCCTATCCCGACCAATGTACTGTATGAGGTCGGGATTCCTTTCCCGACCAATAAACTGTAGGAGGTCGGGATTCCTATCCCGTCCAATAAACTGTAGGAGGTTCGGGATTCCTATCCCGACCAATGATCTATAGGAGGTTCGGGATTCCTATCCCGACCAATGAACTGTAGGAGGTTCGGGATTCCTATCCCGACCAATGAATAGACAAAAGATACCATGTCTGTCGGTTTTTGTCTCCGCATTGGCGAAGCTGGGAAGCTTCGCCTCCTATTGGCGAAGCTGGTTAGCTTCGCCTCCTATATTGCGGCACCTGGAGGCGTTAGCCACTACAGCCCGTAATGGAAGAATGTTTTTACAACATAATTATTTTGGCTATATGGGGCATATTTTATACCTTTGTGGTTTAAAATAATCATATCAAAAAACATGCAAACCATTGTTAAAAAACGACATATAGACTCTAAAAGCATTAAAAAAAAGATTGCGATTGCTGTATCATTATGGTTGTTCAATATCTGTCTGAGCCAATCGGCCATCGACACCAACTTTAGTCCATTGGCAAAAAGCGTCTACCTGTCTCCCTACGGGGCGGAGCTTCAGCCCCCCATTGTACGCATGGCCGCCTTTGGCGAGAGCCAGCAACAACTGATGCTCCGCTTCGACATGCTGGGCGACGAGACCCACAACCTCCGCTGGCGCATTGAGCACTGCGACGCCCAGTGGCAACCCGACGGGCTGCCCGAGGGCGAATTCATCAACGGTGCCGCCGACGGCCCCATCACCGGCCTCCAGTTCTCCTTCACCACTCGCACCGACTACGTCAACTACTACCAACCCCTCCCCGACCCTTACGCTTCCTTCACCGCCTCCGGCAACTACCTCCTCACCATATACAACAGCGACGACGGCGACAGCCCTCTCTTCTCTCGCCGTTTCTGCGTCGTCGAAGACCTGACCGACGTGGAGGTCTATACGTCAAAACCATCCGGTGCTTTCGGCGACTTCAACCACGACCAGCAGATCGACGTTGGCGTCAGCCCAAAGTCCAACTCTTTCCTCGCCACACAGGCCTCATACTATAAAGTCGTCGTACAGCAGAACCGCCGCACCGACCTCATGCGTACCCTCCCTTTCCAGGGCTACAGCCAGGGCACCATGCTCTTCCAATGGGCCATGGAGAACATCTTCCCTGGCGGAAACCACTTCCGCTATTTCGACCTCAGCAACCTGTGGGCTGCCATGTACCACGTGCAGCGCATCGACCAACTCGGCAACGACATCTTCGCCTTCCTTCAGCCCGACGAGGACCGTTCCCGCAAACCCTACACGCAATACAACAGCCTGAACGGCGGCATGAAAACCAATATCCGCGACCGCGAGAACCCCGACATCGAGGCCGACTACGTATGGGTGAACTTCAGCCTTCCTATGGAACGCCCCTATATGGACGGCAGCGTCCACATAGTAGGCGACCTCACCAACTGGAGCCTGGGCGACGAGAGCCGCATGACATGGAACGCACAATACAAAACCTACATCAAACGCCTACAGCTGAAGCAGGGCTACTATAGCTACCAGCTCCTTTTCCTGCCTCTCGGAGGCCAAGAAGCCATGACTGCCGTCCTTGAGGGCGACCACACCGTCATGCCCAACAGCTACACGGTGTACGTCTACTACATCTCGCCAGGCTCACGCTTCGACCGCCTTGTCGGCTTGCGCAGCATGAATTTCGCCCTCTAACCAGCCCCTCTAACCAGCAATAACCACCCATCCAGCCCCAATAGCCACCCATCCAGCCCCTCCTCCTCTGCCTCTTTGCCTCTTCCGTTCCGTATGTTGCAACACCGTTGCAACACCGTTGCAACCCGCCTCTCCCGTCATCCCCCCCTCATCTTAACCGCCATCACCCTCACCGTGCCAGCTGTCACTGCCGCCACGGCAGCGGCACGCATCCCAACCACCCACAGGATGTTGCCTTTGGCATCGCATAGAAGCCACGCCTGCTCCTTATCGGCAAGGCTGAGCTTGAGGTCGCTGAAGAGGTCGCTGACAAGACGGCTGCCACGCATTCCAAATGGCCTGAACCGGTCCCCGGCGCGCCAATGCCGCAATGTTAGCGGGAACAGCACCTTATCCATATCAAACCATGCCTCGCTTCGAGGCAAGCGTATAGCCTCGCCGTCATAACGAGACACAGAGAATGTCATCCCTACGGGCAATTCCTGCTGCGATTCAAAACTGTCAATTCTGTATTCGTTGTCCGTTTCTTTTTCTAATGGCAAAAGCAACAAACTGTCGCGATCTTTCACGAGCCTGTGGGTCGGCGAGAAGAACTGCTTACCGCTCTGAGAATGCAACGACAAGGCCACCTCCTTGGCGACAGCGGTTGTGAAGCCGAAAGGACGTAGAAGTTCAAACAGACGTGTGTTTAGAGGCGACAAATTCATCAGTTTGTCGATGCTGATGGTATAAGTTGCACGCGAGGACGCTTGCTCTCCGGCAGGGTAAGCACGCGAGGACGCTTGCTCTCCGGCAGAAGAGACGGCATGAAGAAGGTTATTGCGATCATGGTCAACAACAGCGCGATATATCTGCTCCGCCTCCGACAAGCGTTGCATATTTTCCCACATCGTGGCATCGAACGAGGGCGACAGGGTGCGCATCAGCGGCATCAGCTGCAACCGGATGCGGTTTCGCATAAAGACAGCCTCACTGTTGGTGTAGTCCTCCACATATTCCAAATGATGGTGGCGCACGTAACCGTCGATATCATCGCGCCGGAAACATAACAGAGGACGCACCACACGTCCGTTGCATACCGGAATGCCACGCAGTCCCGCAATACCGGTGCCGCGCACCAGGTTGATGAAAAAGGTCTCTATGGCATCGTCGCGATGATGCGCCGTGGCAACACAGTCCATCCCCTCCCTACGGCACACGGCGTCGAAGAACTCATAGCGCTGTTTGCGTGCCGCCTCCTCGATGGAGAGGCCTTCGCGACGTGCCTCCTCATTGGTGTTGAACTGAGCCACGAAGCATGGCACCCCATACCCCTCGGCCATACGGCGTACAAAAGCCTCGTCGCGGTCGCAGTCGCCCGGACGTAGATGGAAATTACAATGCGCGATGGCGAACCCGTAGCCTGCACTGGCCATTAGGTGACATAGGGTAGCCGAATCGCGCCCCCCACTTACGGCAAGGAGCACCCGCCGCCCTTCGGCAAACAGATGCTCCTGCTCGATAAATGTTTTAAATATCGTTAAATAGTCTGTCATTTTCGTTTTTATCGGCAAAACCGTCCTGTATATTGCAACACCGTTGCAACCACTTGCCAGCCGCCGGTCATTTCTTGAACACCATCTTGCGCATCAACCGTTCTCCATTCACCTCGATGCCATAATAGTAGACACCCGACGTGAGGTTCTTCTGGCTGAAGTCTATGCTCTGGTTGCCAGAGCCATAGCTCTTAACCGATTGGTGCACCAGACGGCCCAACTCGTCCATCACGAAGAAGCGCACATCGCCGCCCTCGGGCAGGAAGAAGTCAATACGCGTGCTTTCCTTGAACGGGTTGGGATAGTTCTGCTCAAGCACAATGCCGTTGGCCTCCTCAACGATGGGCAGGTCTAAGTAGTTCACCACCTCGATGCGTGTGGTCTGGTTGTTCTCAGGATGATGGTCGTCTTCGCACTGTCTTATAGAGCCGGTGCCCTCATAGGTGCGCGTGGGGCTCTTCAGAATCTTCTTCGGGAAGTCGATGAACACCGACTGGCCAGGCATAATACTCAGGAACTGGTTGTTTGCCCTTATCTGCTGGCCGTTGATGACAGCCTGATAGGCGGTGATACGCGTCGGGTTGGTGACCACATTGCCCACATTCTCTATCTCGATGCGCACCTGGCACGAATCGTAGCGGTTCTCCTCCACCATGACGCGCACCGGCCGCAAGTCGACATACTGTGAGGCTATGGTCGTCGTGGTGTCGTTAGTGCGGTCATTATCGTTCTCGGCATGTACGAAAGCCGTCACACGCGAGTAGAGCGACAACTGGTTGGGCAGCGAGTCGGGGAAGACGTAGTAGAGGGTTTGCAGTGCCGGCAGGGGCTCGTCGCTATGGTAGATTACCTCGCTGTAGGTCGACAGGTCGTTGTAGTACCAGTAGCCTATCTTGAAGTCGTTGGCAGCACGGGCTCCCACATTGTCGATAACCACCTGCATGAAGTACACGTTGTGGTCGGACGAGTCCACCACAATCTCGCGGGCGCGAAGGTCGGTGATGGCCGAAAGACCGTTAATGCTCTTATTTACCGTGTCGTTGAAAGGATAGATGTCGCCATCCGACTTCACGTAGCACGTGAGGTGCATAATACCCATCGACGAACGGAATTTATGCTTGAAGGTGTAGTTGAAATATTCAAAGGTCCCAAGGTCGCGACCCAGCATATTCTGGAAGTTGATATCCTCGCTCACCTCGTAGCTGTCGTTGTAGATGTATGTCACACGAGCATCGCTCACCGTGCCCACACCATAGTTGCGCAGACGCACCGTCACCTCTACCGAATCGCCGGCAACGATATGGTCGAGCGGGCTAAGGAACTCTACAGCCCCCATATCGTTAAGCATGGGTGCGAGATAGAAGTCCTGACATACAGTATCGTTGTCGCGGTACATATCCATCTGCACCGTGGTGAAGGCGCAGATCTGGAACGTGTCGGGGAAGTCGTCTCGCACTATGAACGGCGTCGGGAACTCGTAAAGTGCTGTCTCACCGGGTACCAGTCCGCCATCGTTCGAGAATGTGCCCGTGATGGCCAACGGCATTCCATAGGGACGATAGGCAAGCATGAAATTATTGATGGTATCCAGACCGTTGTTCTTCACTATGACGCGTGGGTTGATAGTCTCGCCAAAGCGCGGCTCAACAGGATAGGTGATAGCTATCACGCTGACGTCAATCGGGCGTTTCATACGTCCCACAACAAAGTCGTCGATTGCCACTCCGTCGCACGACTGGGTCTCCGTACCGGCCTTATAAACCAGTCGGAATTGGAGGCGCTGCAAGAAGTCGCTACCGATGCTCGACAAGGGGAAGCGATAGAGCGAATAGCCATAGCCCGACGAAACGGTGTCCCATCCATTGTTGGAGGTGTACCACAGGGTGTCGTTGCCGCTGCCCACCACGGTCCATACGCCTTCATAGTTGTAGTATTCCAGGCGCATCAAATGGCCTGTTGTCATGGCGCGAGCCACCCAGAGCTCCAACGTGTCGGGACGGATCACCGATATGTCGAATATTGGCGTGTAGGCATAGCTGACATTACCCGTAACAGCAGCATTGACGGTGCCGTTGATGTTAGTGGCCAGGATAGAGGAGTCGCTGACACATGCCATGATGTTGGGTTTATGCGAACGTCCGCGTTGCCACAGGTTGACGGAGAACATGCTGTTACCTTGGGGCACGAACCACTCAAAGTCGCCCTCGAAATCGTCGTCCCACACCAAGGTCTTGACAGCAGGACGGTAGTAGTAGTAGTACAGCGTATCGTTGAAAGCAACGGTATCGCCCACAGCCTTGGCAACGATGCGAAGCTCGGTGACACCCGCGGCAAAGATGCGGGCCGGCAGCTCCACCTCAGCGCTCTGTCCTTTCATGAGGGTGCCGCTCCACTGCGTGGTCTCGGTGTGCACACCGTCGCCATCGCTGAAGGTGTATTCTATATCGGCCGAAGAGATGGCCTGACTGCCCTTGTTGGCGAGCTGGAATTTCACAGTCACTTGAATGGTGTCGGAGCCGTAGCCGGTGTGGCCTCCAATATGCTGCTCGGTGGGGGAAACGATGCGCGACACGCAGAGGTCGGTATTCTCAGGTTCATCCTCAATATAGAGCAGATAGTCCTGCACCGAGCCAAACGAAATGCCCTCGCTGATATTCTTCGGAGCATAGGCTCCCTGGTCGACGACCACACGCATACGCATATATCCAGTCCGGATATCCTCGGGCAGGGTGAAGAGGAATTTCTTTGGCGAGCCGCTTACGATGGTGTCATGATAGAATATCTCGGTGAGGGGGTAGCTGTAGTCGGCGCTGTCGGTGCCGGGGTTAACAGGATTCCACAGGAACGTACCGTCGCGGTCGATGTCTATCCACACCGAAAGCCAACCCGTGGTGCTACGGTCGTCGGGCTTGTCGCCGTTGATGCTCTCCACTATCATGGTGTCGACAGTGCCTTTGACAAGATGCAGCGCTCTGAGCTCGCCCAGCGACTGCGGGGCCACGCTACCGCCATAGTCCTTAAGGCTACTGATGGTATCAAGCGTCTGCGGCGTGCTGATGGCACCAGGCTGACGCGAAGCATTGACAAAGTTGATATAGTCGTGTCCGGCAGGCGACACCCGGTTGTCCAACGAACTGAAAGCCACACGCGTGATATCCATACCCGTCTTGTTGCCAACAGTGGTGGTTTGGTAGGCATCGTCGGGAATAGCATTGAAATAGACCAGGTTGCGCAGCGTGTCGTTGAGGCGGACATTCTCGTTGACCATGTCGGTCCACACGCGCAGATGGTAGGCGTTGGTAGTGGACCAGTTGGGGATGTAGAGCAGCGAGTCGAAGGTATAGACGTAGACCTCGTCGGGGGCTACGGAATGGCTGCACATCTCGCGGACCTCTTGAAGGAGGGTGTTGGTATGGTCGTAGAGTTGGTACACCACCGGGATGTTGCTGACGGTCTGGTTACCATAGTTGATGAGCGATATCTTCACCGAGTCGCGTGTCATATACACCCTGTTGCCCACAGGCTCCACCACATCAAGCACAGCCATATCCACCGGCACGCGCGGGTTGATATAGACGTGCACCGGGTTGTAGTAGCTCGTGCATGTGGCTGGTGGATTGCCGCCATGCGCGCTGAGGCAGCTCAGATAATATACCGTGTCGCGGAAATATTGCGGTGTCTCCCACCAGGTCGACTGGTTGTAGTTGGTAGGAGCATAGAAAGGTTCGTCAACGGCAGTGCCCGTGGTGTCGAGATGCCATCTGATGGGGCGGTGGATTGCCGATGCTCCCGGAGGTGTGTCGGTCTGCGATGCAAAGATGGTATCCCATGTGGCGTAAGGTATATGGAGGTCGATGCCGACAGGCATATTGGGAGTATAGAACGACTGGTGGGTGATGTAGTTGGTGGTGTCGTTCAGCGGTTTCTGGTCGTATTCATGCGAACACCACACCCTGGCTCGGATAACGATATCCTTGTCGATGCCGGTGGGATAGATGTTGGCGCTGTTGCTGAAGTTGAGAATAGCCGACTCGTTGACACCCAGGTCTAACGGCATGGGGATATTCTCGCTGATTATGGTTGGCAGCGTACTGACATTGACGTTAGCTGTCTGCAACACTGCCTCGAAACCGGCAGGGACAATCCATTGTGCCGGATAGGTCTTGCGTCCGACGTTCTTAACCTTGATTCCAATAGGTGTGTTCTGTAGGCGGCATCCGGTGTCGAGGATTAATGCCTGCTCGGCCATGAGGTTGTAGGCCGGGTCGAGGAAGAACACCTGCTCCATGTCGTTGTTGGCCAGCGAACTGTCGTTGGCTAACGGGAAATGGACGACAACGATTTGTGTGTCGATGATGCCTATAGGCATAAGGATGAAGTTGGAGTCTATCACCGTGGCCTGGGGGAGCATCTCGGTGATGGTGCGTTGTGTGGTCGACAGTGTGGGCGTCACATTTTTCACCTCGGCCCACCACTTCAAGTTCGATTCGGTCGACGTACCGTCGTTCATCAGTTCCACGACAACCCACAGCGTGTCGCTCTCCACATTGTCGGTGAAGCCCGTGGTCTGGGTGGGATACTCCTTTATCTTGGGCTTGACGATGTCAACAACAGCGATATTATGGTTCTTGCGCACAAACTCGTGAGCACCCATACACGGCGAAGGAATCTGCGGGCGGATAAGTCCATCAATATCAAGCGGCACCATGGTGTTGTACTGAGCGTGTTCGCAGAAGGTTCCCAGTGTCATGTGCAGGTCGTCGTTCGACTCGAAGTGCGCTTTCTGGTTCATCGACTGTGCATCCATGTGGTTCACCTGCCTCAAGGTGTCGAAAGTTGGCATCTCGCCTCCCCAATAGGCCAGGCGGTCTTGAGCATTGGAATAATAGTCATTATAGTTGGAATTGCCTATATTTATGGGGTTGTTGACATAGTAGGCATAACCGGCGCTAAGATTCTGGAAAAGGTTGTTCATCACGTAGATCTCCATACTCGTTGTTCCAACGTTCATGGCCCTTGTGGTGGCACCCTGTGCATCGTTGCCGGCATAGACGTTGCACGAGTTGTAGTAGACGTTCACCCACGTTGAGCTGTCAATCCAAATGCCTGCCGACGTCAGTCCGGTACTGCGCGTGCCGTTCATGGCACACATGTTGTTCGCCACCAGGCTGCGCGTGGCATTGGCTCCGTTGACGTCGATAAGCTTAATACCCTGCTTGCCGCCATTGAAAGCATCGGAAAGCACCACGTTGTTACGCTCGATGGTGGCGGGTCCGGTGTGCTGGGCAAGAAGGATACCCGTCAGGGCCTTGCCATTGCTCGAAGCCCCTGAACGGACTTGGTTGCCGACAATGTAGACATCGTCGCACTTACGCAGGTAAACACCCATCGTTCCGAAGTTCTGGAAAGTATTGTTCGAAAGGTAGATTCCCGCCGAACCGCCAAGGGTTCCCACCATACTGCGCACCGAGTAATAACCGCTGTCGACAACACTGTTGTTGACATACAAGGCGGTGACGTGCTCGCCAACGACAAGGCATGAGGCGTTGATATTGTTCAAGCCTCCCTTGACGCGCAACACCACGTTGGTGAAATGGATCTGGTTGGAACTGTCAACAACAACGGCGTTGGAATAGTTGGAGGCTCCTCGCGCCAGGACTGTGAGGTTACTGAATGTTATGTACTCCGAGCCATAGAGGCGCAACACATAGTTGCTGTTGTTTACGGGGGCATAACGCAGCACTACGCTGTCGGGCGTGTTGCCGGCGCCATTAAACGTGACTGTGTTGGTGGACGAGATGCCATCCACAGGGCCAAGGACCACCTGCTCCACGTATGTGCCCGGCTCGACATCGAACACCACAGGGCCGTCGATGCCGGCATTGTTGAGGGTGTCGATAGCCGTTGTGAAATCGGTATAGAGGCCATTGACGGGTCCCACAGCATAGTGGCCGCCGCAGAAGCGAACGGTCAAAGTGCGCTGGATGGTGTCGTTGCTCTGCACAGTGTCGTCCTGCAGCGTCACGGCCATACGCAGGGTGTGGCGCCCGGGAGTGAAGAGGTGATGCGCCACGGTGAGCGTGACGTCGTTGCGCGGCTGAACGGAGGTGGTGCCGCTATACACGCCATGAAGCGTGTCGATCCAATAGTCTATCTGGTAGCTGCTGAAAGGCTGTCCGCCCATATTGCGCAGCACCACGTTGATGTCGGTGGTGTCGCACGAAGTGAAAGCCTGTCCTCCAGGTACGCTCCCCGGGCCGTCGCTCTCGAACGAGAGGCTCGCATCGGAATTGGGAATGTCGACCACAGTGATGTAGACCGGTTTGGCAGGGCCTTCGCAACCATAGTCGACAAAGCCGAAGCGTATGTCGGGACGGTTGGCACTGCGCGACCCGTTGCCAGTGAAGTCGACAACGCTGTTGCTGTTGTCGTTTTTGTAAAGCACCTTATTGGCACCGCCATTGGTATAGCGTGTGCGTGCTCCCGTAGTGACCTGCGGGTCGCAGGTACGGGTGACCTGAACCACGATATTGTCAACACCATTCCATACGAAAGCACTGTCGAGGGCATGGAAAATCCAACCTTTATTGCTGTTGCTCAACGCCAACGAATCGGCGTGATAGTACTGCGCAACGGATTGCCAGTTGTTGTTTCCCGTGAAGGTTGTCTGCGATGTCGTACCAAGGCTTATCGTGTAGTCGGTCAGCGTGAAAGCCCCCGCTCCCATCACGGTGTCGAGATAGAACGACAGGGTGAGTATCGGCCCTGCCGTATGTCCGGCGGCAATAAGGTCCTCGGCAAGGAAGAGATACTGCTCTTTGGCGTATTTCTTGTTGGGATTGTAGGGCGAGGGATAGGCTGTGGCATTGGAAAGCGACGTCATGGAACCCACATGATACTGGTTGATCTTGGCTCCGAAGGCCGAGACGTAGAAAGTATCGTCGGCATAGATGTGGTCGGTGACGTAGACATTGGTGGTGTCGAGAGGCTGCATATTACGGTCGTACCATGCCAACGAATCGGAAGGAGGTGTTACCGACGTGAGATGCAGCACGCCGTCATAGCTCACCGTGTCGTAGCTAACCACATTGGGGGTGTCGGGCGTGAACATCGACGTCACCGAGAGACGCAGCGTATCGTTGAAGGAGGTGCCATCCGCACTGTTCTGTGTGGCCCACACCACAACGTCGAAGTCGACCGAGGCAGAAGCCACAGTAAAGTCAGGCACCACCGAAAAGGTGTGCTGCATGCTGGTCTGGGCAGCAAGACCTGCGCTGATGGTGTCGCTGCAGGTCTGCAGTTCTATGGCCTGTCCGGCATACTGAGGATAGCCTTGCACCTTATAGTTGAGAATCATCTGCCCCGTGGGCTGCGAGCCGCGGTTGTAGACATTCACCGTTATGGGAGTCTCTGCCATGTCGCAACCATCGTCCAATGCAAGGTCTTCGATGGCCACATCAACATTGGGCAGGCCTACAAGAGTGATATAAACCGGAGCAACATCGCCCAGGCATCCGTTGTCGACGAAACGTATAAGGTTCTGGTTGGTGGTTCCGAGGGTCATGCGGTTGTTGTTGTCGGCGGCCTGCCAGAGCAGCGACGAAGTGGTGAGCGACGTGGGGCTCGAAGGCCATGCCGTGCGGAATACACCAGCTGTAGGCATACTGTCGGGCAACGATATGCCAGCGCCGAGCCATACAGTATTGGGTATGTTGTAGTTGGTCCAGTTGGCATGAGTGGTGATGCCATTGAATGCCACGGCATCCTCTATAACGTTTTGGCGCATGTAGATAAGACCAAATTCAACTTGCTGGTTGGGGCTGAGGTTCGCCGTTCCCAAGGTGCGGGTCGAGTCGATGTTGTTGAGGTTCTGTCGGTATTGCAACACGATAGTCTGCCCCGGCTGTAAGGTGATGTCGGGGAAGCCATATTTTTTCTTGTTCAACGTGCTGGTGGTACCAACAGTCACTATGGTGTCGCCAAGCATATTCAGCGGATAGTCGCCAACATTGGTGAACTCTACGGCTAATGCTGTGGCACTATTCATAAACATTGGCATAGGGTAGGTGACGCCAGGTTGGTTCTGCTTGAACTGCACCTCGGTGATTCTAACCAAGCCGTAGTCGCGGCTCTGTCGTATGTAGAGCGTGTCGTCGGTGTATAGCGGTGGAATGGTTATGGAATGGCCACGCCAGATGGGGTCGACGCTCTCAGGCGAATCGTACCAATAGACCTCCGACTGATGACTTACGCCGGAGCTATAGACGTTGCCATACCAGGTCTGCAGTCCCTGCGTCACTGTCACAGTGGCCGAATCGCCATAGTTTGAGTTGACGTTGACGGTGTTGGGTGCCGGATAGTGGTAGTGCGAGAGCACCGTGGTGAAATTGGTGTCGTTGGCCGGGTTGGGGTCGATAGTCGACGACAGCCAGACATAGAGTCTATATGTGGTGTCGCGTGTGCCCACGGTGGGGAACGGGATAGTGGCTCCGGTGTTCCAGGTCACCGTATCGCTCGCCGGTATGGTGATATTCACCGGAACAGTGCCGTAGATGCCCGACGTGACGCCCGGGACGGCAGCACGACTGTAGTGCAGCGTCATGCTTTGCGACGTCGGATCGAAGGGGTTGATTCCACTATTCTTTATCACCACACGCAGCGGGGCTGACGACGGGGCATCGCAATACTCGGTGTATGGCTCGAGGAACTCCTGTATCTCGAAGTCGTAGGGCAATGAGGTGAACTCAAAAGCTCCAAGACAGGGGGCCACGGCATCCCTGGGCGTTCCGAAGATGTCATTGTCAACCTCGGTAAAAGGTATGGCATGCGACTTGACGTTCTGGCTATAGGAACGCAGGTCCATCGCGGTGGTTCCCAAGAATGCGGGGTTCACGTTCTGCGAATTGCCGTCGGAAGGCAGATGGGTTAACCAGTTGGCGAAAGTGAGACAGTTGATACCGTCGTATTTGTTCAGCAACGGTCCACGCGAATAATATATATTGTATCCAATATAATTAACAGAATCCTCGGTGGGAATGAAATTGAAAGCGAAATTCACTGTGTCGTAACATCCCACGATATTATTGTAGAAATAGCTGTTGCTCAGCGTTCCGCCACCAAAGGTGGCAGCAGCAATACCGCTGCGTGTCGGTGCTGTGAGCTTCACCGAGTTGAAGAGCACCTTGGCATAGTTGGCGGTAATGATGTTCAGCGGCGTGGTCAGCATGTTCGACAGGCCGTCGTCATCGCTCACCAGCATGTTGTTGGCCACCACGGCATAGCCATTGGCTGAGCCAAAGAAATTGGTGGCTCCTATACACGAGGCTCCCGAGGTGACGTAGACGGCGTTGCGCGTAACGCGTGTGGCACCGCTACAGTCCTGCAACAAGATGCAGTAGCTGGAGTTGGCATACACCCTGTTGCAGGTGTTGCTGTCCACCACGGTGCCTATCTGGTTACGTATTATCATGCTGTTGACACCCTGGTTCTCGAAGTTGTTGCCAAAGACGTAGCTGCCCCGAGCCATATTGTCCTGGGCAGGGCCCACAAGACTCAGTCCTGCCGTTCCACGCGTGAAGGTGCAGTTGCTCACCACCAGCGAGTCGGCACCACCACTGTAGAGCAGCGCCGAGGCTGTCATGAAGTCTTCGGCAGCTCCGTTGCCCTGACCCTCGGTGAAGATACAGTTGTGGAACTCGCACCCGGTGCTGTTGGTACCAAGGCGCACCTGGTAGGTGGCACGACTCTGCGTAGCATTGGAACCGAAGTTGATGCGGTTGAACCGTATATGGTTAGCCTGCTGCAAGTTGATGATGGCATTAACCGTCGACGCCGAGCCATTGGTGGGGGCGTTGAAAAGCACCGTATTGCCGGCATCGATAGGCTCGAACTGTATGTAGTTGCTCTCCGACGTCCCGGGGATAACCGGGAAGGTATATACACCGTAGACGCCTGAAGCCATCTTCACGGTAAGAGGACCGTTCACACCGCACTGGCTCAAGGCATAAAGCAACTGGTCTAGGTTGGCGTAGTCAGGCGTGGAGCCACCCACATAACGCACTCCACTCATCGGGCCGTCGCAGCTGATGAAGCGGGTCCAGAGGGTGTCGTTCAAAGGCTCATGGTCGCGGTAGCGCGCTCCCGACGAGGTCACCGAGTCGTCAACCCATGCCAACATTTCGTGGTATCCAGCCGGATACTGCTGGGTGGTGCTGATAGTCACCTGCGTGGAGGCTCCGCCAGCCAATGTGCCGCTCCAGTCGTAATACTGGTGCGTGCCATTGTCTACCGAATAGTAGATGCGCACGTTGTTGATTGGCAAAGCTCCGTAGTTGGTGAGCGTCACCACCACATCGTTGTTGCCCACGGCATTGGCCGGGGTGGAATCGTTGGGGTGGATATATCCTCCAACACCACAGTCGTACAGCAACGGCGCATTCTGCACTGCATTGAATGTGAAGTTCGGACGCTGCGTGGTACGCGTACCGGAATTGAAGAACTCGGAAGTGAACGGGTTGAACCCGATGTCTGCCGGATATTCGATAGCGACACTGCCGCGTGTGCTGTTGTTCGAACTCGGAACAGGGAATGTCCTGACCGACACCGCCGTGGGGTCGTTGTTGGTGTTGTAGTTGGTGAAGGTTATCATCAAGCCCTTGCCGGCATAGAAGAAAGTGTCCTGCAAATATATGACGCCGTTGGTATTGGCATTCTGCGTGATGGAGAGCGAGGAGTCGTAGACCACTTTCTGAAACTCTGACGAGAAGGCATTGGTGGTTCCTGAACCTATGGCCGACGAGGTGTACTCGAACGTATTGTCGATGTTGCGCATCTTTATCTGCACCCTGTTGCGGTTCGAGTTGTTGACGTTCGCCGCCACCGGATAACGGATCTGCGTTATTGCCGCCGCCTTGTAGTTGACGTTCATCTCGGCACTGTCGTACACTATCTCGCTTTTATGACTGCCCTTGTTTGGGAATGGCAAGGTGTTGGTCGGAGCAAAGTTGGTAGATATTGGCATCATCGAGGCTTTACCGCGCACGCTACGGTACTGCTGCCAGCCACTGAGGTCCGACGGGAAGCTGGTCTCATTATGGTTCAACGAGTTGTCCTTGCCTATCATTCGCCAATATACGATGGTGTCGTAGCCGCAGAACGGGATATAGGTCTCGTATTCTCCTGGCGAGCCGCTGATGGGCGTCATGGTTTTGCGGAGGATGTCGGCACTGCGTCCCAACTGGTACACCACATAGACCGAGTCGTTGCACATGCCCTCGGTGAGCGGCGTGGTGAACTTGGCGGCAACACGCGTACCTCGGCTGTTGGGATAGTTCATCAGGTCAGGGTAGTCTGTCATCGTCATTATCGGCAGCAGCATGGAGTTGGGACTGCACTTCACCGATATGTTGTCGAGATACCAACCCTCATTAGAGCTCCCCGCCGTATGCTTCGGGAAAAGACGGAAACGGATAAGCATCTTCCTCTGGTTCAATGGCAGCTGCTGTATGCGCAGATGCAGTTTGAAGCGTTCTCGTTTCCACCATGCGTTGGTGGGCGTGGTGCCTCGCCACTGCGCATAGGAACGCTCTGAGAACGAGGAGTTCTGCGCATAGTCGCTGCTGCCTCCTCCCCACGTCACGTCGTAGTGGTCGCTACCATCAAGGTTCACCCATTCGGCATTGGGGTCGAGAGCATTGCGGATATCCACGGTGGCCACCTCGTCGGCATTCTGCGCCGTCAAGGGGTCGACATCGCAGATATGCATGAACTCCAGGTAGAAATACTGGAACTGTCCATTGTCGGTGAAGTCAAGGGTGTCGAGGATTATCTCCACCATCCCCGATGGGGAATAGCTCAGCTTCAGAGCTCTCTCGCCCGACGACGACAGGGTGGTGACTACATTGGCCGAGCCCTGCGTCACGGTGTAGCCATAGCTCTCGCCGGTGGCCTCAAACCCCTGCTGATACTTGGTGACAATCTGACCCTGCATCGCAAACGACGAAATCAGAAAAATCAAACCCAAAAGCAACGATCTTTTTTTCATATTTTATACTTTTTATTATTTTCTATTTCAATATAATATACACCAAAATAATATCCTTTTTTCAGGATTTACAATGGCACATAACAGGCTACAAATTTACACAAAAAGTCGTTATCCGCTCCCTTTTCGCTTACTTTTTTTTAAATCAATATATAAAAAAATAGCAACTCATTAAACCATAACGACATACAAAAACACATAAAAAAACATAGCCGCACATTGCATTATCGGCTTTATGTGCGGCTATAAAGGAACAAAAGTTCTAAGCTAATTGTTAATTTTTATTAAAAACAGGATGTCATTCTATGCCTCTTTGCCGGAGGACCTCGTACATGAATATGCCGGCAGCCACCGAGACATTGAGCGACTGCACCTGCCCCACAATGGGCAGTTTGGCCCTAACGTCGCATAGCTTCAGGACCTCCGTACTGATGCCCTTGTCTTCCGACCCCATTACCAGCAGGGTGGGCCTCCGGAAGTCGACAGCCACATAACTGGTGCTTCCCTTCTCGGTGGCAGCACACACCTGCAACCCCGTCTGGAGGGCCAGGTTTATCACCGTCTTAAGGTTGGCCTCGCGACACACGGGCAGGCGCAACAACGCTCCCGACGAGCTCTTGATGGCATCCGCACCTATCTGCGCACTGCCATGGTCAGGCACTATAATGGCATCGACACCAGCACATTCGGCAGTACGCACTATGGCTCCCAGATTGCGCACATCGGTCACATGGTCCAACATCAAAAAGAAAGGCTGCTTGCCGCCCTCCTGTATGGATTGCAACATATCGGCGAATGAACGATATGCTATAGGGGCTATCAACGCCACCACGCCCTGATGATTGGCTCCGGTGATGGCATTAAGCCTCTCGACAGGCACAAACTGGACCGGCAAATTCCTCTCTCTCGCCTTGGTTCTGAGCTCTTTCGACAGCTGACCGTCCAACGTCGTCTGAAGAAGAATTTTATCTATCTGACTGTCAGCCTCTATAGCTTCAAGCACCGGACGCATCCCACACACCACCTGTTGTTTGTCTGCCTGTCCATGTTTCACGTGAAACGGCTGGTTCTCACCCCGTTTCCCCTCGTCTGTCTTAAGACGGTTGTTTTTCTTTCCTTCACGTATCATGATTTCTATGTATTTGTCTACAAATTAAACGATAAGGTGTAAAGATATTCTGTCAGAGTGAGCCCCGTAGGGGCGGCATATATTAGCCGTGGGCGCGAGCCCACGGGAATCGAAATACTCTATTAATCTGAGCCCCGTAGGGGTGAAGAAATATCCAGTGGATATTTCGATAGCAAAGCGGAGAATAAATACATTAAGTAACAGTAAAAAAATAGCAAGCTTATTTTATTTTGAATGTCTGATTGTATCAACTTATTTTTTAAAGATTATTTAGAGGGGTTCGGTTGTTGCAGGATTTGTCCTATATAGTTGAGGAGTGGGGTGCGGCCTGTGCCAGAGACCGACGAGGTGATGAAAATGGGAGGCAGCTCCTCCCACTGCTGAAGCAGAGCGGCCTTGAAGGCATTGATGTTTTTTGCCGTGGCACTCTGATTCTGCTTGTCGACCTTGGTGAAGACTATTGAGAGCGGTATGCCGTGAGTACCAAGGAAAGCTATGAAATCAAGGTCGATGTCGAGGGGTAGGTGTCGGGAATCGACAAGCACGAAGGTGTTCATGAGCGTCTTTCTTCCAAGCAGGTATTGGTTGATCATCTTCTGCCATTTTTCGCGTTCCGACTTAGAGACGCGGGCGAAGCCATAGCCGGGGAGGTCGACAAGATACCACGCCCGGTTGATGAGGAAATGGTTGATGAGTTGCGTCTTGCCCGGACGGACACTGGTCTTGGCGAGGCTTTTGTTGCCTACCAGCTTGTTGATGAGCGACGACTTGCCGACATTTGAGCGGCCTATAAAGGCAAACTCCGGGAGGCCCGTGTCGGGGCACTTCGTGAAGTCGGAGTTGGAGACTATGAACTGGGCAGACTTAATTTCCACGGGATTTATGCTTTTGGTGTAGTGTACGACAGTGGGGGGCCAAACATCGCATGCAGCATTGATTATTCGTCTTTTTGGCGGCGCTGTTGGCGGCGCTGTTGGCGTAGGGCACGGCGTTGTTGGCGGCGTTGTTTTCTCAGCTCCGAGGGGTCTGAGGCCTCAACGAAGGAGGCACGTTCTCGGGCTATCTTATTCTCTTTGAGCCATTGGAGGTTGTCGAGCTCAGTATTGTCGTTGGCATTGCGCCACCACGGGAGGCGACGCATATCGATATTGAAAAAACGGCGGCGCTCGAAGAGGCGGTTGATGACGTTGTAGGATTCAAAATGACGGGTTTTCTTCTCCGGGAAGATATCGCGGACTGCCACCAGTATGCCGGTCTCGTCTGTCTCGCCGAAAGCATGGTTGTAGGCCGTGCCGAAGGTTCGCATGGTGGAGGAGAGGTTCATGTAGGCATTGACCAAAGGCGGGACATAGGAGCCCAAGTCACGCACCGAACGCTGAAGAATCTGATAATCTTCCTTGTAGTTACGCCCGGTGAAGAGCTGGTGAAGCTGGTTGAAATCGGTATTGATGAGGAGTGGCTCAACGGGCCACATGAGGCCATCGCGGTCCGGGAAATGTTTTTGCAAGAAATAAAGTATCAAGTCCTTGGCCTGACGGTTCATGTGTGGATACATGGTCACCTTGCCAAAGTAGTAGCGCGTCTCGGGGATTTCGAGGGCTATGGTGGCAAGGCCGTCCCAGAGGTTGTCGAGCGAGTAGAGCCCCTGGCGGAGGTTGTTGCCGGGCTGGTATTCTGGCTGCACAAAAGAACGTCCCAGCTCAATGGTGTAGGGCAGGTAATGGTCGATAAACTCCGGCGTGAAATGGAAGAGCTCGGCGGTAGGCGTATAGATGGAGCCATCAACAGAACGGAACATATTGGAGCCGTGGATGAAACGGTAGCCGCCAACGATGGCCTGCTTGTCGTTGTCCCATACGAAGAGCTGCTTGAAGCAGTAGGGCTCCGGCAGGGTGTCAAACTCGTCGATATCAACCGGCTTGCCGGTACCGCCGCCTTCCGAGGCGAAAGAGAGCTCGCGGAGACGCCCTATTTCGCGCATGATGTTGGGCGAATTGTGGGCCGTGGTGACGTAGATGTCCTTGCCTCCGAAATTGGTATGGCGGAGGAAGGTGCGCTTGGAGAGTTCGGCGCGAATGGCCTCGCGGTCGACGGGGGGGATAATGTACGAGAAGTCTGGCATAGGAGTTTGGTGGATTGTGTTAATGTGGTATTGTGTTTTTTAGGGCATTGCGTAGATAAGGTCGTGAAGACGGTCGGCCCACGACTGTGGGGAGGTGCCATCGTCAAGTTGCTGCCATGGGATGCTATTGCCAACCGAGATAGTGAATGTCTTGCCGTGCTGGGCAAACATCTCGGAGGGAAGAAGGGCCATTTCGAAATTGAACTTTATTCCCAGCCGGCGGCGCAGATTGGCTATGGTGTAGAACCGACTGCGGTTTTGGGCATGGATGTGTACAGGCACTATGTCGCGATGGTGTGCTATGGCTTTCTTGACGAATGTGGATTTCCACTGGAGGTCTACAATACGGCCGTTGACGCGACGCGAACAGAGGCCGGCAGGAAAATAGAGCAGGCAGTTGCTCTCGGCGAAAGCAGCGTTGAGGGCCGCAGCCGTGGAGCGGTTGCCATGAACCTTGTCAATGGGCACGAAAAGAGGGCGCAACTGTGGTATATGCAGCAGGAAATCGTTGACGGGAAAGACAATATCTCGGCGGCACTGTCCCACAGCAGCGATAAGGCCCATTCCGTCGGGACCCCCAAGGGGATGGTTGGCTATGACGATGGGAGAGCCGCCGAGGGGGATGCGCTCCGGATGGACCACCTCTGTGCGGATCTGTAGCCTTTCAAGAATTGCACTGGCGAAATCAATGCCCTGCAAATGGCGCGTCTCGAAAAGGGCAGCATTAATCTCGTCGACATGGAGAAGCCTGTTGAGCAACGAGATAACCCAACGGGGTGCATTGACATTTTTTGCAGCCAAAACCTTTCGGAGGTCTATATAGTGTTTGTCGATGATTTCCATTACGGGCTGCAAAAATACAAAAAAAATATATAATGTTACATATATATTTACAAGAGACTAAAAATGGAGGTATTAAAAGAGCCTCCGGCTCGCCGTGAGGAGGCCTGACGGGAAAGCAAAAGCAGAAAAAGGGGAAGAAATGGCAAGGTCTGGTAACGGCGAGAACAGCAGGCAAAAAAAAACGCCCCTCAAGGGGGCGTTGTTCATGATGACCCGTCGTGGGTTTATTCAACGGTGATGGTCTGTGCAAGCTGTTTCTGCTCTTCGGCAGTGAACTTCGGGAGGGTGACGGTCAGAATGCCGTTCTCAACCTTGGCACCGATCTGATTTTTCTTGATGTTCTCGGGCAGCGTGAGCAGCTGCTTGAACTGGGTGGAAGAGAACTCGCGACGCAACCAATGACGTTTCTCGTCCTCGTTTTTCTTCTCCTCCGTCTGCTGCATCTCAATCACCAGGTTGTTGTCGGTGTCGATGCTGATGTGGAGGTCTTCCTTCTTAAGGCCTGGGATGCAGAGCTCAAGACGATAGTCCGTATCGCTCTCGCTGACGTTCATCTTAGGAGTCATGCCTCGGTCGTCGGCGTTGAAGTTGTTCCAGCGGTTCCAGTCGAGAAGTTCGTTGAACATCGTGCTCATAAGGTCATTGTTTTTTCTTGCTACTAACATGATTAAATCTCCTATATTTTAATTGTTAAACATTCTTTTGTTGTCTGGTCGGTGAGCTCTGTTTGGGAGCCTGCATCCGAACCGCAGACACCCAATAACGAACAAAAAAAATGCCACAGAAAAATATATGTCAATTTTTCCGATTTTATGCAAAAAGGACCGATTTTTACTGTCATTTTGTCAGAATAAAGTATGATAAAAACAAACTATCGTTGAGCGACAAAAAAAGCCAAATGGCGAGCGATAAGGTACAGACAGCAGAATAAGAAACAGATGTACAAAGTATATAAGACAATGGTATTCAATAAAAAAGAATCAAAAAAGCGAAAACAAAAGAAATTCGGATGAAAATCCCGAAAAAAGGGCACGAAAAACACACAAAAAAGAAGATATCAACAATTATATAAGGAAAATAGAAGTACAAAACAAACACATACCAGCCTATCCATCAGAGCGTTACAAAATCACGAAATATTTTTTTGTTGAAAACTGTTGTAGAATAAAAAAATAGTAGTACTTTTGCACTTCCAAAAACGAAAAAACATGGCAAAGAAAAATAAAGACGCAAGAGTACAGGTGATACTGGAGTGCACCGAGCAAAAGGCCAGCGGCGTGCCGGGTATGTCACGTTATGTTACAATGAAGAACAAAAAGAACACCCCAGAGCGTTTGGAGTTGAAAAAATACAACCCCTTCCTGAAGAAAGTAACTGTACACAAAGAAATCAAGTAAAATTATAGGAGAGACAAGATATGGCAAAGAAAGTTGTTGCAACCCTGAAAACCTCCACCGGCAAAAGTTTTGCCAAGGTGATAAAAATGGTACGTTCTCCGAAAACCAACGCATACGTTTTCAAGGAAGAAATTGTTCCGTCGGACAATGTACAGGAATATTTGAAGAAAAAATAAAATAATTTTTTTCATACGCTTTTGTTTTGCCTCGCTGAGAAGCGGGGTTTTTTCGTGCCTATAGGTCTGGGCCAGACGGTGTCCTGACTTTCTATAACAGCTTCGGTGGGGCAGAAACGGAGATAAGATTTCATGACGCAAAAAATATTTTTTTGCGTCTTTTTGATTTGATTGATAAAAAAATATTAATTTTGCAAATTATTGGCAACAACGAACAAACAGGAAGAGAAGCTGATGAATTATGGCTGGAAGAAGTGACGAGAGAAACAAAAACAGAGATTGGAATGTTATTATAAACAACTAAATAATAGAGGATTATGGGACTGTTTTCATTTTTTAGCAAGGAGAAGAAAGAGACGCTGAACAAGGGCTTGGAGAAGACCAAACAAGGCTTTTTTTCAAGACTTTCGAAGGCAATATTGGGTAAATCAACGGTGGATGAGGAGGTTTTGGACAGTCTGGAGGAAACACTGATATCGTCCGACGTGGGTGTGGAGACAACATTGAAAATCATCTCGAACATAGAAGAGCGCGTGAGGCGAGACAAATATATTGGAGTGTCGGAGCTCAACGGATTGCTGAAAGCCGAAATCACCGAGCTGCTGAACCAACATCACGACAACGAGTTTGAAGACTTCGGGGCTGCGCTGTCGAAAAAGCCCTACGTAATACTGGTGGTGGGTGTGAACGGCGTGGGAAAGACGACGACGATAGGGAAACTGGCATACCAGTTCAAAGAGGCTGGAAAAAGCGTCATGCTTGGCGCCAGCGATACCTTCCGCGCCGCAGCGGTGGAGCAGCTGACAATATGGTCGGAGCGCGTCGGGGTGCCCATAGTACAACAGGGAATGGGCGCCGACCCCGCATCGGTGGCTTACGACACCCTCCAGTCGGCCCTGTCGAAAGGCACCGACGTGGTGCTCATTGACACCGCCGGAAGGCTTCACAACAAAGTGGGCCTAATGAACGAGCTCACCAAGATTAAGAAAGTGATGCAAAAGCTGATGCCCGACGCACCTCACGAGGTCCTGCTGGTGCTGGATGCCTCAACAGGACAGAACGCCATCGAACAGGCACGCCAATTCACAGCAGCAACAGAGGTGAATGCACTGGCATTGACTAAACTGGACGGCACCGCAAAAGGCGGTGTGATTATTGGAATAAGCGACCAGTTCAAAATCCCGGTGAGATATATTGGGCTTGGCGAGAAAATGACCGACCTTCAAGTGTTTAATGCCGAAGAGTTCGTAGACTCTCTTTTCGAGAAATAGTGTACACGGCGAAATCGTATTCTGCACGAGAATACAAACAATAAGCCCACAGCAAAGAGAATGAAAGTAAACATAATAACATTGGGATGCTCGAAGAACATAGCTGATTCGGAGCACGTGGCAGGACACTTGCGGAAAGCAGGAGTGGAGGTGTATTTTGACAGGGAGAAGAGCGACTGCGACGTGGTGGTGGTAAACACTTGCGGCTTCATTGGCGACGCCAAAGAGGAGTCGGTTAACGTGATAGTGGAGCAGGCTGAGATTAAACGGCGAGGGCGTCGCCACCGGCGCCTGGTGGTGGTGGGATGCCTCGTGGAGCGCTACCGCGAAGAGCTGGCCAGAGAACTGCCGGAGGTGGACGCCTGGTATGGGGTGCACCAATGGGGCGAACTGGTGAGAGGCCTGGAAGCCGAATACCACGATAAATTGGAAACAGAACGCCTTCAGAGCACTCCCCGGCACTATGCCTACCTGAAAATCAGCGAGGGATGTAACCGCTGCTGCTCCTATTGCGCAATCCCTCTGATAAGAGGAAAGCATATTTCAAGGCCTATGGAAGAAATCATGGACGAGGCCAAAAAAATGGTTGCTGATGGCGCCAAGGAGCTGATAGTGATAGCTCAGGACACCACCTACTATGGAATGGACCTGTATGGTGAGAGGAAGCTCGGAGAACTGCTGAAGAGACTGGCGACAGAGAGCGGCGCCCAGTGGATTAGGCTTCACTACACCTATCCCGCCGCATTCCCCGACAATGCTATAGAGGCGATAGCAAAACATGAGAACATCTGTAAATATATCGATATACCGCTGCAGCACATAAACAGCAAAATACTGGCATCCATGCGACGCGGCACCGACAAGGAGGAGACGCTCGAACTGCTGAAGCACATGAGAGAAAGAATCCCCAATGTCGCGATAAGAACAACATTGATAGTAGGTTACCCCGGGGAGGGCGACAAGGAGTTCGAAGAGCTGAAAGATTTTGTGCGAAAGCAACGGTTCGCGAGACTGGGTGTCTTTGCCTATTCGGCCGAAGAAGGGACGGCAGCAAACGAGCTGGGCGACCCCATAGACGAGGATGAAAAACAGCGTAGGGTGGACGAAATCATGGAGCTACAAGAACAAATATCGCTGGAAAAAAACGAGGCACGCATCGGTACGATAGTGAGTGTACTTATCGACAGAACAGAAGGCGAATATTATATCGGTCGCACCGAGCAAGACTCTCCCGAAGTGGACGACGAAGTGCTGGTGGCGAGCAACAAGAAACTGAAAGTGGGCGAGTTCTACAACGTGAAGATAACGAAAGCCTATGAGCATGACTTATATGGTATATGCTGATTCTCTAAGCACGTCAACCCATCAGTGAAACGCTGTACAACTCAGAGAAGCCTCCTCATCAGAAGGCTTTTTTCATAAAAAAAAGACATAAAAAGAAAAGAATAGCAAAAAAAATTTGCACAGAATCACAAAACATTGTATTTTTGCAAATTCAACGAGAGAGTGAAATGACAAAGAACACAGACACCACAATTCGGTTCAGCGGTTTAAAATCAGGCTTATACACCTATAATTTCACGTTGGACGACAGTTTTTTTTCTGAATGGAAAAATGAAAAAATACTGGGTGGAGAGGTGCTTTTCGATGTCAGAATGGAGAAAACTGAACGGATGATGATATTTTTTTTCTCGTTGCAGGGCAGAGTGCGAACAACGTGCGACAGATGCCTCGGTGAGATGGAATGGCCCGTGGAAGGAGAAGAGAGATTATGCGTGAAATTCAGCGACACTGAGCAAAGCGACGACGAGGATGTCCTGTTCGTGCCAGAAAACGAGAGCGAGATAGACCTGGGTCAGCTGATGTACGAATACGTGGCGGTGAGGATGCCCATACAATGCATGCATGACGAGGGCGACTGCGATAAGGAAATGCTAAAGCTGATGGACCAGCACGAAGAGCACCAAACACAGGACCCAAGATGGGAGGCCCTGAAACAACTGAGAGAGAATGGAGAGGACTGAGGAGCGAGCCTCATTCAAGCACGAGAGAAAGCCTGTTATGGCCGCGAGCGGAGAGAGAACGACAAGACCGAAAATAATAATAAAAAATATAAATTATGCCACACCCAAAACACAGGTTCTCGCAGACGAGAACAAGAAAGAGAAGAACGCATGACAGCTTGGAGGCCCCACAGCTGACTACATGCAGCAACTGTGGTGCCCAGATCTTAGCGCACCACGTATGTCCTGAATGCGGATATTACAGAGGCAAACTTGCCATCGAGAAAAACGTTGAGCAATAACCCCTCTTGACGCACAAGGAAACAAAGGCACTTCCCTAAAACAGTGAAGTGCTTTTTTTATTGCATGAACCCTTTTTGAGCCCCGTAGGGGCGCCATATAATAGCCGTGGGCGCGAGCCCACGGGGATTGAAATACCCTATCCTCTCTGAGCCCCGTAGGGGCGCCATATAATAGCCGTGGGCGCGAGCCCACGGGGATTGAAGTACCCTATCCTATCTGAGCCCTGTAGGGGCGCCATATAATAGCCGTGGGCGCGAACCCACGGGGATTGAAATACCCTATCCGCTCTGAGCCCTGTAGGGGCGGCATATAATAGCCGTGGGCGCGAGCCCACGGGGATTGAATTACTCTATCCACTCTGAGCCCCGTAGGGGCGGCATATAATAGCCGTGGGCGCGAGCCCACGGGGATTGAAATACCCTATCCGCTCTGAGCCCCGTAGGGGCGCCATATAATAGCCGTGGGCGCGAGCCCACGGGAATTGAAATACCCTATCCTCTCTGAGCCCCGTAGGGGCGGCATATAGTGACCGTTAAAAAATAAGTTGACACAACCAAAACGGCGGACTAACAGAAAAAAGAAGGGAAAATGAAAAAAGAGCAAAAAAAATAGTACTTTTGCAGCCACAAACACACAATGTGCATTATTATTAAACCAAACAAAAACAGCAATTTATGAATAAAATACTAAGTATTTTGGCTACCAAAAAGTTCTGGATAGAACTTGTCATCATGACATTGGGCATGATGGTGACCGCAGCAGCAGTATATTATTTTCTGGTGCCCAGCAAACTGATTATCGGTACAATATCGGGTCTGTCGATAGTATTGAGCAACATATTCACCCACGGGCAAGGGTTAGGCATCTGGATTATGAGCATCAACATCGTGCTGCTGATCTTGGCATTTTTGCTTATAGGGCAGGAATTTGGTTTCAAGACAGTATATACAGCGTTGATTCTTGGACCGTTGACCGACTTCTGGGGATGGGTGTTCCCTTGGGAGAAGATAGCAAGTGCCAATCCCGTTACAGGAAGCCCGTCGGTGATGGGTGACCCCTGGCTCGACCTATGCTGCTTTGTGTTGCTACTGAGTGCCTCGCAGGCTCTGATGTTCAGCATCAACGCATCAACTGGCGGTCTTGACATCCTGGCAAAGATAGTGAACAAATATCTGCATTTCGACATCGGCGCCTCGGTGAGCGTGGCCGGCGCGGTGATCTGCTGCACAGCATTCGCCATCAACCCATTCAGGATGGTGGTGATCGGACTGATAGGCACATGGATTAACGGACTGGTGGTAGACTATTTCACCGCAACGCTGAACAACAAGAAAAGAGTGTGCATCGTGTCGAAAGACTGGGATCGCCTGCGCAGATATATCATCGACGACCTACAGAGAGGGTGCACAATGTATGAGGTGATAGGCGGCTACACCAACGAAAAGTCCATAGAACTGGAGACCTTGCTGAGCAAAGACGAATTCTCCAAACTGATGGAATATATCAACAAAAACGAAATCAGCGCGTTTACAACCGCCGGCAATGTAAGCGAAGTCTACGGATTCTGGCACAAGAACAAGAAAAAGAGCAAGATAGACGCCGCAACGAGATAACCACATCTGGTTGCCGCAATTAGAGTACACGAGCTCTGCCATTCAACTGGCAGAGCTTTGTTATTAAATGATTACCCGCTTTTTCCAAAAAAGAAGCCCCGGAGACGACGCGATTTTATATTCGTGCCATTTGCAGATAATCATATATTTTGTTTTATTTACGGACATAATTTGTTGTAATTGTAAGAAAAGTTGTATATTTGCACTTTCTAACACATAGAAGCAAAACATATAATATATTGATAATGAGACCTAATTTTTCAAATGTTGATTTCAAGGCCCAGAGCGAAAAGAAGGAAAGCTTCGTGCAATGGGAGAAAGAGAACCACATCGAGAAGAACTGGACGACGCCAGAGCAGATAGAGGTGAAGCCGGTGTACGGCAAAGAGGACCTTGCCGGAATGGAGCACCTGAACTATGCCGCTGGCATTGCACCGTTCCTGCGGGGACCCTATTCGACGATGTACGTGATGCGTCCCTGGACGGTGCGCCAGTATGCCGGCTTTTCGACGGCAGAAGAGAGCAACGCCTTCTACCGCAGAAACATCGCCGCCGGCCAGAAAGGCTTGTCGGTGGCATTTGACCTCGCCACGCACAGAGGCTACGACTCTGACCACGAGCGCGTGGTGGGCGATGTCGGCAAGGCCGGAGTGGCAGTTGACAGCATTCTGGACATGAAGATACTGTTCGACCAGATACCCCTGGACAAGATGAGCGTATCGATGACAATGAACGGCGCCGTGTTGCCCGTACTGTCGTTCTACATCATTGCCGCCGAGGAGCAAGGCGTGAAGCAAGAGCAGCTACAGGGCACCATACAGAACGACATCCTGAAAGAGTTTATGGTGAGGAACACCTACATCTACCCTCCCCTGCCCTCGATGAAAATCATCGCCGACATCTTCGAATACACCTCGAAGCACATGCCCAAGTTCAACAGCATTAGCATCAGCGGATACCACATGCAGGAGGCCGGCGCCACGGCAGACATTGAGCTGGCTTACACCCTGGCCGACGGACTGGAGTATCTGCGTGCCGGCATCAACGCCGGAATGAACATCGACGACTTCGCACCACGCCTGAGCTTCTTCTGGGGTGTGGGCATGAACCACTTCATGGAGATAGCCAAGATGAGAGCCGCGAGAATGCTGTGGGCCAAGATTGTGAACCAATTCAACCCGAAGAACCCAAAATCGCTGGCATTGCGTACCCACTGCCAGACTTCAGGCTGGAGCCTGACGGAGCAAGACCCGTTCAACAACGTGGCACGCACCTGCATAGAGGCCATGGGTGCTGCCCTGGGACATACACAGTCGCTGCACACCAACGCCCTGGACGAGGCCATTGCACTGCCCACCGACTTCAGCGCGCGCATTGCACGCAACACCCAGCTATATATACAAGAAGAGACAAATATCTGCCGCGTCGTCGACCCCTGGGCCGGAAGCTACTATGTGGAAACACTGACACACGAGCTGGCTCACCGCGCTTGGGCCCACATACAGGAAGTGGAAAAACTCGGCGGCATGGCCAAGGCCATAGAAAGCGGCATTCCGAAGATGCGCATTGAAGAAGCCTCGGCAAGAAAACAGAGCAGGATAGACTCGAACGTGGACACCATAGTGGGAATCAACAAGTACCGCCTAGACCACGAAGACCCGATAGACACTCTTGAGGTGGACAACACCGCAGTGCGCGAGGCTCAGCTGAAGAGGCTGGCGAAACTGCGTGCCGAAAGGAACAACGAGGATGTGGAAGCAGCACTGAACGCCCTGACGAAATGCGCTGAAAGCGGCGAAGGCAACCTGCTGGAACTGAGCATCGACGCCGCAAGAAAACGCGCCTCGCTGGGCGAGATAAGCTATGCCCTTGAGAAAGTTTACGGACGTTACAAAGCAAAAATAAACCTGATAACCAACGTGTACAGTACTCAGACCAAAGACAGCGAGCTGTTCAAGAAAGCACAGTCGCTGACCGACGAATTTGCCAAACTCGAGGGCCGCAGGCCGCGCATCATGGTGGCCAAGATGGGACAGGATGGCCACGACCGCGGAGCCAAGGTGGTGGCAACCGGATATGCCGACCTGGGATTCGACGTCGACATGGGCCCGCTGTTCCAAACCCCTGCCGAAGCCGCCAAACAAGCCGTGGAAAACGACGTGCACATCTTAGGCGTCAGCTCGTTGGCAGCAGGCCACAAAACCTTGGTGCCACAAGTAATCGAAGAACTGAAGAAACTCGGCAGAGAGGACATTATGGTCGTGGTTGGCGGTGTGATACCACCACAGGACTACGACTTCCTCTTCAAGGCCGGAGCGGCAGCCATCTTCGGTCCCGGCACCGTGATTAGCGTGAGCGCAATAAAAATGATGGAACTGCTGCTTGCAGCAAGAAAAGAAGAGAAATAAGCTGATCGTAAATCAATAGCCCGCCAAAATGGCGGGCTTTTTTTTGCTTCTGTTCTCAGTTGTTGATTGGAGTGTTAATAAATGAGGAACTTTTTTGCATTAATTAGAATTTAAATATGTAATTTAGCAGTAGCATTCGAGTGAGAACAACAGTGCCTAATCATTTGTTTTTGTGTAATTAAGATTCTTTTTATCATGAAAGGGAATGAATTATTTTTGGATTTCGGCGAACCTATGCCTACCGATATCCCCCCAAAAAGGAGGAGAGGGCGCCCACGCAAAAATGACGAGACCACAAAGACAGAGGAGGAAGCACTACGGGAAAACAACGCCAAGACATCCCCTACCCCATCACAAGAAAAGCCAACACCTGAACCAGTAAGCATAAAAGACATGAAAGAAACAAAATCAAAAAATTACACTCAGTACACGACAGAAGAGATAATGCAGTCGTCGAAGGATTATTTCCATGGCGACGAACTGGCCGCCAACGTTTGGATGAACAAATACGCATTGCGCGACGAAAACAAGATTTATGAGAAAAACCCCGACATGATGCACCGCAGGTTGGCAGCGGAATATGCACGTATAGAGAAAAAATATCCCAACCCCATGGGAGAGGAGGAGATTTACGAGCTGCTGAAAGACTTTCGATATATCATACCGCAAGGCAGTCCGATGTCGGGTATCGGCAACGATTTCCAAGTAGTCTCTTTGTCGAACTGCTTCGTGATAGGAAACAGCGGGAACAGCGACTCCTACGGAGGAATCATGAAAATTGACCAGGAGCAGGTGCAGATTATGAAGCGGCGCGGCGGAGTGGGGCACGACCTGAGCCATATACGTCCCGGCGGAAGCCCCGTGAAAAACAGCGCCCTGACATCCACAGGCATTGTCCCTTTCATGGAACGTTATTCCAACACCACACGCGAGGTGGCTCAAGGAGGCCGTCGAGGTGCCCTGATGCTGTCCATTTCAATAAAACATCCCGATGCCGAACATTTTATAGATGCCAAACTGGAACAGGGGAAGATAACGGGAGCCAACGTATCGGTGAAGATAACCGACGAGTTCATGCAATGTGTTATGGAGGGGAAACCCTTCGTGCAACAGTATCCTATAGATTCCGACCATCCGACAGTGACAAAAGAGATAGATGCAAGAGCATTATGGAACAAGATAATAGCCAACGCTTGGAGCAGCGCCGAACCCGGAGTGCTGTTTTGGGACACCATAATAAGGGAGTCGGTACCCGACTGCTATGCCGACTATGGCTACCGGACGGTGAGCACCAACCCCTGCGGCGAGATTCCACTGTGCCCCTACGACAGCTGCCGCCTGCAGGCTATAAACCTCTACAGCTATGTCAAGAACCCTTTCACAAGCGCGGCGGAGTTTGATTTCGAGCTGTTCAAGAAACATGTGAGGATGGGTCAACGCCTGATGGACGACCTGATCGACCTGGAACTGGAGAAAGTGGAGAAGATTTTGACGAAGATAGAAAACGACCCCGAAAGCGACGAGATAAAATCGGTGGAGAAAAACCTGTGGCTGAACATCAAGATGAAATGCCTCGAGGGGCGCCGCACAGGATTTGGCATCACCGCCGAGGGCGACATGCTGGCCGCCATGGGACTGAGATACGGCACCGACGAGGCCACCGCATTTGCCGTCAAAGTGCAGCGCACGCTGGCATGCAGCGCCTACGGCAGCTCGGTGGAGATGGCTAAGGAAAGGGGATGCTTCCCTATCTACGACGCTAACCGCGAAAAACTCAACCCCTTCGTGCAGCGCCTCGCCGAAGCTGACCCGGAGATGTACAAAGCCATGCTCTCCTACGGGAGAAGAAACATAGCCCTTCTGACAATAGCACCCACAGGAACGGTGAGCATCTGCACCCAGACAACATCAGGCATAGAACCGGTGTTCCTGGTGTCGTACAAAAGAAGGAGAAAAATAAACCCCAACGACAAGGACACGACACCGCACAAGGTGGTTCGCGACGAGAACGGTGATTATTTCGAAGAATACAACGTCTTCCATCCCAAATTCATCGACTGGCTGAAAATAAACGGATACAATGCAGAAGAGGTGATGGCTATGAAAGACGCCGAGTTGCACGAGGTGATAGCGAAATCGCCCTACCATGGAGCCACGTCGGCCGACATCGACTGGGTGGCGAAGGTGAAAATGCAGGGCGCCATACAGAAATGGGTGGACCACTCAATCAGCGTGACGGTGAACATACCCAAAGAGACAACGAAAGAGACCGTGCGGCAAATCTACGAGACGGCCTGGCAGTCGGGCTGCAAAGGATGCACCATATACCGCGACGGAAGCCGCCACGGAGTCCTGGTGAGCAACGACGAGCAAGACAAGCCTCAGTTTGGCGAGACTAAAGCACCCAAAAGACCCAAGAAACTGGACGCAGAGATTGTGAGGTTCAAAAACAACCGCGAGGACTGGATAGCCGTGGTGGGAATGTACGAGGGACGGCCCTACGAGATATTCACCGGAAGGGCGATGAACTTCATGCTGCCTCCCTCGGTGGAGAAAGGATGGGTGATCCGTAACAAGGAAGCCGGCGACGAACACGCACGGTACGACTTCCAATTCCTTGACCCCGACGGCTATAAAGTAACCATAGAAGGCCTTTCGCGCACCTTCAAGAAGGAATATTGGAACTATGCGAAACTGATAAGCGGCATACTACGTCACGGCATGCCCCTTCAAAACGTGGTAGACCTGATTTCCAAGCTGAATTTCGACGAAGACACCATAACGACATGGAAGAACGGCGTGGCTCGCGCACTCCGCAGATATATAAAGGACGGCACCGCCACCGACGAGGTATGTCCCGACTGCGGCCAGAAGACCGTGGTCTACAGCGGCGGCTGCAAGCACTGCACAAGCTGCGGCTGGAGCAAGTGCAGCTGAAACCCGTGTCCAAACGCTCCGATGGCTCAGGGGCATCTTAAAAAATGTAATGTACCCCATTTTTTATACAACACATTAAGAATAATTTAAAAAAAAATTTTTTTGTACATAAAAAACAATCAATAACACGACCGATGTGATGTCAATAGTTTGTTAAACTACAACAATCAAATAATAAAAAAAAAGTTTAAACGTTATATGGGGAAAGTAGTAAAAGGTAAAACAATGACAAATACCAAGAATGGCCTATTCTCCGCATGACGGCGATGCACTCTGTTTTATTAGCATAACGTCAATAACTCCTTGAGATTCCACTCTTCGTGAGGGGCAACTGAGAGTTTGGGGCTTCGAACATTGTCGTTATTTACCCAACCCGCATAGTGGCAAAGCTGGAAGCTTTGCCTCCTACAATAGGAAACGCTCGGAGGCGTTTCCCACTACTGTGAAACCATTGTGAACACATAAGATTTTGATGTATAGTGATGAAAAAAAGATTTAATCCCATTAAGGACAAAAGTAGCGAGATCATTGAGTATCTGATGTCGTCGCCCGACATGCCCGACGACGAGATGCTTCGTTTCAAATTGCGCCTGTCGATCGAAGAAGCCGTCGTGAACGTGGTGCAGTATGCCTACGAAGGAGGCATAGGTTGGCTTGAGGCCGGCACCAGCCTTGACGAAGATAAGCTAATCCTTTCCATTGAGCTTAGGGACGCCGGGACGCCTTTCAACCCCCTTGAGAAAGAAGACCCCGACTTGACCCTCGACGCCGACCAACGTCAAATCGGCGGTTTGGGCATATTCCTGTGCAAGAAAATGATGGACAGCATCAGCTACCGCTACGAGAACGGCAACAATGTTTTAACAATGACAAAAAAGATTCAGTAGATATGGATACCATTATAACAAACGAAGGAACGAAAACGATGGTCAAGCTTAAGGGACGCCTTGACACAACCAATGCCGACCAGTTCCAGCATGACATTCAGCCACTGATGGAATGCAAAGACCCTGACATCGACGTCGACTGCTGCGACATGGAATACACCTCTTCCCAGGGTCTGCGCCTTTTCCTCACGCTGCAAAAAAGCGTCATGTCGCATGGCGGCAAACTCGTGCTGCGCAACATGAAGCCTCAGGTCAAGGAGGTCTTCGACATCACCGGATTCTCTAACATCATCACAATCGTCTGACATCTATGGCTTTTAATCTCGACATGCACTGCGAGATGATTCTTGATGAGTATCGTCAGCGCCAAACCACCTACGAGAAGCTCAAGAACGTTGTGCTTGAAACCCTCACCAAGACTTTGCACGACAACAATATGCTCGTGACCGCCGTAGAAGGCCGTGTGAAAACTGAGAAAAGCCTTACCGGCAAATTAGAACTCAAAGGCCATAAATATCGCACCATCGACGACATCACCGATATTGTCGGTACACGCATCATAGCCTTTTTCAGCGACGAAGTGGATACAATTTCGGCCTTTGTCGAGAAATTGTTTGAGGTGGACTGGGAGAACTCGGTCGACAAACGCAAGATGCTGGCAATAGACCGTTTCGGCTACATGTCGCTCCACTACGTATGCCGCCTGCCCGCCGCAATCTACAGCGACCCCTCCATGCCCCTGCTCAACCAGATAAGGTTCGAACTCCAGATGCGTACCGCCCTGCAACATGTATGGGCAAATATGCAGCACGACACAGGCTATAAGTCGCAGGTGGAAATCCCAATAGAATATCAGCGCAGCTTAAACCGCCTGGCCGGAATACTGGAGCTCGCCGACGAGCAGTTCAGCCGTATACGCAAAGAAATCAACGACTATCGCCGCAACGTGCAGTCGCTTGTGGCCAGCGGCAACTTCGATGAGGTGCCCCTCAACGGCGACACCTTCCGCAGCTACTGCGAGCTGAAGCCATTCAACCGCCTGGCCGAAAAAATTGCCACCATCAATCAGGCTGAAGTGTATGAAGACAACCCCATGCCCTACTATAAAGTCTTGAGAGCCCTGGGAATGGAGACGATAGGCGACGTGCAGCGCATGATGAACGAATACGGCGAAGGGGCCTATCAATTGGCCCTGATACAGCTGGCCGGCACAGGACTGGATATCGTGGCCAGCTCCGTGGCCCTGCAGAACCTATGCATCGTCATGATCCTGAAGAAGGGCTATGGCGAGGCCGGCCTTAACCGCATGTTCGACTCCATCTATGGCCAGAGCGACTATAACGCCCAACGTGCCAGCCGCATATTTGGCCAAGCCCAGCGCATCAACCTGGTGAACTGAACCATCACATTATCGCAGGCGGGGACGCCCGCGTACCAAATAAACAGTCAAATAATTCTGGCAATGAACCGACCATTAGACACCCTTCTTTTCGACAGAGCCGCACGTATGGCCATCGAAGCCCATAGCGGCACCGAACGCCGTGGGAAAGGCTTCCCCTACGTCATTCATCCCTTTGAAGCCGCAAGCATTGTGGCCAACATCACCAGCGACCCCGAGATGCTTGCTGCGGCAGTGCTCCACGACGTGGTGGAGGACACCGCAGTGACCATAGAGCAAATACGCGAGGCCTTCGGCAACCGCGTGGCCCACCTGGTGCAGACGGATACAGCCCCAATGCCCGAGGGCACCCCATGGCGCGCCAAGAAACAGTCGCAGATGGACCAAATTGCCCACTCCGACCGCGACAGCAAAATCGTGGCCATGGGCGACAAACTCTCCAACCTCCGGGCCATTGCCGCCGACCATGCCGCTATTGGCGACAAACTCTGGGAACGTTTCCACGCCCCAGAGGGCATGAAAGACATAGAATGGTACTACCGCGGCTTGGCGGCCTCATTGTTCGAACTCTCCGAAACTCAGCCATTCCAGGAATACGTCTTCCTGCTCGACAAGACCTTTGGCTCCAGGCAGTTCGACGACGTGCACACCATCAACATCGCCGACTATGCTGAAAGCGGCGGCGGCTATTTCGCCACAAGCTACAACAGCAAGGATGGCGCCACTATGGTGAAGTTCTATAACAGCAACATCCCCGTCGACGTCCCTCGACGTGAGCTCCAGTCGGCTTATACCGTATACAAAATGGGGCTGCCAACCCCCATGCCCGGCAGGCTGCTCTTCGATGGCGAACGCTACGGCGCCGAGTTCCGACGCATCGCACCCAAGGAATCCTTTGCACGATATGTAAGCAACCGCCCCGACCGATACGAGGAGATTGCCGTGCGCTTTGCTCGCATGTGCCGCAAACTGCACAGCACCCCGTGCGACACCACCCTGTTCGATTCGGAGAAAGAGCACATGCTGGCTGTCCTCGACCGCTGCCCGCACCTCACCGAGACAGAAAAAAACAGATTCCGCACCCTCATCGCCGAGATGCCCGACACACACACCTGCCTGCATGGCGACATGCACATCGGCAACGTCATCACGACAGCCCTCAACGACAGCACCAGCACCCCCACACAGCAGCAGGACTTCTGGATAGACCTTGGCGATTTCCGCTGGGGAAACCCCGAATTCGACCTCGGCATGTTCTACCTCACCTGCAAGGGCGATGAACCCGAGATGTCGGAACACCTTTTCCACCTCCGCCAAGAGCAGATGCGTCAGATATGGGATGTCTTCGTCCGCGAATATTATGGCAATATTTCCGAGGCTGAGCTTGCTAACATCGAGAAGCGCCTGCGGCTGTTTATGGCTTTGAAGCTTGTCTATTTCGGCACCATGGACAAGATGCGCCCCGAAATGCTTGCATCGATACGCGCGGCACTGGCTTGTTGACGGAAGTTCTTGTTAACGCTCGGAGGCGTTAACCGCCACACCACCTGACAAACCCAATCAAAAAGGGCTCCACTGATTCGGAGCCCTTTCTGATTATTTCTTGTGGTCCTTGTAGTATTGCAACCCGAGGCGCACATTCTCTATCACGGCGTTCGAAGAGTAGGTGGCTCCCGCTATGGCATCCACCTTTGTGCCGAGAGCCTCGTCCACTGACATACCGTTCCATCTGTCAAGAAGCCCTCCGTCGGTCACACGTTTGAAGAAACCGGGGGTCTCGCTGTTCTCCAGAGCTTCCACCTTGGTCACCTTATCTTTCTCAATGGTTATCAGGAGTGGCGTGGGTCCGTTGAACCCCTTCACGTCCTGCGACAGGGCCGTGGTGTTGACGGTGTATACACCTTTCTTGCGGCTCATCACGCCGTCGTCGCCGGTGCAACTCATCAGGATAGCTCCCAACGCCAGCACAGCCGCACACATCGTTGTAAGTAGGATAGTCTTTTTCATTCCGTTATCGTAGTTTCATTAGTTTTTTCCTGTTCCATACTGCGTTGCTTACGTTTATATCCAGGGCCCTTGAAGCTGAACACTATCTTCAGCGACTTCAAGAAATAGTGCGGCACATCCTTGGCCCTCAGCTCTTTTATTTCGCGATGTATATCCCTGAAGCTTTCGCCACGCAATATGCGAAACAATATAAGCAACAGGGTTAATATTGTCAGTATTGATATCAGCATATCCATTCTAACGTGATTTTCTGTTTTTATTGTGTCATGAACGATTATTTGATTTTTTTTTGATTCCATTCAATAGCAACATGACATCCCCTTCAAAAAAAATCCCCGTAGGGGATGCCGTTCAATAGCAATAGGACATCCCCACCCCAAAAAATCCCCGTAGGGGATGCCGTTCAATAGCAATAGGGCATCCCCTTCAAAAAAAATCCCCGTAGGGGATGCCGTTCAATAGCAACAGGACATCCCCACCCAAAAAAATCCCCGTAGGGGATGCCGTTCAATAGCAACAGAACATCCCCTTCAAAAAAAATCCCCGTAGGGGATGCCGTTCAATAGCAATAGGACATCCCCACCCAAAAAAATCCCCGTAGGGGATGCCGTTCAATAGCAATAGGGCATCCCCTTCAAAAAAAATCCCCGTTGGGGATGCCGTTCAATAGCAATAGGACATCCCCACCCAAAAAAATCCCCGTAGGGGATGCCGTTCAATAGCAAAAAGAATATGTAATACGCCGTCACTACGGGACTCCTATAAAAAAAAATTTTGCCCGTTTCAAAACTGTTTGTATCTTTGCAAAGTGATATCAAAATGATATCATGATAAAATCAGGTATAAATCAACAGAATAAACAATTATTTAACAAATCAAAACATGGAAACAAAAGAGTATAACAGACATCTCGGTCCGAAAAACAACGGTTTTCTTCATCTGTTTTTGAACCTCGTGTTCCTGGTGGGCTCTATCCTGCTCATCATTTTTCTTGCCGGCCTGGAAGGCATGCTGGATGCCGACGGCGAACCCACGGCCCTGGTGCTTCTGCCCATCCTGGGGGGCTGCCTGCTTTTCTTCTGCTACATCCTGCACTGCGTGGGCTTCATGATTATCCAGCCCAACCAGAGCCGTGTGCTCACCTTCTTCGGCCGCTACAGCGGCACGGTGCGCGAGAACGGCTTCTTCTGGGTCAACCCCTTCTATGCCAAACGCAAAATATCGCTGCGTGCCCGCAACATGGACGTGCCTCCCATCAAGGTGAACGACAAGAACGGCAACCCCATCATGATTGGCCTTGTGCTGGTCTGGAAAATCGCCGACACCTACAAGGCCGTCTTCGACATCGATGTCGACACGCTGCAAGGCTCCGCCCAACATGGCCAGCAAGGGCAGCAGGATCAGCCTCAGCTGAAAGGCTACGACAGTTTCGTCCACGTGCAGAGCGACGCCGCCCTCCGCAAGGTGGCAGGCCACTATGCCTACGACAACATCGACCACAACAGCACCGAGCTGACCCTGCGCAGCGGCGCCGAGGAAATCAACACCCAGCTTGAGGACGAGCTGCGCAGCCGCCTCAGCATCGCCGGCATCGAGATTGTCGAAGCACGCATCAACTACCTGGCCTACGCCGCCGAAATCGCCAGCGTCATGCTGCGACGCCAGCAGGCCGACGCCATCATCTCGGCTCGCGAGAAGATTGTGGAAGGCGCCGTGTCGATGGTCGAACTGGCCCTCAACAAGCTGAGCGAGCGCGAGGTGGTACAGCTCGACGAAGAGAAGAAAGCCACGATGGTGAGCAACCTCCTCGTAGTGCTCTGCGCCGACGAGAGCGCCAGCCCCGTAATTAACACTGGCTCTATCTATTAATGAAGACGAAAACGAAGACGAAAACGAAAAATGGCTTCGCGGAATTTTAGAGAATATCAGGTTTGGAAAGACGCGGTTTCCTTGGCTACAAAAGTGTACAAAATAACTGGGGAAATGCCGTGGTTTGAGAAAAAGGGGTTATGCGACCAATTGCAACGGGCTGTCGTGTCAATATCATCAAATATTGCCGAAGGATGTGGACGTGAGTCGGACAATGAGTTTGTCCATTTCCTTGGAATAGCTTTAGGGTCGGCTTACGAGGTCGAGACACAGGTCACGATAGCTAACGAAATAGGATATGTCGAATCTGAGCCATTTGATGTTTTGCGAAACGACATTATAATAATTGAAAAGCAACTGAACGCGTTGATGTCATCGATACGCAACAAAAAATAGGCGATGCTATCTAAGGTTTTCGTTTTCGTTATCGTTTTAGTACGCAAGTTATGAAAAAAACCTTTGCCCTAAGGGTTGACAGCGAGATGTATGATGCTATCGAGCGTTGGGCTGCGGACGAGTTCCGCAGCACCAACGGTCAGATAGAGTGGATCTTGTCCGAAGCCCTCAAGAAGGCCAAGCGGCATCCGAAGAGCACCAAGTGTAATGGCGAGGTTGCAAGTGTAACCAATGGAAAGGAGGGTGGCAGCAATGAATAAAACAAGAATTGCCACTATCGTGCTGGCAGCGTTGGCGTTGCTGAACTATCTGGTGGGTGGTCTGCTGGGCTTCATCTGCATTGGTAGCGAGAACATGAAGATATTTACCTTTCTATTCTGCATCTTTTTGCTTGTCAGTGTGGTGTGTCTGCTTACCGACTGGATGACGTTGCGACAGGCCGAGTCGGGGATGGAATACAAGGTGCTGAAGCTGCGCAGGGGCCGTTTTGTTCGCGAGCCGCGCAAGATGCGTCGCGACGACGAGGGGCTGCAGGCCTTGCAGATGGGCATTTCGGGATGGTCTTTCTCGCTGATTGTGCCGCTGTTTGCCTTTGGACTGATTTGGCCCGACACGTTTTGGCTTCTGTCGTTCAATGTGCTAAGCAGTATCGCTGTAGGGATATCTATATTGAGTGGGTTCATTCTCGGAATCGTTCGAGCTACCCGCCAACGTAAGAAAGGAGAAGCCTTATGACATTAGAATCAAAAAAAACAGTTGCGCTGGTCGGCAGCGCGCTGGCAGCGATGGTTGTCGTGGTTGGCAACATATTGATGGCTACGCAGATAAAGTCGCAGGGTGCAGGCTTCTTTGTCGGCTATCTGTTCTACTCGCTGGCTATTTTGGCCGGCGGAATGTTCATCACGTGGCTGCCCAATATGAAGAACTACAAGTGGGACTTCCAGATGGTCGACGGCCGCCTGAAATGGTGCAAGGACGAGCGCACCAGCGACATACGCCGCACACGCCTGGTCTGGTGGCCTATCATCACGTTCTGCTTAGAGCTGTACGGCCTGTTCGACTACTGCAACAACCTATGGCTGCGGCCGTGGACGGAGGTGCTGTTGTATGTTTTTCTGGCGATTGCGCTGCTGCTTCTCTTCGCCTGGGTCATAATAATGATGGTGGACGAATACCGCGAAGCAAAGAAAAACAATGGCCAGCTGTAATATTTTGAACATTTTAAACGTTTATTTAATAAACGAATCATATCAACAAATAACACGATGGACGAAATTCTTCGCGTGGAAGGTATATCGAAGACCTTCACGCTCTCCAAGAAACAACAGAAGATTGAACGCACCACGCTGCGCAAGAAGGTGGCTGTGGACAATCTGAGCTTCACCGCCAACCGCGGTGAAATATTCGGCCTGCTGGGCCCCAACGGCGCCGGCAAAACGACAACGCTGCGCATCCTGGCCACGCTTATCAAGCCCGACACGGGCGATGCCGTGTTGGACGGCTACAGCGTTGTGAACGAGGAGGAAGAGGTGCGGTCGCGCATTGCGTTCCTCACCAGCGAGCTGAAGCTCGAGGACTTCTTCACGCCCAACTACCTCTTCGACTTTTTCGCCCGCCTCCACGGCGTGCCAGAAGCCGAAGCCGCTGAGCGTAAACGCACTTTGTTCGAACGCTTTGGCATCGACAAGTTTGCCGAAGTCAAGGTGAAGAACCTCTCCACCGGCATGAAGCAGAAAGCCAGCATCGTCATCTCGCTGGCGCACAACCCCGACATCATCATCTTCGACGAGCCCACCAACGGCCTCGACGTGCTGACGGCACGCTCCGTCACCGACTTCCTGGCCGAGATGCGCCAGCAGGGCAAGACCATCATCCTTTCAACCCACATTTTCAGTCTCGTAGAGAAGCTGTGCGACCGCGTGGGCATCATCATCGATGGTCGGATGACCCACTGCGACACCCTCGACGCCATACGCGACGGGTTGAGCCTCGAGGACCGTTTTTTCGAAATCTACAAAACAGTGAAAGGAGGTGAGGAATGAGAAATCAAAGCAATGTGTGGACCATTGTCCGCAAGGAGTTTGCTCGCTTTTTCGGCGACCGTTCGTTGCTGTTTACCACCGTGATCATGCCGGGTCTGCTGATTTATATTGTCTATTTGCAAATGGGTGAGAACATCGGCAAGAGCCATCAGGACGACAACGAGGACACCACGACAGTCTATGTCGACAACCTGCCCGAGAGCCTGCGGGGCGATTTCGACTCGATACCGTTCCAGCTGGTCACCGAGGGCTTCAACGCCGTGGCCCTTATAGGCGACAGCCTGGCCGACAAGGAGCGAAGCCTGATCTACGTCAACTTCCCGCCCCATTTCGACAGCCTCATTACCGCCTACGACCCGATGGGCGGCGAGGCGGCACCGAATGTGAAGATCTACCACAATTCCAATTCCGACAACTCGGAGCTGGCCTACCAGACGGTGAAGCTATACCTCGAGGATTGGGAGAACAGCCGCAGCAATATGTTCGACATCAACGCCGAAAGCCCTGACGCAGAAGAGACATTCGATATGGCCGACAAGGACGACTCGCTGGGCGAAATTCTCGGCCAGCTGTTCCCGATGCTGCTGATGATGCTGCTCTTCTCGGGCTGTATGGCCGTGGCCCCCACCGCCATTGCCGGCGAGAAAGAGCGCGGCACCATAGCCACCCTATTAGTGACCCCGATGCGACGCAGCGAGCTGGCCATCGGCAAAATACTGAGCCTCTCAACCTTCGCCATGCTGAGCGGCCTGTCGAGCTTCCTGGGCATCATCCTTTCGCTGCCGCGAATGCTGAAAGGCGACGGGGTGGACATCGATATCGCAATACCCTACACTACGGGCGACTACCTACTGATACTCTGCGTGTTGATTAGCACCGTGCTCGTGCTGGTCAGCTGCATCTCCATCCTGTCGGCACTGGCCAAGGATGTCAAGTCGGCCGGCACGATGGTGCTGCCGCTGATGCTGGTGGTGATGTTCGTCGGCTTCACGCCGATGTTGGGCGGCGATGCCCCCGAAGCCCTGACGGCCTATCTGGTGCCGTTCTATAACAGCGTGCAGTCGATGGCGTCGATTTTCTCGTTCGACCTCAAGCCCGCCGCCGTGGGCATCACCGTTGCCGCCAACATAGCCTATACAGCAATCGCCGTCTTCGTACTTACAAGGATGTTCAACAGCGAAAAGGTGATGTTCGGCAAATAGCCCTCCCGCTGGCCGCTCTATGCCTCGCAAAAGCCACCGTAGCCAACGCCAGCCCATCCTCGCAACAATGCAACAACCATATTCAATTCAGAAACAATTAAACATCACAATCATGAAAAAAATCAAGTTCTTAGCCATCAACGTGGCTCTACTTCTTTCAGCTGCGGTTTTCACCACCTCATGCAGCAAAAAGCCCGATTTCGCCAGCCTTATCCCTGCCGACGCTTGGGTGGTGGCCGACTACAACCTTGAAGAGATTGCCACGAAAGGCGACTTCAAGCACTTCAACGACCTCTCGTTCGTAAAGCTTATCCGCCAGGAGCTCCGCAGCGACGGCGACCCTCAATCCACAGCCATCGACAATATCTTCGACGACCCCTCGCAGACTGGCCTCGACATCAGGGGCGACATGGTTATATACGCCCACGACGCTGACAACATTGGCGTGATAATGGCTATGGACAACATGTCGAAGTTCGAAAAATTTGTCCATCAGCTCGCCGACGACGACTTGGAGATAGAGAAAACGGCAAGCGGCATGCGTATCGTCCGCACCGGAATGTCGGGGCTCTCAGTGGCTTGGGACAAGGAGAAAGTACTCTTGTGCGCCAGTCAGAACGGCGACATCGAGGCATTGATGAATCTGCCAAAAGAACAGAGCCTTGCCTCCAACGACGATTTCGCTCGCTTTTGGAAAGAACGCCGCGACGCCAACATCTGGTTTAGCATGCATGAGATATTCGAAATGGCCGAAAGCTTCGGCGGTAGCGATGCCATCAATGAATTGGACACTTTCCGTAAAGATCTCGAAAACGCTACAGTTCACATGCTTGGCTCTTTTGAAAAGGGCGTCATAAGAAACAAATTTATCACCAACGGCATCGACCCCGACAGCGACATCATGAAGATGATGCAGCAGAAGTTCGATGCCAAGTTGCTGGCTTTCATGCCCGAGAAGAGTTTCGCAGCCATGGCCATGACCTTAGAGATGCGCTATTTCGTTGCCACGATGGAGCGGATGGGGTTGATGCACGATGCCTTGAACGAAGAGATTGGCGAGGGTGTGACTGTGGCCGACCTGCTGACGGCAGCAGGTGGCAACCTCATGGCAAGCCTCTACGACTTCGGCCAAAGCTCCGACGGCAACATCATGCCACTCTTCGCCGCCGCCATCAGCCTGAATGACCCCGCCAAGATGAGTCAGATGCTCGACAAACTGAATCTCGAGAAGCAGAACGGATGCTGGTCCTTGCCCTCCGTGCCTCTCTATTTCGGCATCAAGGACGATGTGCTCTTCGCCACCGACGATGCCCAGGCTGCCGCCTCCATGATGCAGCAGGGCTACGCCAACGGCATGAAAGACTTCCGACGCGAGATGGAGAAAGGCAACTTCTTCTTCGCCGACCTCGACATCGACCATTACCCGGCCAGCGTCAGCGGCCTGCTGCCCGCCGACCTGCGTGGCCTGCTCGGACAGTTCCTCGACCACATGGAATATACCAGCACCAGCGCCACCGAGGGCGAGTACTGCATCTATCTGAAAGACAAGAGGCAGAACAGTCTTGCCGCTCTGTTCCATTTTGTCGACGACAATCTGTCGGCGTTGTCCAACCTGGCCGATGCCGTGGCCGACGGCCTGGGCAACACCGACGGCGATTACGATGAAGCAGAATACTATCCCGAAGAAGATTTAGATTATTTCGACGAAGATTGAAATTGATGGAAATTGTTCTTAAAAATCTGAAACCATGCTATATGTCAGAGTCGGAGGTGACCGGCTCTGACATTTATCTTATTCCCGAGTTCCGCTTCGAGAAAGGGAAGCGCTATATGGTCTGCGCCCGCTCGGGGCATGGCAAAACCTCACTGCTCAATTTCATCTACGGCGTCAGCCATCGTTTCGACGGCTCGATAGAATACCGCGGTTTTGACAGTGTCGGCACCTTGGCCTCTTCTGCCGCCCGACCAATGCCGGAGCATCAGCTTTTGCTGTTGCGCCGTAGGGCATTGAGCCTTATGTTTCAGGACCTCTGCCTCTTCGACGAGCTCACCGCCTTCGAGAACGTGCAGCTCAAAAACCGCCTGACGGGCTTCAAGACCGATGCCGAAATAAGGGCCATGCTCGACACCCTGCTGCCGTCGGCAAAGAAAGACCAGCCGGTGCGCACCCTCTCGCTCGGCCAGCGCCAACGTGTGGCCGCGGTGCGCGCCATGTGCCAGCCTTTCGCCTTCCTGCTCCTCGACGAGCCTTTCAGCCACCTTGACCACCAAAGTGCGGCACAAGTGGCCGAACTCATAGCCCGCGAAACCGAAAAACAAGAGGCCGCCCTCATCGTCACCGCCCTCGACCCCACCTCTCTATTCCATTTCGACGCCACAATAAATCTATAAACTATATATGTTGAAATGCATAACAGCTTTATCTGCTTAACTATCAATTACGGACCAATAGTTCAATCAGGCTGTTAAGCGTAGTTTACTAATGAACGATTATTTTAAAAAGAATGATTAACAAACTTCAACGCCGGACGTTATCGCCTTGGCAAATGGCGGGGTATGCCCTCACACTGCTCGTGGGTCTGGTCATAGTGTTGCTTGTGCTTCAGATCTATGCCGACGTGCGTCCGCTACTGACCCAACAGACCGACGTCTTCAAGAACCACGCCGTCACCGTCTCGAAGAATATCTCGCTCTTCAAGACGGCTAATAAAGAAGCCATCTACTTCAACGACAAGGAGCTCGACAGCCTCGAAAGCCAGCAGTTCGTCAAGAGTGTGGCGCGCTTCACGAGTGCGCAGTTCTCCGTCAATGCCTACATCAATGTGCCCGGTGGAGGACGGTTCAGCACCGACCTCTTCTTCGAGAGCGTCCCCGACCGTTTCCTCGACGTGCGGCCCGATGCATGGCTTTGGGATTCTGCTTCGTCGTTCCTGCCCATCATCATTCCCGAAGAATACCTGCAGCTCTACAATTTCGGCTTCGCCGAAAGCCAGTCGATGCCAGTCATCTCGCAGGGCATGGTGGAACAGATCAGTTTCAACATCGTCATCCGCGGCAACGGCCAAAGCCGCACCTTCACCAGCCGCATCGTAGGCTTCTCGGGCAAAATCAACACCATCCTGGTGCCCGACGACTTCCTGCAATGGGCCAACTGTCGCTATGGCGATGCTGCGGCAGCCCCACATGACATGCCACACCCGACGCCTGCGGCTCAGAGGCCTTCACGTTTGCTGGTGGAATTCGACGACGCCAGCGACCAGCGCATCCCCTCCTATTTCGAGAACCGCGGCCTCAACATCAGCCAAAGCGAACTGGAGAACAGCAAAATGGTCTTCCTTTTCCGCCTCGCCATGCTGGGTGTCTTCGTCATTGCCGTCATCATAGTTGTCCTTTCCGTAGCCATTATCATCATGAGCATGAATCTGGTGGTCCACAAAAACCGCAGCCTGTTCCTCAACCTCTACGCCATAGGCTACTCAGTGCCTCAGATAGCCCGCTACTACCAATGGCTGGTCAGCATCATCACGGCCCTCGATGTCGTCGCCGCCGCCATAGTGGCTATGCTGCTGCGTGGCCTGTACGTCAGGCGGCTGTCATCCATGTTCGCCACGGGCGGCAGCGGCGCACTCCTTTTCGTAGCCGCAGCGGTGCTTTGCATGGCACTTTTGGTGCTCTGCAATTGCTCTGTTCGTCGCATTGTACGAAAAACAGTGAGCCAAAATTAAAATAATTATTATCTTTGCATTTCCGAAACTTGCATTTCATTGTCGTTTAATAATGCTTTAAAATATTGTTTATGAAACCTGTAAGGATAATTTTTCTTCTTTTGGCTTTTGCCATTTCGTTCGTTGCAAACGCCCAATACCGTCAGGACCACGCCAAGGTGGAGTATATGTTCAAGGCCGAAGCGGGCTACCTGCCCTACATTGCCAATCTCGGCGACGAGGGTGGCGACGGCTATATACTGAACGATATGCAGCATGCCGTCAACGTCAACGTTATCAACGGCATCAACATCAACCAGGATTTCTTCCTGGGCTTGGGACTGGGCTATAATTTCGTTGCCAAACCTGCCGACATCGGAGGCCTGAATATCAGCGCCGGCTCCCATTGCCCCATGGCTTTCCTCAATTTCGACTTCCGCCCCCTCAACGAGGAATGGGCCCCCATGTTCGAAACCAAGTTGGGAGCCTCCTACCTGATGAGCGACGGCCCCTACGGCAACACCTTAAAGCCATACATCGAGATAGCCACCGGCTTCAACTGGTTCTTCAGCCACGAAGTGCGCAATATGGAGCGCAACTACAAGAGCCTTTATCTCACCGTCGGCTTCGCCTACACCCAGCAAACCTGCTTCATCCCCATCCGCCTCGGCATCAGACTATAGGCAAGGAACTTTTCGCATTCTGCAAAACAACAAGCATCTTTTCGTCTTATCCGTAGACAAACAAACAGTTCACAATGGATTCCACCCGACAAAATAAAATCTCACGGCTCATACAGCAGGACCTGGGCGACATTTTCCTGAAAGACATGAAGCCGAAAATCGGCAATTCGCTCATCACCGTCACCAAGGTACGCGTCACCAGCGACCTCTCCATCGCACGCGTCTATCTCAGCATCTTCCCCGTGGGCACCATGCCTGTCACCGCCGACACCCCGGCAGGCACCAAGGCCGACACCCAGCTGGTAATCAACGCCATCCTCACTCATGCCGGCGACATCCGCCGGCGCTTAGGCCTCCGTGAAGGCAAACAATTGCGCATCATCCCCGAACTACAGTTCTTCCTCGACGATTCCCTCGACTATATCGAGAACATCGAACGTCTGCTGAAAAGCTGACCATGGCCCCACAACAAGCCTCAAACACGCCCACCTCTCGCCTGACCCTGTTCATGGCCTTCCGCTACCTCTTCTCGCGCAAGGAGAAGACGGTAATAAATCTCATTTCCTGGATCTCCCTCGCCGGCATCTCCGTCAGCACCACGGCTCTGATTGTCGTCATGTCGGTCTACAACGGCATTGGTATGCTCACCCAGTCGCTCTTCAATGTTTTCGACCCCGAGCTTATCATCGAGCCAACGCAGGGCAAGACATTCCGCACCAGCCAGATCAACTATGACGCAATCATCGACAACAAGTATGTCGCCAATGTCTCCGAAATCGTTGAGGAGAACGCCTGGCTGACCCTGCGTCAGGCCGAGAGCATCGTTCTATTGCGTGGCGTTGACGAGGACTATGGGCACGCCTCCGGCCTCGACACCCTGCTCTACGACGGCAACTATCTGCTGAAGCAGACAGGCAATGAAGCCGACGTATACTTCATGCTTATGGGATACAATATCATGGCGCGTCTGGGCGTCAACAGCCTTACCAATTCGCCCATTGCAGTGCATATCCCTAAGCGCGGCACTTCGGCCATAGGCTTCAGCATGGACGAGGCTTTCTCGAGCGGCTATGCCTACCCGTCGGGTTCGTTCCTTATTCAGGAAGAGATCGACAACCTATACGTCGTGACGCATATCGATTTCGTGCGCAAGCTAATGAACTACGAAAGCGACGAGGTGACGGCGTTGGCCCTCTCGCTGCACGACGCCTCCAAGGTCGAGCCAGCAAAGAAAGCTTTGGCCGAGACATTGGGTGAGGATTTCACGGTGAAGGACCGCTTCCAGCAGAAACCGCTATACTACAAGGTATTCCACTCAGAACGGCTGGGGGTATTCCTGATTCTGTCGTTGATAGTGCTCATCTCCACACTGAATCTCATAGCCTCGCTCTCGCTTCTGATAATCAACAAGCGACGCGACATCGCAACACTCAGTGCCTTGGGCATGCAGCGAAGCCAGATACGCCAAGTCTTTTTCACGCAAGGGCAGCTCATAGCCCTTGTGGGTGTTGTCGCCGGCATGCTGATAGGGTTGGCGACGTGCCTCATCCAGCAGCATTTCGGCATCATCAAAATCGGTGCCAACGCCATCATCGACCACTTCCCCATAGCAATGCGCGTGGTGGATTTTGCAGCCACTTTCTTCGTAGTCATGCTTCTTTCTTCGTTGGTGGTGCATTTCACAGTCCGACGTGCCAAAATCTGATTAGAGCCCCGTGGGTGTGAAGAAAGTTCCTGTGAAGCTTTCGATAGCGAAGCAGAGAATATTTTAGCCGTGGGTGCAAACCCACGGTGCAAACCAAACAGTTACATCTTTTTTTTTTTATCATTACGTTATTTGTTCGCACGCTTCCCTCCCGCGAAATTTCAATTCAGCGAACAACAATGTAGCAATTCAACTTTTTTTTGTACTTTTGTAGGTTGTTTTGAAAAACAAAAACATATATAAATATTTGATATTATGTATACTAAATTTCAAGAACATCTCCAAAAAGAGCTGGCCGACATCGAGGCCGCCGGTCTTTACAAGCACGAACGCATCATCGAGAGCCCTCAGGGTGCCGAAATTATGGTGAAAGGCAAAAAATGCCTTAACTTCTGCGCCAACAACTATTTGGGCCTCGCCGACAACCCCGAGCTGATTGAAGCAGCAAAGAAGGGCATGGATGCCCGCGGCTACGGTATGGCATCGGTACGCTTCATCTGCGGCTGCCAGGACCTCCACAAGGAGCTGGAGCGCAAGATTGCCGAGTTCTTCGGTACCGAGGACACCATCCTCTACGCTGCTTGCTTCGACGCCAATGGCGGCGTATTCGAACCACTCCTCACCGAAGAGGATGCCATCATCAGCGACGCCCTCAACCACGCCTCCATCATCGACGGCGTGCGCCTCTGCAAGGCTCAGCGTTACCGCTATGCCAACGCCGACATGGCCGACCTTGAGGAGCAACTCAAGGCTGCTCAGAAGAACCGCTTCCGCATCATCGTCACCGACGGCGTCTTCTCAATGGACGGAAATGTATGCCCCCTCGACAAAATCTATGAACTCGCCAACAAATACGACGCCATGGTCATGGTCGACGAGAGCCACTCAGCCGGCGTGGTCGGCAAGACCGGACGCGGCGTGACCGAACGCTACAACCTCCGCGGCAAGATTGAGATCCTTACCGGCACCCTGGGCAAGGCTTTTGGCGGCGCCATGGGCGGCTTCACCACCGGACGCAAGGAAATCATCGACATGCTGCGTCAGCGCAGCCGCCCCTACCTCTTCTCCAACAGCATGGCTCCTGGCCTCGTGGCCGCCGGCATACGCATGTTCGAGATGATGAGCGAGACCAATACGCTGCAAGACAAGCTGCACGAGAACACCGACTACTTCCTGCGCCGCATGAAAGAGGAGGGTTTCGACTGCAAGCCGTCGGAAAGCGCCATCTGCGCCGTGATGATCTACGACGCCGCCAAGAGCCAGCAGTATGCCGCCAAGATGCAGGAAGAGGGCATCTTCGTCACCGGCTTCTACTATCCCGTAGTGCCTAAAGGTCAGGCTCGTATCCGCGTCCAAATCAGCGCCGCCCACGAGCATGAGCACCTCGACAAGTGCATCGAGGCTTTCAAGAAAGTTCGTAAAGAAATCGAAGGATGAAACAGTCGCGCATCTATCTTATAATAACAGCCATCCTACTGCTCTTTGTTGGCGTGGTCTGCGTGCTGAATCCCGGCGAGAGTTTTGTGGCCTCGGCCTGGATTGTCGGCCTGCTCATCGTTTTGTCGGGGGCCTCCACGCTGCTTTTCGGCGTGCGCTCGCGCGGCATCCTGCCCAACTCCAGCATGACCACATTCCTCGGCATTTTTGAGCTGGTCGTCGGTACGCTCTTCCTTATCAACGGAATGTTTGCAGCCGCCACCTTGGTCGTGGTCTTCGCCCTGTGGGTGCTGTTCGAAGGCATCTCATTGGCTGTGCTCTCGTTCGACTACAAGCGTTATGGCTTCGCCAGTTGGTGGGTCATGACTCTGCTGGGCGTGGCAAGCATAGTGCTTGGCGTTCTGGCCCTACGCTACCCGGTTGACACCGGCATCGTGCTGGGCATTCTGCTGGGCCTCGGTATTTTTGCTAATGGCCTGGTGCGCATAGTGGCTTTCTTCGCCATCAAACGCATCTCCAACAAAATACAAGATATCAAGGACAGCGCAACAGCCTATAACATCGACGACTTGCAGAACAAATAAACAAGCCTACTATTTGTCTTACATCCAAGTCTCCCTCCTCAAATCGGCGGGAGGCTTTTTTTTATGCAACGGTTTAAGTGACAGTAAAAAAATAAGGTGTAACGATAGTGATGTAAAAAATGCAAATATAATTCGTGTAAATTCATTTCGCCTGCGAAAATATAGTTTTATATTCGGTGTCGCATATCTTGAAAATCATGTAATTCGTGATAATTCGTGCTAATTTGTAGACCCCCAAAAAACAATCGCTTTACCTTTTTTGCGCCAACCCGATTGTATCAACTTATTTTTTACTTATTGTTTAGGCAATTTTCAACGTTGTATATCATCAGCACTTACAGTTCCACTTCGGCAAAGCGGGTCATCTTGTAGCCGCGGAACTGCATGACGATGGGGTGGAGAACGGTGCCATGGGTCATCTGGCACACCTTGGGAGCCGCGGCATAGCGTCGGATCTGGGCCTCGGCATCACGCCACTGGGCGGCGGCATCGGCGTCGGTGGCGTCGGTCTTCAGGTACTTCAGCTCGAGGATGAAGCTGTGCTTCACCATGGGCCACCGCAGCAGGTTGGGCATCAGGAAGAAGTCGCAGTAGCCATGGGCCAGCTCCATCTCGGGGGCCACAAAATAGTAGGGGTTCAGCGACAGGTAGGCGTTCATGAAGCCCTGCAGGTTATGCTCGCCCTCTATCAGCTGGCGCACACTCGTGGTACGGTCGTAGGCGTCGGCAAGGGCTTGGACCATCGGCTCCCAGTTGCCTAAGAGGGCGGCATCGTCGTAAGCGTTGCTTATCTCGCTCACATCTATGGCCGCTATCTCTTGGTAGGCACGTAGCAAATAGTCGTAGTACTGCAGGCGGACGTTGTTGTTGGGTATTATCAGGCGGGTCTTGGCCCCATATGGCTCGCCTATGGTCAGCATGCCGTAGAAGAAGAGGAGGCTGACGAAGTTCTCCTTGTCGGCCATGCGGTAGGCGGGGAACGAGAGGTTGACGTTCTCGCGGATCTCGCCGTCCTGCGCTATCTTGTAGAGTATGCCGCGCCGCACGCCATTAGGGGTCTCCACCTTCTCCAGTTTGTCGAGCTGCAGGAGCTTGTTCATCTTCATGTAGTCGGTGCGGGTGTTGTTGTCGACCATATTCTCCGGAGCCTCACCAAAAGCTATGATATTCTGCATATAGTAGAGCACCATGTCGCTGTTGAAGAGCTTCGGGTCTTTGTTAATAGATTTGACAGAGAAGCAGTAATTGTCGTACCATGGCTTCATCTCCTGAACGAGGGTCTCCTCGTCGGCGGTGACAGCCCCAACCGACTGGTAGTAGCGTATCATCTCGCGCACCTCGGTCTCCGAAAAGCCAAGCATCATGTTGAAGCGCGGATCCATGGTGATGTTCGAGGCGATGTTGTAGCCGCTGGTGACGTCGTCGAGGGTCACCGAGCTGACACCCACCATAAGTATGCGGTCGAAATTGCCCTTGAAGAGCTTGAAGACATCGCGGTAGAAGCCCGAGGCATGGGTCAGTGCATGATAGACGGCCTCGCCCTTCTCGTTGAGGACGTTGTTGGTGAAGTTGTCGTACTCATCAATGATGAGGTATAGCTTATGGACTCCCTCTTTGGCTTTCGTGGTTATGTATCTTAACTTGTCCCTATAGGTGTTTAGTGAGTTCACGGTGAGCTGAAAGCCTTCAGGGTAAAGCCGACTGTAGCTGGAAGCGAAATCATCCAGCATTATGCACATATATCTGTTGAAATCGTCTTCCAATGTCTCCAAATTCCCGCATACCTGCGAGAAATCGAGCCGCAGCATCTCGAACTGCCCCTGCAGCGGCGTAGGATTCTCGGCTATCCATAGCCCATCGAACAGTTCATGGAAGTCGTCCTTGCGGTTGATGTCGTAATAGCACTGCATCATGCTCATGAAGAGGCTCTTGCCGAAACGGCGCGGACGAATCAGGAAAAGGAAATGGCCTGCGGCTTCCATGCGTTGAAGGTACATGGTCTTGTCGGAATAATAAAGATTTTCTCTCCGCAGCTGGGCGAAGTCGGAGATGCCATAAGGGATGAGTTTGTATCCTTTCATAAGTAGAAATGCGTTTATCTCCGTAACGAGTCGCATCGGTTATTATTGTGCAGGGTGCCGAAATAAAGGTTATCCTGTATTAAAACTTATAGAAATCACATCCTGAGATTTTTTCCTGACCCTTGAAGTGACTATCGCTAAGTGGTTTCCACGTGACAAACCACGCTTATGGTTCGACGGAATGCAAAAATAATTTGCCGTTCCATAAAAATGTTGTATCTTTGCATTTTGTAACCTTATTTACACATCACCGTATCATGTCAAAATTTATCAATCCATTCACCGACGTAGGCTTCAAACGAATATTCGGTCAGGAGGTAAACAAAAGTCTCCTGATGGAATTCCTGAACAGCCTACTTGAGGGTGAACAGCATATTGACGACATATCGTTGTTAGACAAGGAACAGCTGCCACAGCTGAGCAATGACCGCGGGCTGATCTACGATGTCTTCTGCAAGACAAGCGACGGCAAACGCATAATCGTGGAGATGCAGAACCGCTCGCAGGAGAACTTCAAGGAACGCGCGTTGCTGTACCTGTCAAAAGCCATCGTCGAACAAAGTGTGAGAGGCAAAGAAGGCAAAAAATATGAAATTTCAGCCGTGTACGGTGTATTTTTCATGAATTTTCACGAAGCGGCTTTCGATAAAAAATTCCGCACCGATGTCGTATTGTCGGACCGCGACACAAACAAGATATTCAGCAACAAACTGAGAATGACATTCCTTCAGCTTCCGGAATTCAGCAAGGAGCCCGAGGACTGCGAATCATATTTTGACAAATGGATTTATGTTCTAAAGCACATGGATATTCTCGACAGACTGCCTTGGAAGGCACAGTATGAAGCGTTCAAAAAACTCGCAAGCATATGCGATTTCGCAAAACTTTCTGATAACGAACGCAAACAATATGAGGAATCTGAACGCATCCTCAACGACAACATCGCCATAGCAAACAGGGCATTGGCCGAGGGCAAGGCTGAAGGCAGGGCTGAAGGCAGGGCCGAGGGCAGGGCTGAGGGCAGGGCCGAGGGCATGGCTGAAGGCTTGGCAAAGGGCAGAACAGCCGAAAAGAGGGATATAGCACTTAGGCTGAAACAGAACGGTATGGAGACAACTCTTATCGCCAGCATCACTGGTCTTTCGGTAGATGAGATTGATGTTCTGTAAGAGTAACTCAAACCATACGACACAGCATCCATCTTCTTTGGCTTTTAGGTAGTGCACGGGCTTGCACCCGTCGGATTATGCCCATGCCGGCGAATACAAAGAAAGGCTCAGTCCTCGAGGGGAACTGAGCCTTCAAATACATCTTGGAATATTAGCACGCCCTTATTAACGGCATTTGTTTAGTTTTGTTGAGTGCGGCGTCTTAAAAATTCTTAAAATCTCACTTTTTAACATTTGTGCTTAATATGCCGCCCCTGCTGGACTCTATTATTTGACACCCTTACAGAACCGTATAAATAGAGGACAACTAAACAGTTCAACAATCAAACAACATTTACTTGTTTGTTCACAGTGCATTTTTCGACCACCACTTTTTTAGCCCTGAGCAATAATATTATTGTTTTTACGTTTTAGATTGATGCGAGCGGGGATGCCTGCGCACCAATCAGGCACGCGGGGATGCCTGCTTTCCGGCAGGAGAGGCCTGCTTACCAAAGATGCACTTAACCACATAATTGCCGAAAAATTGCTGAATCTAAGAAATATATTTATCCTGCTTCTCCTTGCCACCATGGCAGCGGCATGCGCAAAGCAGGGAATGCCTTCGGGAGGACCGAAGGACAGCGAGCCACCGAAGGTGCTGGCCATGAAGCCTGCGAATGCCTCCACCAATTTCGTCGCCAAGGAGTTCTACATACAGTTCGACGAATACGTGACGGTGAAGGATGCCGAGAACAACATCCTGGTGTCGCCGCCTATGGCCCATAAGCCTGAATACAGGAGCAAGGGGAAAGGCCTGCTGGTGCGTCTGAACGACACACTCAGAGAAAACGCCACCTATCTTTTCCAATTCAAGGGTGCCGTTGTGGATTTCAACGAGGGCAACGCGCTACCGTCGCTGGAATATGTGTTCTCGACCGGCAGCCACCTCGACAGCATGATGCTGGAGGGCTCGGTGGTGGACGCTTTGTCGCTGTCGCCCAAGGAGGAGGTGGTCAGCGTATTGCTGTTTAACAACGTGCCGATGGCATGGAATGTAGCCAACGACACAGCCGGGACATCCACTGCCACGCAACCGGCCTACGCCACGCGCTGCGACAAGGAGGGGAATTTCCAGTTCAACTACATACGCCCGGGGGATTATCACGTGGTGGCCCTTGTCGACGAAAACAAAGACCTACAGGTGGGGGAAAATGAACCGGTGGGCTTTCTGAATGGCGCAGTCAATGCCACGCCAATGGGCGACAGCACAGACCTCATGCCGACGCCACGGTTGCTACTCTTCTCGCCCAAGACCGAGAAACAACGCATAGTGTCGGCCGATTTCAAGTCGAGCGGAAAGGTACAGATTGTGGCCAAGATGCCTTTCGTAGCCCCCTCGTTCAATGCCGGCAACGAGACTTTGGTGTGGAGCAGGAACGCCAAAGGCGACACCATAACCATCTGGACTTCAAGACAGAAATGCGATTCATTGTCGCTTATAGTCCGCGACCCCTCGGGAATCGACGACACGCTGCGCTTGCGATGGAAAGCCAAACGCAGAAGCCTGGCAACAGCCCTCGAGGAACCGCTCCTGAAACTTAACGTGAAGAGCCTTCCGTTCTTCGACAGCCTGCGACTACCTTTCAGCACGCCTCTCGACACGGCGCACTGCCGCCTCGACTCGGTGGCACGCATCGTGCGGCTCGACGACAGTTCGGCAGCATGGTGCGACGCAACAATCGACAGCAGCAGCCTGTCCGCACAACTGCCGTTTGCATTCCTTCAAGGGAGGAAATACAGTATCGATATTGAGGCCGGACGCTTCCGCGACATTTATGGCAACACCAACGATTCGGTGCATGCCGTTTTCGACGTCACTAAGGCCGAGGACTATGGCGACCTGCATCTTGAGGTTGTGGCCGACAGTGCACAAGGTGAAGCCTCGTACCACGGCCCTCTCATCATAGAACTGCTCAACGACAAAGGGGCGGTGCTGATGCAACGCACGCTGCACGGTGACGGCAAGGTGCATTTCCTGCACCTCACAGCAGGCAAATACAGGGTGCGAGCCATCCTCGATGCCAATGGCAATGGCTCGTGGGATACGGGCGACTTCTTCCAAAAGCGCCAGCCCGAAAAGGTGGTCTTCTTGGAAAAAACAATAGAAGTACGTGCCAACTGGGAATACGAAGAACAAATGAATCTCTAAAAAATAGTTTTCTGAAACGCTCGGAGGCGTTGCCCATTATAACTACTGCGACGATGAAGAAACTGCTGATATCGGGAATGTTTTGGGTTTTGCTCGCCAACCTGCTGGTAAAGCCCCTTTGGCTCCTCGGCATCGAGGTGGGCGTGCAGAACGCCGTGGGCACCACGATGTACGGCATCTACTTCGGCATCTTCAACATCACCTATATCTTCAATATCCTGCTCGACCTCGGCATCACCAATTTCAACACCCGCAACATTGCACAGTATCCCCACCTTATTCGCAAACACCTGTCGGGCATACTCTCTATCAAACTGTTGCTGCTGATGCTCTATATGGTAGTGACGTTCAGCATAGGGTTGCTGCGAGGTTTCGACGCCTTCCAGTTCAAACTGCTGGCCATCATCAGCATCAATCAGTTCCTCAACTCCCTGATTCTTTACCTTCGAAGCAATTTTGAGGGCTTGCTGCTTTTCAAATGGGACAGTCTGCTTAGCGTCCTGGACCGCTTGGTGATGGTTGTCGTCTGCGGTATGCTGCTCTGGGGCCCTGAGGGGATGCGCCTGGGACAGTTCTCCATTATGCATTTTGCCGGCGCGCAGACTGTGGCCTACCTGCTGACGGCCATCATCGCCCTTGTCGTGCTGGCTCGCAAAAGCGGGCTGCGCCGCCTGCATTTCAACCTGCCATTTGCTATGGTCATCATCAGGCGCAGCCTGCCATTCGCCCTGCTGGTGCTTCTGATGGCCAGCTACAATCGCCTGGACCCCATCTTGCTACAGGTGCTCTCGCCCGACGGGCCGGGCAACTACAACGCCGGGGTCTATGCCGGGGCTTTCCGCCTGCTCGACGCTCTGACCATGGTGGCCTACCTCGTCTCGGTGCCTCTGCTGCCCATCTTCTCCAAACTGACGCGCCCCGACGGCTCCCAGCCTCACCACGTCAGCCCCCGAAGCCTCGCCCTTGAGAACGACAGGAATAACAATCCCAACGAGCTCTCCGACATGCTGCGCATGGTCTTCGGAATGATGACGGTCTACTCGCTGACCGCGGCGTGCGTGCTATCCTCGCTCGGAAACGACCTCATGACTCTGTTCTATGCCGACAACATTGAGGATTACGCCGATGTGTTCAGAATATTGGTTTTCTGCATTATCCCCATTTCAATGACATACGTTTTCGGAACCCTCCTGACCGCAGCCGGCAAGCTAAGGACGTTGAACATCTTCGCCGCATCGGCTCTGCTGCTCAATATCGTTGTCAACCTGGTTTGCATACCCCTGTGGGGTGCTCGGGGCAGCGCTATCGCAGGCCTCACTGCCCAAAGTTTCATGGCCGTGGCTCAGATTGTGGCTGTGCTTTTGCTGTTCAACATTAAATTAAAAACATCCTACATAATAAAAGTGTCGCTTTTTGCGTTATCCGTTTTGGCATGTACGCTTTATATGCCCCATCTGGTATGGTGGCTCTCCATCCTGGTCGAGGGCAGCATATCCATAACAATGGCCATCCTGCTAAAACTGATAGACATAAAGGATATGATAAAATTAATGAAGAGCGAATAAAGAGTTGCAGGACAGGCCTATTTCTACTGAACGGAAACCCTACGGGGTAAATCTATAAGTTCACTAATAACTGATAACAAAACAAATTAATAACTAATATGAAGAAAGCATACGTGTTCCCGGGACAAGGCTCGCAGTTTGTGGGCATGGGAAAAGACCTCTACGACAACAACAAGCAATGTCGCGACATGTTCGAGACTGCCAACGACATTATCGGATTCCGCATCACCGACCTGATGTTCGCCGGCACAGCCGACGACCTGAAGCAGACGCGCGTCACCCAACCCGCCATTTTTCTCCACTCCGTAATCCTTGCCACCTATATGGGACAGGATTTCCAACCCGCCATGGTGGGCGGCCACTCGCTCGGCGAGTTCTCGGCCCTCGTGGCCGCCAAAGCCATGAGTTTCGAGGATGGCCTTCGCCTGGTTATAGCACGCGCCAACGCCATGCAGAAATGCTGCGAGGCCCATCCCTCCACTATGGCCGCCGTGCTGAAGCTCGACGACAAGACCGTGGAGGACATCTGTGCCTCGATAACCGACGAGGTTGTGGTAGCCGCCAACTACAACTGCCCAGGCCAACTGGTCATCAGCGGCTCCAACGAGGGCGTCGCGATGGCCTGCGAGAAGATTAAGGAAGCCAAAGGCCGTGCCATCCCCCTGGCCGTGGGCGGCGCTTTCCATTCGCCACTCATGGAACCGGCACGCGTAGAGCTCTCCGCGGCAATCGAGAAGACCGCTTTCAGCCAACCCATTTGTCCTTGCTACCAGAACGTTTGTGCGCTCCCCGTCAGCAACCCCGACGAGATTAAGGCCAACCTCAACAAGCAGCTCACTGCGCCCGTCCGCTGGACAGCCACAGTGCAGAACATGCTGAAAGACGGAGCCGAAGAGTTCATCGAAGTGGGCCCCGGCACTGCCCTGCAAGGCATGATTAAGCGTATTGATGCCAACGTCCCGGCCCACTCGGCATCTGTTTAATATCTGGCAGGCTCGCGAGGGCGCGTACTCCCCCAGCAGGAAAGCACGCGCCCCCGCATGCAGCCACCTCAAGCAGAGAAAAACGAGGCAATTTATTGAAACAATAAATCAACAGCACCTTTTCAATACCTGCACAATGGAAGCATATAAAAAACTGACAAGAAGCCGCACAGATCGCAAGATTGCCGGCGTGTGCGGCGGCCTGGCTCGCTATCTGAATATCGACCCCACCGTAGTGCGCATTCTTTTCCTCATTGCACTTCTAACAATGAGTTTCGGCTTCTGGGTCTACCTGATTATCTGGATTTGCGCTCCAGAGGAAGAGTAGTGAAATCTGCGATTGCATATTTCGTTTTTCGCTTCTTTCGCAATAAAAAGAACCTACATTATATGTTTTGAAAACATTAACATTTAAATATGCTTGATATAGGCAAAGCTCGATGCTTAGCCTCCTACAAATAAACAGTTCAACAATTCAACAACCATGAATCTATTACTAATTGGTGGACAAGAGATTATTATCATCCTTATCATTGTCCTCGTCCTTTTTGGCGGAAAGAAGATTCCCGAGCTGATGCGCGGACTTGGCAAAGGCGTAAAAGAATACAAGAACGCCATGAAGAACGTGGAAGAAGAGGTGAATCTCGACGAACCCACAGCCACAAAGAAAGGCTCCGACAAAGAATGAATTTCTGGGGGCATGTAGAGGTGCTGCGATGGGTGCTGCTGCGCTGCTTTGCCGTGGTGGTGGCTTTCGCCACAGCATTGTTCTGTTTCAAGGATTTTGTGTTTGGCGGCATAGTGCTGGCTCCCGCCAGCCCCGACTTCATCACCTACAGGGCTTTCTGCCACATGGGGCAGGCTCTTGGCGCGCCGGGGCTCTGCCCCAACGTCGGCCAGGTGCAGCTGCTCAACATCAACCTTGCGGCCCAGCTGATGACCCATCTCCGCGTGTCGTTCTACCTGGCCGCTGTGTTGGCGCTGCCCTACCTGCTCACCGAAGTGTGGCTATTCGTTCGCCCAGCGCTCTACGCCGACGAACGCCACGTGGCCGCGGTGGCCGTGGTGGCTTTCTTTTTCCAGTTCTTCCTGGGGTTGGCACTGGCCTACTTCCTCATCTTCCCGCTGACGTATAATTTCTTGGGCAACTATCAGGTAAGCCAGCAGGTAGTCAACCAGATTTCCCTCAGTTCCTATATCAGCACCTTCTTAGGCCTGCTCTTGAGCATGGCCTTGGTGTTCGAGATGCCCATAGTGGCCTATTTCTTCGCGCGTATAGGAATACTGAAGTCCTCTTTTTTGTCGCGCTACCGCAAGGTGGCCATCGTCGTCGTGCTCGCGCTGGCTGCCTTTATAACCCCCTCCACCGATGTCTTCACCCTTTGCATTGTGGCCATGCCCCTCTACCTGCTCTACGAGTTCTCGCGCCTTGTAGTGAAAAATGTGGAGCTCCGAGCCAATCAGCCTTCAACGCCTCCCAGTCAAGATTAATAATTGTTCTGTATGTTGCAACACTGTTGCAACAGTATCGCAACACCGTTGCAACAGTATTGCAACACCGTTGCAACCTACAAACCAACACTAATGTACGCTGTAGTTGACTGTGACAACTGTTATGTGAGCTGCGAACGAGTGTTCCGACCCGACCTCAAGGGGAAGCCCGTCGTGGTGCTGTCGAACAACGACGGCTGCGTCGTGGCACGCAGCAACGAGACTAAACGCATGGGCATCAAGGCCGGCACGCCATACTTCAAGCTCGCCGAGCAGTTCCCCGGACAGAAAATCGCCGTGTTCTCGAGCAACTATGAGCTCTATGGCGACCTCACGGGGCGTGTGATGACCATCATCCGGCAGGAAGCCCCCGACTATTTCCGCTATTCAATCATTTCCGCGACGACCTTCAGCAGTACTCCAACTTCGGCGAAGTGCGCCTGCTGACGCCCTCCAATGCGTCGTTAAACATAGTGAAACGCGCCATGTAGGCCCTGGAAAAAAAATACCGCCCTGGATTCCAATATAAACGCGCCGGAGTGATAGTGATGAGCGTGGAATGCAGCCAGGGCATACAAACCAACCTGCTTGACTTCGATGCCGAACACTGCGAGAAGATGCGACGTATTGACAAGGCTCTCGACAAACTGAACAAAATCCACGGCAGCGAGACCGTCATCATCGGCACCCAGCAGTTCCGCCCAAAAGATGCTTCCGGCAAAGCCACCAGCTTCGCCGATGCCATCCGCTACGACTTCAAAAGCCCCAACTACACCACCCGATGGTCCGACATCATCGAACTCAAATAATGCCACCACGCTGTCATCAGGCGTCCCCCAGCGTGCATTCTGCCACGCAGGCATCCACACTTGCATGAATAGTAAAAAAAAACAGGTGATACTGCTGTTTCACCTGTTTTTTTGTGACCCTGCTGCGATTCGAACGCAGGACCTACTGCTTAGAAGGCAGTTGCTCTATCCAGCTGAGCTACGGGGCCTTGGTCTTGCTCTTGTCGGGATGCCCAGATTCGAACTGGGGGTCTCCTGCTCCCAAAGCAGGCGCGATAACCGGACTACGCTACATCCCGCTGTGGACATAAAAAAACGCCACTTTTTGATGAGGCGTTCTTGCGGAGAAGGGGGGATTCGAACCCCCGGTACCCTAATCGAGTACGACAGTTTAGCAAACTGTTGGTTTCAGCCACTCACCCACCTCTCCGGGTATCCGTGATCTGCTCGGCGTGATTCGTAACCAGATTAAATCACCTGTTAGCTCTCTTCTCACTCGTCACTCCTCGCCTATCACTGATTGCTAAATCGAGTGCAAAAGTACTAAGATTTCGCAATACGGCAAAATTTTTTTTCTTTTTTTTTGAGAAAAAAATCTTTTTCACTTCTTTTTAGCTTGATTTGCAACCCTTTCCATTTTTTTACGAATTTCTTCCTGGTCGCCCAAAAAATAGTGTTTTTCCAGTTTCATATCGTCGCTAAATTGGAAAATGTAGGGTACTGCCGTAGGTATGTTGAACTTTATGATTTCGTCGTTCGACATCTGGCGCAGCTCCTTGACGATGCCACGAAGGCTGTTGCCATGTGCAACCACCATAACGGTGTCGTGGCTTTGGAACGACGGCAGAATGGCGCCGTTGTAGTAGGGCAGCAGGCGCGCTATGGTGTCCTTGAGCGATTCGGTGAGGGGTATCTCGGCGTCGCTGAGCTCTGCGTAGCGCGGGTCCATACGAGGGCTGCGCTCGTCGTGGAGGTCAAGCGCTGGAGGTTGCACATCGAAGCTGCGACGCCACAGCAACACCTGCTCGTCGCCATACTTTTTCGCCGTGTCGGCTTTGTTGAGCCCTTGGATGGCTCCATAGCTTTTCTCGTTAAGACGCCAGCTTTTCTCGACGGGCAGGTAATCCATGTCCATGGCTTCGAGAATTTGGTTGAGGGTGCGTACGGCACGTTTCAGGTAGGAGGTGAAGCAGAGCTGAGGGCGGAAGCCTTCCGTCTTGAGGAGCTTGCCGGCCTCGAAAGCCTCGTGGCGACCAGCCTCGGTGAGGTCTACATCGGTCCAGCCGGTGAAGAGGTTGAGCTTATTCCATTCGCTCTCGCCGTGGCGTACTAAGATAAGTTGTTTCATATTAGTGATTAGTGATTGGTGATTGATGATTAGTGATTGGTGGGACCGTCACTCGTCGCTTTTATCTTACAATTATTTTTTCGTCTTTCTCCTAAATTCCGCAAACGCGGTATTAACAACATGGGCAACAGATTGTTGATAACTTTATAGGCAAACTGTCGCCCATGTCAGGAATTGTTCGTATCTTTGCAGTGAAATTAAAAACAAAAAAATAGAACAATTATGGGTGCA
>JAFSQF010000115.1 GCA_017446745.1 Bacteroidales bacterium
CGCTCGGCATAGCTCAAGCATAAGATGCTTGGCTCTGCGCTCGCTTAATCGCACTTTTCAATAATTTCTCGTAGTTAAAAACTACACTTTTCAATAGTTTTTATAACGAAAAAACTACACTTTTCAATAAAATTTCCGATTACAAAAATAAACTTTTCAAACAAACTTGCAAATTTTTTCTTCAAAAAAGTTTTAATGTTGCGGAACATTGGAACTGAAAGACGGGTTTATGATACTAAATTCGTGTTAGTAAGGATAAAAAATAAGGTAATATGATGGATAAAATGAGAGCGCGTTTCTACGAAACGCATAGAATATTGGTTGTCAAGAGCCCCACACTATGTGCGGGGTTATTGAGAGTAAGCCCCTCCAGGGCTTTATTGAAACGCATAGAATATTGGTTGTCAACAGCCCCACACTATGTGCAGGGTTATTGAGAGTAAGCCCCTCCAGGGCTTTATTGTATCACCTTATTTTTTCATTGTCACTTAATTCGTAGACAAAAATAATCCGAGTAATTCGTGTAGTCCGTAGAGAAAAAAAGAATCCGTGTTAATTCGTGTTCAAAAAAAAATCCGTGTAATTCGTGTAATCTGTAGAGAAAAAAAACATTCGTGTGGTTCGTGAGATTCGTGTTCAAAAAAAAGCATCCGTGAGGTTCGTGTTCAAATCGCAGGCGAGGACGCCCGCGTACCACGTCGCATAAACGCGCGCAAACACAGTCTTTTCCGTTTTTTTGTTGCACCTGTCTGATTGTATCAACTTATTTTTTGATGATTGCTATATATTCATCAATCAACTCAATCTGCAACCGTATTTGTCAGATTTGTAAAGATTTTCTATGATTTGTCACTCATGTTGATGTCCGCTGAGGGCTCAGAGGGTGAGAAACAGAGGGCGGCGTCCGCTTGCCGTGGCTTCCGGTGCCGCCCTCCTTGGGTTCAATGCCTCACAGGGGGAGATGCCCCCGTGTTAGATGAATATTACTCGGCCTTCACGTATCGCTGCGTTGACGAGGTGCCGGTGTTTGCTGTCCAGCTGGTGCCGTTGGCAGAGTCGGAGAAGGTGATGCCGGTGCCTGCCGTCCAGGTGCTGCTGACGCCTCGGCCGATGTTGCCATCACTGGCGCCAGGTCCACTTGACTTTGCACCACGGTTGCCGCCGGTGGCTGTCAGCGTGCCGCCGTTTACGGTCAGAGCACCGCTGATGCCAGCACCACCGTTGCCAGCCACTCCCTCAGGCCCAAAGCCGTTTGTAAGACTACCGCCATTACCGCCGGTGGCTGTCAGTGTGCCGCCGTTTACAGTCAGTGTGCAGCTGATGGCCGCAGCACCGTGACCGCCTTTGCATTCAACTCCATAGTCAGAAACATTGCCACCTTTGCCGCCGATGGCTGTCACCGTGCCGCTGGTCAAAACGAGCGTGCCGCTGCCGCTGATAGCTGCAGTACCAGAACCTCCTGATGCTTCCATGTCATTACTATTATTATCGGCCCCGTTCGTGCCGTTGACGTTCATCGTGCCGGTGCCCTCGACGGTCAGCGTTGCGCCGCTGGCAAGGCTGAGCCCGGAGTTCAGGGTGAGTGTCTCGCCGTCGGTCAGCGTCAGCGTCACGTCGCCGCTCACGGTGATGGCGTCGCTGTAGGTCAGTCCGCCTGCGGGCACGGCGAAAGTGCCTGCCGTCCATGCGGTGGTGTTGTTGTCAAGCGTTGTGACGGCAGGACCCTTCTTCACAGCCCTGACACTCTTTACCTTGCGTGTGCCGCTGTAGGTGGCCTGCACCTGGGTGCCGGCAGTGACGCCGGTGGTGACGGCCGTGGCAGGGCTGATGGCCCAGTGCGCGGTGTCGATGCCGCCGTCGTCGATGGTGACGGTGTAGGTGTGCTCGCCGACGGTGAGCGCCAGCGTGGCGGTGGAGGTGGCGTAGTCGTCGGTGCCGTCAAAGAGGATGGTCAGCGTGGCAGTGCCGGTGGCGAGGAAGCGGATGTCGGCCAGCGCACCCGAGGCAGTGCCCTCGGTGCCGAAGGCCACCACCGAGGGGTTCGAGCTGGTGACGGTGAAAGTTGGGCTTGCGACGGCCTGGCTGCTGTTGTCGGTCACCACGGCGGCGAGCGAGTCGAGGAACAGGGCCTCGTCGCCCAGATAGGTGTTCACGCCGCCGGCGGTGATGGCGGCGCCGCCATAGGTAAGCGTCAGCGTGGTCGGCGTCTTGTAGTTCACATTCAACTGAACGTTGCCGGCAGGCATCGTCAGCTGCCACTGGTTCGTCTGCCCCTGCACGGGGGTGACGGTCACCGTGGTCTGCGCCCGAGCGCCCGACAAGGCCATCATCAGTATGGACGAAAGGGTAATGACTCTTGTTTTCATAAACATACTCTTTTGGGGTTATTATTTGTTTGGATTAAAAATAGTCGTTTCGTACATTATGCCCGCCTCAGGTGAAAGACAAAAGTAGCCTTCCGCCACAAAAGACTGCGGCAGCGGAAAGCCAAATCATGAAAAATACGAGGGAACTCAACCCCGAATTCAACAGCCGTGTGTCCGCTGTTGTGGGGGGGGGTATAAATCCAATAAGCCTCTGATATTTAAACAGATATAAAGGTTTAGGTAGCGATATTTGTTCCTTATGGCCATATTATGGGCAGTATTGTTATCGTTGCAAAATGCGGCTGCAAAGATACACAAAATAATTCACATACAGATGTTTTTTTTTTCCATAAGTAAGCATAAGTAAACGGTCAAAAAATAAGGTAATATGATGGATAAAATGAGAGCGCGTTTCTACGAAACGCATAGATTATTGGTTGTCAACAGCCCCACACTATGTGCGGGGTTATTGAGAGTAAGCCCCTCCAGGGCTTTATTGTATCAACTTATTTTTTCATTGTCACTTAATTATTGCTAAGCAATAAGTAAAAAATAAGTTGATACAATCGGGTAGGCGCAAAAAAAAGTAAAACGATTGTTTTTTGGGGGTCTACGAATTAGCACGAATTGGCATGAATTACATGATTTTCAAGATATGCGACACCGAATATAAAACTATATTTTCGCAGACGAAATGAATTTACACGAATTATAGTTGCATTTTTTACATCACTATCGTTACACATTATTTTTTTACCGTCATTATAAGGATTTTTAATCCGTTATTTTGCGGATTAAAAATCCTTATAATATTTTGCGTCGGATTGCAAATCCGACGCAACCGAAAGCCCCTCCAGGGCTTTATTGTATCACCTTATTTTTTCATTGTCACTTATTTCTTAATAACACAGCTTTACACCCACATTAATGTTGCGTCCGGGCTGGGGGACTCCTCCCGAACAGTTAGAATGTTAGTGATGAAATGAGCGTTATGAAATTCATATAGTTCTCGAGGCCGCAGCGGTCGCAGGTGTCGTCGGGGTCGTGATAGCCTCCGTAGCGTTGCCCCATGGTAAGTATATATAGGGTCGGTACATGCTGCGAGAAATACCAATGGTCGCTGTTGGGACGGTTTTTGCGACGTCGTATCTCGGGGGTCACCTCCAGGGCACTGTTGAGGGTCTCCAGCCGTTCGATGAAAGGCTGCGTCTCTGGCACATCAGCATTGAAAACCATCAAGCCCTCGTCGCCTCCGCAAAACATGTCGATATTTACGAGCAGCCGCACCTTGTCGAAATCAAACAGTGGATGCTCCACGGCATATTTTGAGCCCTGAAGCCCGGCCTCTTCTCCACTGAAGAAACAGTATACCATGGTGTAATGCGGATGCTCGAACACTGCCATTCGCGCCATGTCCATCACTGCCGCCACACCGCTGCCGTTGTCGTGCGCCCCATAGAAGGTCACCGAATCGCCCATCGTGCCCAGGTGGTCGTAATGTGCCGTGAAAACAATCATCGTGTCAACCTCGCCAGGCACATAACCGTAGATGTTTTGCGTCTTATATGCTGGATGAAACTGGGTGAAGATATGACAGTTAACCTGCTTGACTTTCTTTGGCATCTCGGCAGACAGCACCTCTACATAGGCATAGCCATGCTCGTAGTTGGTGTTGGCTGGCGAATAGGTGTTTAGTTGCTCCATTCCCACCATTACACCCCGTGAGTTGAAAGGGTTGCGACGCTGAAGTCCTGCTATGGTGTTGTTGAAAAGCTTTTTCTCTGCCTCGCTAAGCTTTTCAGTATTGCTCGCATCGATATAGATGAACACATCCTCCAGTTTGTCATTATTCTTGCGGAGGAATGCCTTGAGTTTTGCGGCGTCGACTATCGTTTCCGGCGGTAGTGTCAGCACCTTATAGTCGCCCCAGGTCGATTTGGACCACGCCGGAACCCTATACTGGCTGTAGGCCTTCAGACGCTTGCCATTGACGGCGAAGTCCAACGGCCCCTCCATAGAAAAAACGCTGAAAGTATAGTCCTGAAAGAAACTGGGAATCAACGGCTTCACCCCAAGACGGCGCAACTCGCCGCGTATGTAATTTGCAGCGATGCTGTCGCCTCTATACGAATATCCTCGTCCGTGGAAACGCTCTGATGTAAGCTCGCGCAACACCTGTCGCATATAATTGGTGTCCTGCGCCGTAAGTGTACCTACAGCAAGAACTGCTATTAAGAGAAGTATCTTTTTCATTGTTGCTGTTGTTTTCAGAAATGTATTTTACTTTTTGTGCAGGCTATTACTTCCGCCCACCAAGAGATGGACCCATGCCCACCAATAGAAGGACCGTCCTCTCTTCACCTATCAAAAGCCCGGGAGGGGTATGAATAGGGTTGGAAGTATGAGAATGAAGCCAACAAATATAAGCAAGAGGATGAATTTCCATACCCAGCGAAGCCATGTGGCATAAGGAATCTTAGCCACCCCCAGACATCCGATGAGTACACCGGAGGTGGGCGTGAGCATGTTGGTGAAGCCATCGCCGAATTGGAAGGCTAACACCACGGCCTGCCGCGAGATATTGGTGAGGTCCGCAAACTGGGTCATGATAGGCATTGTCAACGCCGCCTTGGCGGTTCCTGACGGCATGATGATGTTCAGCGCCGTCTGGAAAACATACATGGCACCCATTGATGTCACCTCCCCGGCCTGGGCAAGCGAACGCGTCAATCCATAGAGGATGGTGTCGATAACCTTGCCGTCGCGTAGCACGAAGATGATTCCGCTGGCAAGCCCAACGACAAGGGCAGCAGAAAGGATATCCTTGCAACCCGCCAGGAAGAGCTTCGCAAGGTCGTCGGCACTTTGCTTGTCGGCAATGCCCGACAACAATCCCATGGCTAAGAAAAGCGCGGAAATCTCCTTCACATACCAATCGTAGCCCAACACGCCAACAACCAAATAGAAAATCGTGAAAAACAACAAGTCAAGTATAAAAAAATGTACCGACTTGCGCAATGCCACAAATCCCGTGATCAGAAATAGTCCGGCAAGAACCGGCAGCAGGCTCACTGCGCTGCTGCCATTACCTATAGCAATGGTAGTCAAAGGATAACGTATAGCACTCCATACCAGGACACCACCAAGCAACACATACACCACCCATGCCACTCGAGGAGTGTGATACTGCACTGTATTAAGTGCTTGCTGCTCACGACGTTCACGCCAGTAGGCATCAAGGCTATAGACAGGTGATTTTTCTGGGTGTCGCTTCACTCTACGAGCATAAAGCAGCACGAATGTTATGCCTATAATAGTCAGCACAATCCAGCAAAAGAAACGATACTCAAGTCCCGAGAAGAGTGGCAATCCTGCTATGCCTTGCGCTATGCCTATAGTGAATGGGTTGAGCATCGCTCCCGCAAAACCCACATGCGCTGCCATATAGCACATACATACTCCAACTATTGAATCATAGCCCATAGAAATGGCCAGCGGGACAAAGATTATCACAAAAGCGATGGTCTCCTCGCTCATGCCAAAAACAGCACCAAACAAGCTGAAGACTATCATCACAAGTGCGATGATAACATTATCAACACCAATTGTTTTAAACAGTCTGAAGCGGTTCAATCGCTGCACTCGGCGCAGAAATGCCATCACTCCTATATCTATGGCATGGCTATTGTTGAGAATCCAAAAGGCTCCGCCTACCATCAGTATGAAAATGATGATATCGGCCTTGTCGCAAAAGCCTGAGAACAGCGACGAAAACACCTGCCATGTCTGTGGACTGCGCTCCACAAAATGGAACGAGTCGCTTTGCACCACCTCTCGTTGCGTAGTGGTGCCATCGGCATTCATCACTTCAACAGTCTCCCTCACAAATTCGCCGCCCGGGATTATCCACGTAAGCAGGGCGGCGAATATAATGAGAGCAAATACTATAGTGAATGTATGTGGAATTCGTTTCAACTTAAAAACCTGAAAGTTAATCGTTTTTTTTAATAAGAAGCAAAGGATGCTGTTCTCAATAAGCAAACGTCACCACTTGTTCATCTGTTTAATTGTCACCACACAAATCAACACATCAAACGAACAAGTTAGATGTCAAGTATTCTTGCCTGCTCAACAAAAAAAAAAGTCAACAGGCTTGTCACTATTCATTTTTCAAAGGGCATTCTTCACAGCTTACTTAGGCATTCCGTCACGTTGCGTTCTATGCGAGCATTGATGTCCGTGCAGTCGTCGGCCTTGACGAACTTCTCGCCAGTGATATGCTCGTAGAGCTCTATGTAACGGTCGGTGATAGAATTAACTATCTCGTCTGTCATCTCCGGCACCTGCTGTCCCTCTTTGCCCTGAAAACCATTTGCCATAAGCCATTCTCTTACAAATTCCTTTGAAAGTTGTCGTTGACGCTCGCCCTTGGCCTGTCGTTCCTCATAGCCTTCGGCATAGAAATAGCGGCTGCTGTCGGGTGTGTGGATTTCGTCGATGAGGTAGATTTTTCCATCGCGTTTACCAAACTCGTATTTTGTGTCGACGAGTATCAGTCCTTTTTTCGCGGCTATCTCAGTGCCACGTGCGAAGAGCTGCAGCGAGTAGCGTTCCAGCTGGTCATAATCTTCTTTTGAAACCAGCCCTGTATTAATAATCTCCTCGCGCGAGATATTCTCATCATGCCCTTCATCGGCCTTGGTGGTGGGCGTCACGATTGGCGTGGGGAATTTTTGGTTCTCCACCATCCCTTCGGGAAGTGTGATGCCACATAATGTGCGGTTACCGGCCTTATATTCGCGCCATGCCGAACCGGCCAGATATCCTCGCACTATCATCTCGACACGGAAACCCTCGCATTTGAGGCCTACCGTAACCATCGGGTCGGGAGTGGCCAGTTTCCAATTGGGAACGATATCGGCAGTGGCATCGAGGAATTTCGACGCTATCTGGTTCAGCACCTGTCCTTTGAATGGTATGCCCTTGGGAAGCACCACATCAAAGGCCGAGATGCGGTCGCTGACAACCATGGCCATATACTTATCGTCGATATTGTACACATCGCGTACTTTGCCGACATAGAGGCTCTTCTGTTTGGGGAAATGAAAATTGGTTTTAACTATTGCTTGCATTGTATGTTAGTTGTATTAAATTATATATATAATAGTATTGTATTTCAATATAATACCAAAGCGCATTGACATCTATTGCCTAATCGCCAGTCATTTCCATGGCGAAAAATGTGAAGTTGACTTTCCCATAGGCTCGATGTTGCCAGAAATGGGCATGCTCTTCAAAAGTGAATTCCTTGGGATGTTCAAGGATGAAAATACCATCGTCGCTGAGTATTTCGCTCTGGAATACGAGGTCGGGAAGCTTCGGAAGGTCGTGCAGCGAATATGGAGGGTCTGCAAAGACGATGTCGAACTTGCGGTTGGCTCGGCGAAGCAGGTCGAAGACATCGGCACGCACGACATGAATATTACTAATATTCATCTGCTTAGACACGTCTTTAATATACTCCGTACATGCATTGTTGATATCGATGCTTGTAACCTCGCGCGCTCCGCGCGAAACGAACTCAATACTTACGGCTCCGGTACCGGCAAAGAGATCCATCACCGAACACTCCTCATAGTCAACATAGTTGTTCAAGATATTGAACAAGCTCTCACGAGCCATGTCGGTAGTGGGTCTGACTGGCAGGTTGGCTGGCGGGTTCAGGCGTCGCCCTTTCAATGTTCCGGCTATTATGCGCACTTTGGATGTAGATTTAAGGAAGTAAAATCAGAGTATTGTGGCGTAGCGGTAGAGGTGTATATGCTGCATCTCGGGGTTGGTCAACATCAGCGGCCTACCGTTATAGAGCGTCACGCTCGGGAAGAACGGCCGTATTCGCGCATAACGTTCCCTGTCGATATCGCCGCACAGTGCGATGCTGAGCTGCGCATCCTCCAGATGGAACTGCTTGGTTAGGTTCAGGGCATGGAAAACAACCTCATCAAAATTGGCACAGTCGAACGTGTTGGACAGTTGCAATTTTTTGTTGCAAAGCACTTCATAATCGGCTTCACCATCCCTGACATTAACAAGCAGGAGCGATTTGAAATCACTATTTTCCAACGTTATCGCATTCACCAGTTTGTCGTGCTGGCAGCGTATCTTCAAACCCGGACAGGCGATTTTAAACGCCGACACTTTGTTGCTTTCGGCACTAAATATCATCCACGACTTAATGTCTGTGTTTAAGGACGTCACGACATCAAAGCCTCGTTCAAGGGTGCAGAGTGCCTCCAGATAGTCGCGACGGCGGTTCTCATCGTAGAGATGCTGTGGCACCCACACGAACTGCCTGCTGCTCACCACCAGCTCACACTCCTTAAGCCCGAACGGCTGGATATTCAGCTCTGAAAAGACCCCTTTGATAGTGGTCAAAAGTTCTGCCATCGGAGCATCGACCTTGCACTCCACCTCGGCAATGGCCAGGAGCTCATCGTGCACGCTTGTCAGTGAAAAAGAAAATCCATTTGACAAAAGGCAAATGGATAATCTTTTTTCATACGATGCAACGACTTTGTCTGAAGTGATAAAAGTGTTGATTCTATATGACATAAAACAAAGGTTTATTATTCAAAGTTGCCTTCGGTGACCGGGGCAGTGATGTCACCGACCTTCCAGCCAAGGAAGCGGTCCATGTCTTTCAACTCGGCCTTTTTATTAATCAGCCATTGGGCGTCGCTACCGGTGAAAAGTTCGACGAACTTGCTGAAGCCGCCGGCATTATCTTCGTTGATATAGTCGGCATAGAGGTCGTCAAGAGTCACGTAGGCTTCAAATGTGGGCAGCTTGTCGCCGGCTCCGGAGAGCGAGGCGGCCACCGAGTCGGCCTTGATGGTGAACTTGGTCTGACGGTGGGTGTAAGGCACGTAGATAACTTCGGCCAACTGCTCGTCGGTAAGGGTGAGTTTCTTGTCCTCACGAAGTTTCTCCAGAGGCACCACCTTGACTTCTTTCTGTACAATCCAGCCCTTGCGGATGGCCTCGAGTTCGGGCATATCGTATACCGAATCGGGGGCGTTGGGGGCTTTTTCCTTACTCATGACACGCATCTCCTGCTTCCTGAGGTTGATGAGGAGGGTGTCCCAGTCGCCGCAATAAGTGCCATAGGCCTGCTTATGGGCCTCTTCGAGAGTACGGATGACTTTCAATTTCTCGCCGCAGGCGTCACGACGTGTAAAGTATTCCGATTCACGCTGCTGCGGGCGATTGACGCAGAGGAAAATCATGATGGCCAGGAACACAATCAAAAGTCCAAGGACGCTCTTGAGGATAATAGATCCAGTTTTGCTCATTTTTATAAATATTTTTACGTTTTAATCGAAATTTGAGTTTGCAAATGTACGAAAATTTATTTTCTCGAAAGCAAAAGAAAAAAGTTTTTTTTACAGTAAAGCAATAAAACAATAGATACCAAACTTTTAAGACATAGCGATAAAAAGGGTCTTTAATATCTTTTTATGCAAAAAAATGGGTTATTGTGGCTCCTCACTCTTCATTTTGTCGCAGTTTGCTCTGCTCAAGATGATGCAGCGAGATGTTGCAACTGTAATTGTCGCGTATGTAACGTGCGATGTATTCGGCGCAATAGACTGAGCGATGCCGCCCACCTGTGCATCCGAAGTTGAGCATCAAACGCGTATAGCCTCGTTCCATGTAGGTCTCTATGGTCTGTTTCACAAGAGCCTTGACGTGACTAAGATACTCTTCAGTTTCTTGATGTCGTTGGAAGAAGTCCACCACCTCGCTGTCGCGTCCGTTGAGGGTCTTATACTCGTCGATGAGCCCCGGATTGGGGAGCGCACGGCAGTCGAACACATAGCCGCCGCCATTGCCCGACTTGTCGAAGGGTATGCCTTTGCGGTACGAAAAGCTGAAGATGCTTATGGTGAGGCCTTCTTTCTCGGGCGTATATTCTATCATCTCGGTTATGGCTCTCCACACTCCCGTCAGGTGCGGCAGACTGACGGGAAGGGGGAACTCGTTGATAATCTGGCGCAAGTTCCTGACGGCATAAGGGATGCTACGCACAAAATACTCTTTCTTTTCTACAATGCCCCTATAGCCATAGGCTCCCATGGCCTGCATGATGCGCGCCAGCACATAAGCGTAGAAGCGGACGCGGAATGCCTCTCGGTCTAACCCCGACTCTTGCAATGCCTCCTGACGGCGGTCAAGATAATATTCCAGCAATTCTTTCCTTATATTGTCGGGAATGTCGGATTTGGAGCTGAAAAGCAGCGAAGCAAGGTCGTACTGTGGTGCCCCGAGGCGTGCCCCCTGGAAGTCGATAAACCACAATTCACCGTCTCGCAGCATGATGTTGCGCGACTGATAGTCGCGGAACATGAAACAGTCGCAGTCGCCATCTACCAGGAAATTGGTAAATGTGCGGAAGTCGGCCTCAAGCAGCTCTTCATCGAACGGGACATGAAAGAGCCGCAGGAAATAGTACTTAAAGTAGTTCAGGTCCCATTGGATAGCCTGACAGTCGAACCGTGGGCGAGGATAGGCATGTGTGAAGTCTATGTCGCTGCATATGGTTTGCATCATCACCAGGCTGTCTATAGCTTTTCTATACTGTTCGCGTATCAGGTCGTCGACATCCACCCCATTGGTTTTCCTTGTAGTGATGAAAGTATAGAGCGACACATTTCCCAGGTCTTCTTGCAGATATGTGGTCCGGTCGCCGCTGACGGCGAAAACTTCAGGCACGTTGATGCCTCTCTTCCTCATCTCGTCGGCGAAGAAAAAGAACGCTTCGTTTTCTCTTACATCTTGGTTTACTGTAGCAATACAGCTTTTCGTAGCTCCTTCCAGTCGGAAATATAGCCGATTGGAGCCATTGGCCGTAATCTGAATCTTATTGGTGCACGGTTCTCCGGCCCATTCCAGAAAGAGTTTTTCCATGTGTTCGGGGTCTTATAGTTGTTGTTTACAGATGGATATCAATGTTTAGCGAGTGGAACGGAAGAGGCGTATTATGGCCACAGTAAACCCTACGAAAGACAAAAGGATGGTAAACAGAGGGAATGTGCCATTCCTGCGCCGGTCGAGGGCTACACCGCCCCACACGCCAGCTCCGATAATGACTGCCATCTCTATGCCCAGGGTTGAATAGCGTATCCAATTGTCAAACCTACGGTCACTCATTATCGCCCACGCCCTGCTCGTTGGCTCGCATCTCGTTCTCTTTGCGCACCTCGTCAAGCATGCGGCACGTACCGGTGAAGGTGGCACCCGGTTCGATGCTTAAGCGGTTGATGAGTATGTCGCCCTTTACGTTGGCTGTGCTGTTGAGCGCCAGAAGCTCCTTGACCGAGATGTTGCCTTCTACATGCCCAATGATGTTGGCATTTTGGCACACCACATTGCCTTTTATGTAGCCCGACTCGCCCACCACAAGCTTCCCGTTGAGCGTGATGTTGCCTTCCAGAATACCGTCGAGGCGAAAATCGCCCACGGCGCTGATACCTCCTTTTATGGTTGTGCCTTTTGCAATAGTGTTGATAATTGTTTCCATTTCTGCGAATTTTGCCATTTTATGTAGTTTTATTTTTTAAGTAACTGTTCAAAATTAACATTCATTTTGAGCCCCGTAGGTGTGAAGAAAGCTCCAGTGAAGCTTTCGATAGCGAAGCGGAGAACTAAATTTATTAGCCGTGGGCGTGAGCCCACGGAAAGATATTTCGATTACAATACAGCGTAAGTAGGTTCTATCTATTTGCTGTCGCCGGTCATTTCTTATAGTATTTATCGTAGAATTTTATATAGGCATCGATATTCTTCTGGGCATAGAATGTATTGTAGTTCTGTAGTGAAATGCTGAAGACCATATAGTCCTTGGGGTCGTATTTCGACAGGGGGCTGTCGTCGAGTTTCAGATGCGTGCAATAGTCTTCGGCCTCCTGGGCATTTTTAAAGCGGTGCACCGTGAGCAGCTGAATGGTGTCGGTGAAGAGCAGCGGGCTGGAGCGGTAACCATTGTTGGCATAGAACTTCATGTTGAAATCGGCCAGGGCGTACTGCAGTTGTGTGGCCACAATTTTCTTGTCGTTGATAAGTATGGCTACATAGTGCTGCATGTTCTCCTTGTAGCGGAACATGAGGCTTTCGCGAGGCAGCTCCTCTTCGGTGCCAGGCTCTTGCCGCTTTGATGATGTCGAAGCCACAGTAGGGTCGTCGATGTTTTCATTGTAACGTTTCTTGCCCTTAGCCTCATCGAGGGCTGTGATGTCGTCTCCGCTGGCTGTGGCCGACGAATAGTAGCCTGTGCGAAGGTAGGTGAGCTGTTCTTTGGCGAGTTGTACGAGCCTCATGGTGTCGGGATAGTCGGCCACGATAATCTCGAATGAGTTGACAGCCATCGAAGTGTCGCCCAACTGAGCCGACGCCAACCCTTTCCAGTAGCGGAACTTGCCCATCAGGGGCTGTTCGGTGTAGGTGCTGAGAGCCTGGTCCACATGAGCCACCACGTCGCGGTATTTCTTCCTTCGATAGAGGTTGTAGACCGTTCCATATTCATTCTGAGCCACCTCACTGCGTTTTATTATCTCGAGATAATACTCATCGTCGCGAATCATATTGGCATAGTCGCAGTCGGGGAAGCCCATGAGGACCATGTCCTTGTAGTAGTTGGCATTGGGTGTGTTGCCCTGTTTGCTGTAGATACGCCATAGCTGGTAGAATGCCTGAACGATTTCGTCGTTCTCCGGATAATCCTTGGCCAGGCGGAGGTAGCATTCCAAGGCACGTTCGGTGTTCTCTATGCCATCGTAGTAAATATAGCCGGCGTTGAGCAGACAGCGGGCGATGTCCATGTGCATGGTGTCGCGCTGTCCTTGCGTCTTGGGGAGGTCCTTGAGATAATAGGCCGCATTATGAGGGTCGTTAGGATTTTCGCGGGGATTGATAGCAGTGGCTGTGCTGTCGACGGAGGTGCTGTCGGATGCCAGTTCGCCCTCCTCCTCGTCCTGATAGTCCATGCCGGGAATCATCGAGCCCATTGCGAATGCGGTGCGTTTTGAGAGGAACCAGTAATCGTCGAGGGGGCGCATGCCCCAACGCTGGCGGAAAGTCTGTTTGCCCTTGCTGACGGTGTTGTGATTGTAGAAGTACCAGTCGCCTTGCAAGGTGTTCTGCTGAGCTTTTGCCTCGTTGTTGAGCTCTTCAATCATCTGCCGTTCGGCCTCTTCTTTCTCTTTTTGGACGAGGTCGGCTATTTTTTTCTGGATGAGGGCATTCCGTTCGGCGGGTTCCATGTCGGCCCAGAGCAGCAGGCTGTCGTTGCGATGGATAAGGCGCGTGTTTTCCACCAGGGCAGTAAGGGTTACGTAGCGGGAACGTATTTCATCGAAATGAGGATATCCGGCCTTGATGACATGCATCGCTGTATCGTAATATTTCTGAGCCTCGTCGTAGTTTTCATACATCTCGTAGAGCACATCGGCCATACGCAGAGCAGACTTGGCTTTCTGCATGGGGTTGTTGGTGGCTGCCGCCACCGAGAGGCGGTAGTTGTCGCAGGCTTTCTGGGCATCTTTCATGCCAAGATACATCTCGGCCTTTGCATAGTAGATCTGATCCTTGAATTCTTCGTTCTTTTTATCTTTCAACATCTTATCAAGGCTCTTTTCCACATCCGCCAGATTGGTGTGCTCTTCGGTGGCACATGAAGCGATGTTGATTTTTGCGTTGAACTCCATCACGTAGTCGGGCTTGTTTTTCAGCACTTTCTCGAAATATTTTGTTGCCGTGGGACGTTTGTCGAGGTGCTGATAGATCTGGGCCATGATAAAATAAAGGCGTGCTTTGGTTTTCTTGCTCTTGGTCTCGTCGAGGGCCAAACGAATGTATTGCACAGCTTTTTTGTACTTTTCCTGGGGCAGCAAGGCCTCAACCATGGCCATGTATAGCTTGTCGGCAAGTTGTGGCGAAAAGTTGTCCTTGGACTGCTCATTCACCAGCTGGTCAAGGGCCGCCTCAGCGTCGGCGAATTGTTTTTCCTGCGTTTGGCAGCGCGCCAGCAGGATTTTAGCCTCGTCGGCCTCCTTGCTGCCGGCATACTGGTTCATGATGAGCCGGCAGGTATTGGCAGTGCCGGTATAGTCCTGCTTCTGAAAAGTGGCGTATGCCGTCAGCAGATAGCAGTTTTTTACATACTTCACATATTCACGGCCCTGCAGGTAGATGCTATGCTTCTTGATGCCTTTCACACCTTTCTCTATAGCCTTGTCCATCTGAGGATAGATGGTCATGGCCTGTTCCTTGCTGCCAATCTGATAGACGGGAATGATTTGGGTGTAGTCGTCGGCAAAAGTTTTCGCCAACTTGCGCTCTCCTTCTATGTAGCTTTGGTTGCCGTTCCACCACACGTTGTAGTGGCATGTAGTGTTATGATAGGTAATATTGCTCCAGTTGGCTTTGCGCGTAGAGCACGCGGCCAACAGGAGCAGAGCCATCATCATGAAGACGAGCTTTTTTATATTTCTATCAACGACAGACATCAACAGTTAAGTAATTAGTCAAATTTATTTGACATTTATGATAATTCACGGACATTCATGGTCATTCACGTTCTATAAATAATTTCTGGATAATTGCTGTTTAATTGCTGTTAATTGCTGTTAATTGCTGTTAAAAGAATATGAGCGCTAATTTTGACCGTTTACTTAACAACGTCGAAAGGCAAAAATTATTGTGCACTACCGGGGTCAAACGTTGAAGCGGAAGTGCATGATGTCGCCATCCTGCACCACATAGTCCTTACCCTCCACGGCGATTTTGCCGGCCTCACGGCATTTCGCCTCGCTGCCAAGAGCCACATAATCATCAAATTTGATAACCTCGGCACGGATGAAACCACGTTCAAAATCGCTATGGATGATGCCGGCAGTCTGTGGGGCTTTCATGCCTTTGCGGAAAGTCCAAGCGCGACATTCTTTGGGCCCGGCGGTGAGGAAGGTCTGCAAGTTCAGCAGCTTATATGCCGCCTTGATAAGGCGGTTGACGCCCGACTCCTTGAGGCCCAAATCCTCGAGGAACATCTGCTTCTCCTCGTAGGTCTCCAGCTCGGCGATGTCGGCTTCTATGCCGGCGCCAATCACGAGCACCTCGGCATCCTCATCCTTTACGGCTTCGCGCACCATATCGACATATTTGTTGCCCTTTACCACAGAAGCTTCGTCAACGTTGCAGACATAGAGTATAGGCTTAGCAGTCAGAAGCATCAGGTCTTTTGCCGCCTCCTGTTGCGAGTCGTCGAGCGACACCGTCCGGGCACTCTTGCCGGCAAGGAGGGCATCGCGGTAGAGCGTCATCACCTCAACAAGCTTCTTGGCCTTGGGGTCGCCACCGGTCTTGGCCTTCTTCTCTTCTTTGGCAAAACGGTTCTCGATAGTTTCCAAGTCTTTGAACTGAAGCTCAAGGTCAATGGTAAGCTTGTCGCGCACCGGGTCGACAGTGCCATCTACATGCGTCACGTTGTCGTCGTCGAAGCATCGCAGCACATGAATGATAGCATCCGTGGTGCGTATATCGCCCAGGAACTTGTTGCCAAGCCCCTCGCCTTTCGAGGCCCCCTTCACGAGGCCGGCGATATCAACAATCTCCACCGTGGCGGGCACCACGCTGGCAGGATGCTCAAGCTCTACCAGCTTGTTGAGACGCTCGTCGGGGACTGTGATAACACCGACATTCGGCTCTATGGTGCAGAAAGGGAAATTTGCAGCTTGTGCTTTTGCGTTACTGAGGCAGTTGAAAAGGGTTGACTTCCCCACATTGGGCAACCCTACTATTCCACATTGAAGAGACATTTTCTGTTTAGTTATTATTTGTTAAGTAACTGTTCTTAATTAACTTTCATTTTGAGCCCCGTAGCTCTGAAGTGTCGTCGGTCGTCAATACCTCCGTTCGAATTGTTCGAGCGAGAGGCGTTCACGATCTGTCACTATATGATTCGTATTGATTGTTTTTGACGGTTTATCTTCTGTTGTTTTCTTCTGTTTTGTAGTCGATTTGACAGGCCTTGAGGATTTCTTGGCTTTTTTATGCTTTGTTGGTGCCGGCAATGTCTTTTCTTGCTTGGCAGGCTGGACAGCGTGACGGCGCCGGGGGCGTGGCGGTGCCTTGGTGAGCAGATAGTCGGGCGAGCCCGGGTTGACGTAGCTGCGCATCTCCGACGGCTCTGCACCGTCGTACTGTGTGGTCCTCAATGTGATATGGAAGCAAGAGCCTCGCTCGTATTTCACATAGCAAAGGCCTTCGTAACGAATCTCGTAGAGGGCCCGGGCCAGGGCTTCCTTGCAGGCCTCTACGACGGTGTCGCGTCCCGAGGCCACATGCTCGTAGCGCTGTGCCGAGAGGTCGAAGGTAGTGCCATAGATGTGACACGACGTGTCGGTGGCGTTACGGTTGACACGGCGCAACCGCCGCTCGCTCTGCTCCGTACGCAAAGCACTGGTAACTATAGGTCTGCATTCGTCAACATGAGGGTACTGCGAGGTTAATATCTCATTATAACGATGGGCTATATAGTCGAGAAGCAACACAGCCTCAGGCACCAGGAAGGGGCGCGAATGATACATAGAGTCCACTTTATAGAAGCGGGTGCTGAAAATAGGTACAACAGCATCGTTCTCCGCCGGGTCGAGCAGTGTGGTCGGGGTGATGCCGTTGGCGCGGGCGGCAGAGAGCTGCACGTAGTTGGAGTCGTTGAAAAGCTCACGATAACCTATACGGCTGAAATCTACTGCGGGTATCGCATCACGATGCAGGCGACGTCGGTATACCTTATCGACAGCATCGGCATCGTTCACCGCAGTAACCGGAGCGTCATCGTTGGAGAGGATTGTCTCCACATAAGCCTCCGCACTGGCCTTCCTTGCCGACACAAAAACATAAAGCATACCGGCCACTACGGGCAGAAGAAGCCACAAAGGAAGCGACGCAATGCCTCTACGGCGACGACGGCTTTCTTGGCGTCTCGGCGGCTGCTGCTCTATGTCGGGGCGATACATCATAACAACCTACTTTAACTTAACATTTAATGCCTATGGGTTAATTCTTTCGTAGCGTTGACGTATTAATATATTGTAGAGCATAGAAGAAAGGATTAGGGTATCATGCTCTAATTCCGTGACATACATTATATCAAGCGTTGTACCGTCAGCATCGAACAAATAAAGGCTGTCGGAATTGGCATTCAGGGTCCACAGAATATCCTTTTCCGTCGGCTCTTGGAACAGCACGCCGCGTCTGAGGGTGGCTTGAGGACAACTTTCGCTATTGATATCCGTAGGGGTGTCGACGAGCTCCAGCACCTGCGTATGTCCGAAGTCTTCCACCGAAATACAGTCCGTACCATAGCAATATTCCGAGAGCTGCCAACGGCCCACCACCTGCGACGAAGGACTGCCGCATGCCGCAACAAAAAGCGTGGCAGCGAGCAACCAAAAGAGACCTTTGTTGTTATGCATGAAATTCTTTCCCATGACCATCAATGAATTTGGCAAAAGAGATTAGATCATTGAAATAATAGTCCACAAGATGAGGAGCGTTGAGGGCCACCTCATGTTCGTCGCCCACCAGCACCGTCGTCATGCCGGCACGACGGCCGAACAGCATGTCGCTACGCGTATCGCCCACCATGACGGATTGATGAAGGACAACGTCATCAAAATCGCGACGCGCCCTTAAGGCCATACCTATGGAAGGTTTGCGCATGAAAGAATGCTCGCTTTTCAGGGCCGGACAATAGTAAATCTTGTCCAACCTGCCGCCGGCGTCCTCCACCTGCTTGGCAAACCAGGCGTGAATCGTTGCCAAGTCGCCCTCGCTCATCAAGCCTTTGCCAATGCCCTGCTGGTTGGTGACCATGAAGACACGCTGAAAATGACGAGCGAAAAGTGCCATGGCCTCAAGGACACCATCGATGAGACGGAAATCCTCGAGGCGAGTAACATAGCCGCCAACAATACGCTGGTTTATAACACCATCGCGATCAAGAAACAGAGCATTCATCAGTCGCACAGTTCTTTTTCGATAAGGTAAACGTTACGCGTTGCGGAGTTGCGACAAATCAGTTCACCCAAGAAGCCCGACAGGAAAAGCATGGCTCCGAGCACCAGAAAAAGCATGGCCAGATAGAACCATACGCTGTTGGTCAATGCTATACGGCCGCATAGGCGCAAAGAGCAGACCACCACGAGGTCGATGAATCCAAGAAAGAACGACACCGAACCCACCAGGCCGAAGAAATGCATAGGCTGTTTGCCGAATTTCGACATGAACATGATGGACATGAGGTCGAGATAGCCGTTGACGAAGCGGTCCAGTCCGAACTTGGTGACGCCAAACTCACGCTTGCGATGCTGCACCACTTTCTCGCCTATTTTGTTGAAACCGGCCCACTTGGCAATGACGGGGATGTAGCGGTGCATCTCGCCATAAACCTCTATAGACTTTACAACATCGCGGCGGTAGGCCTTTAGGCCGCAGTTGAAGTCGTGCAATTTGATTCCCGACATCTTTCGCGTGGTCCAATTGAAGAATTTCGACGGGATGTTCTTGGCCAGGGTGGAATCGTAGCGCTTCTTCTTCCATCCCGACACCAGGTCGTAGCCATCCTCCTTGACCATGCGGTACAGCTCGGGGACCTCATCGGGACTGTCCTGAAGGTCGGCATCCATTGTGATTACCACATCGCCTTGTGCATGAGAGAACCCCACGTTGAGGGCGGCAGACTTGCCGTAGTTACGGCGGAACTTGATGCCTTTGTAGCATGCATTTTTTGCACGTAGCTGCTCAATGACCTGCCACGAGTTGTCCTTGCTGCCGTCATCTACCATAATGACTTCGTAGGAGAAACCGTGCTCGTTCATCACCCTGTCAATCCATTCTGCCAGATGGGGCAGCGATTCGTCTTCGTTGAATAGTGGGACAATTATGCTGATATCCATGTTTTTTTTTATTTTTTATTGCGTTAATGTGTCATTACAAGGAGTCTTTCGCATTCTGCGAAAAAGAAAAGAACTTTTTTTTTATTGCATCTGTGATTTTCATTCATTTAGTTTTCACAATGTTTTTTTCGGTGCGGAAAACCAGGGCGGCGATGAAAGCCGTCATGATGCTCATCACCGCAGTGCGGAATGCCCCGATAAAGGCCCACGTATGCAGTTTATAGCTCTTCATCACCTCTATGGTGGCCGCCTTTTCCTCGTCGGTGCCACTGCCCTGCTGCTCACCAAGAATAAAATGCTCGAGGCAGCGTGATGGGAAATCCCTGTCTATCACGCCGCCATAAAGCAGCAGGAAGAGGCCATACACCACCGCCGCCACGATGCCCAAGCCAAGGCCGAAAAGCATAAGCTCCTTGAAGAAAACCTTCTTCTCGGGCAACTGCTCGCGATAACGCCACGTAAAGAAAAGCGTCGCGACAAGCAGCGTGAGGTCCGTAACATAATTTTCCGGCGCATAAATGGGATAGTAGATAAGCTTGCAGAAGAAGACAACAGCAGATATTATAAGCCCCGAGAACAGTCCATCACGAAGATAGGCCACTCGATAATCACCATATATATCTGATTGATATCTTCTTAGAAATTTCATACCATATTAAACGACGTTGCAAAATTACGATTTTTCCTTGAAAAGGAAAGAAGAACTTCTTTTTTTATTAACATTAAACGGTTCGTTTCTTTCACTATTACTCATTTTTCATCATTTTCGTTCTTTTCGCGATACAATAACTCATTTTCGTTCCTCTCACAATCCCCGTAGGGGATCCCGTTCAGTAGCCACCGTCCACCCCCACACCTCTCACAATCCCCGTAGGGGATCCCGTTCAATAGCCACCGTTTCCCCCCCACACCTCTCACAATCCCCGTAGGGGATCCCGTTCAGTAGCCACCGTTCACCCCCACACCTCTCACAATCCCCGTAGGGGATCCCGTTCAGTAGCCACCGTCCACCCCCACACCTCTAACAATCCCCGTAGGGGATCCCGTTCAGTAGCCACCGTTCACCCCCACACCTCTCACAATCCCCGTAGGGGATCCCGTTCAGTAGCCACC
>JAFSQF010000116.1 GCA_017446745.1 Bacteroidales bacterium
AGAGCCGCTAGCAAAACTCCACTGACCATTTGCTTGGTTATGTCCATTCTTGTCCAAAACAGTCATCTGGTTGAACAAAGCCTGTGTGTTCAGGGCGTTGCTGTAGAGGGTGCTGTCTTTGCCAATAAGCTGAAGTGCCACGGTGCCGTTGCCTTCAGAGGCTAAGGTGAGGGTGGGATTCTGTGCGAAGGAGGCACTGAGGGTCATAGTCTCGTTGACGGTGAGGGCGATGGTGTCGCTGATGCGGTTGGTCACAGCGGCGCCGTTGCTCCACTCACTGAGGTAGCTGCCATCCTGGGCCGTGGCCACAACCTTCACCTCCGCGCCGGGGACGACGATGTACTGGCCGTCAACATTGGTGGAGGCAATGGCGGGATTCTCGCGGATGAAGACTATCTGTGATACTTTGAGCGTGCAATTGGTAATGACAAGACTGTCAGTATTGCCTTCCCAGACGGCGCTGTTGCCGCTGATAGTCCAACCATCGCTGGGCTGGATTGTATTGCCATCAACAAGCGTCATCTCGATGCGGGTGAAGTTAGGCCCATCGGAGGCGAAGGTAATGCTGTTGCCAGTGCTGGACCAGGCGGCCAAACGCAAAGGGTTAGTAGTACCCCCATAGTTATAGGCATTCGCATTGACAGTGGAGATAGTCACACCATCGACGGTGTGGGTGGCATCAGTGCCGCTTACCCAACTGCTCCAGGTGCTTTTGTTCCAGGTGTCGGTAGAGGCGGTTTCAGCCTCCACGGTGCCGTTGCCGTTTTGGGCGAGGGTGAGGGTGGCGGGGTCGTTGACGGTGACATGGAAGGCCACGGAGTCGTACTGGAAGGTGGTGTCGCCGTCGAAGACGGCGTAAATGTCGGCCTCGCCGGTGCCGTTGAGGCTGAAGGTGGTCATGTCGTTAGGATTGCTGAAGCTTACCACAGCGGGGTTGCTGCTGCCATAGCGCAGGGTCAAGCCCTGGACAACAGTAGTGGTGGTGTAGAATATCTTGACGCCTGCAGCGATTGAATAATAAATATTGCTTTTAGTCATTCCATAACTTGCAGCGGTGACGTTTGTACCGTTGAAATGGACATATTTTACAGCATAACCATCAAACCCATAAATAAGATATACATTGTTTGTTCCAGGATCCGGATTGGGGAAAGTCAAAACCTGTTCTTCTGTCAATGAGGAGTTGTCAACAAAATTAGCAATGTCAGTAGCTAAGAAGTTGCTGGTAATATTCGCCCATGTCGAGGGTGCGCTTACCTGATCCAATTCAAAGTAGCCCCGCAGGGCGGTATTGAACGTGTCGCTCACTTGGAGACGGATGTTCTGTATGGCGTCGGCATGGAAGCCGCGTGTGACAGTGAGGCCCGCGTTGGGCATGGTGTCAGTGCCGTAGAACCAGGTCAGGCCTGGCTGTTCAAAATAGGTAACCTTCAGCAGCATGTTGCTGGCAGGCATGGAATCAAGAGTCCAGACCGTACGGTCCGCGTTGGGGGTGAGTGCATTAGGGTCGGGCACGAAAGCAAGACAAGCACGTGTTTGTGACGATACATGGTCATAAAGAATTTGGAATGCACCCCATTTGCCTTGCTGGAATTTAAATGCATAAGCAGCAATTGAAGATTGTGGAGTGCTTGACCAGTAACGAGCAGACTGCATATTGGTGCCGCCGACGCTCGAGAAGCCGTCGCGCAGTGCTGTGTAGCCGCCTGCAGCAGCAATCATGGCATCCCACTGGTCTTTGGTGGCCAGCGACCAGGTCATGCCACTGACAGGCATAGAGGTGTTCTTGGCAGTGCAGCTTGTTTTAGCCGCATCCCATTGTTTTGAGCCTTCATCGGCTAAAGCCAACGCCAGGCCTTTATTGGTCAGGGTGTTGACTACGATAATCTTCGCCGCGGCGGTCTTGCCGTCGGTCGTAGCATCGGAGACTGTGGCATAGACGCTACCATCGGTGCAGAGCACCTTCCCGACATCGCCGGGGGTGTAGACAATGCCTTGCGCCCAGACCCCCGGACCCAAGGCCAGGGCGAGCGCCATAATCAGTAAGTACTTTAATTTGTTCATTTTTTTGTTGTGTTTATTGATTTTTATATAATTATTGATTCATTTGCTTGTTATCATGGGTCCATTATATTCGTCCAGCCGATGAATTGGCTGGCTACCCTTGTCATGCCCCTACCGGGGCATCGAGACAAAACGTAAAGCCGCCACCCCAGTCGGGGTGCGCGGCGGATATTTTTTTTCTGTGTGTGGGGTGGTTGTGGCTACAGCGGCTCCAACTCTTTCAGGATTTCGTTGGCTGTCATAAGCGGCAGGTCGCTGAACTCGGTGTAGTGCCGCTTGTTGCCGGTGACGATGACGTCGCATCCAGCCACCTTGGCGCATTGGTACTGCAGCATGTCCTCAAAGTCCTTTACCCTGCGGGTGAGTGCCGTTTGTAGCTGGCTGCCGTCCATCGTGAGAACTTTGATGAACCCTGTGAGCATGGCAAACAGCTCGTAGATGTCGGTCTTGCCGTCGAGGATGTAGGCCATGTTTGCAAAGGTGAGAAACGATGCGTAGAGCTCAATGTCGCCGTCTCGTCCGCGCACAAGCAGTTGCTTGGCGTCGTCGCCGCCGGCGCGTGCCTGAACGTAGTCTATCAGGATGTTGGTGTCGAGGAATACGTGTTTCATCGGTTCAGTATTGCTTTCTTCCTTGGGTCGGCGTCGATCTCTTCCTGGGTGAATGTGGCGCACCCGCTCCATCTCTCGATGTCGGGGGCGACAGCCCTCACCTTGTAGCCTTTGTCCTGCGCGGCCTCCTGCTCCGTGAGCTGGGCTGCGAGGAGCGACTTGACGTATGCTATCATCTTGCGGAGCATCACGTCGCTGTCAAGCATCGGGTTTATCTGGCGGAAGAGTTCCGCCCGCAGTTGCGGGGTTTCCGTCATCCGGGGTTCTGCGTTGTGTACGGCTGTTCTCATATAGAATGATTTTTGCCCTATTAACGCAAGCCGGCGCCGTTTATTGCCCCCCGCTGAAAAAAAATCCGTTTTGTCTCAGTATGTCAATGAACGCTTGTCTTTTTTCCCGCGGGTCTCTTTTCTCCCGCTCCGCGGGGGGTTAAGGTTGCATCCAACGATAGTTCGACGAGGGGGGGGTGTAGGTACTGGATGGTGGAATAAGATTAGAATTGATTGTTAAAAATCCATTATTGCCCACTACCACATTTCCCGCAACCCATATCACGCCGGGGTTGCGGGCGATGATGTCGGACCATGTGGTGCAGTCCGTGATGTCGAGGGTGATGCCTTCGATGTTGATGAGCTCTGGGGCGGGGGCGGGGGCGGCGGTGACGCTCTTCACCTCGCGTGTGCCGCTGTAGGTGAGGGTGACGGTGGTGCCGGCAGCCACTCCGGTGGTGGCGGCTTTGGCGGGCGATATGGCCCAGTGGTCAGCGTCTATGCCGCCGTCGGCAAGGGTAGCAGTATAGGCCCGGGTGGCGCCAGCAAGAGAGAGGGTAGTGCCATTGATGTTGGTCACAACCCACACATCACCGGTTTGATATAGTCCGTTGCCGAAATCGCCATCCTCATGCACTGGCAAGAAGGTGATTATCCCGTTTCCAGCCGACAGCAGTCCATTCTCGCCCACAGGGCCATCGAACTGTTGAGGAAACTGTAGATTGGTTTGGTGTAGTTGATAATCTGTGCCGTTTTGAGATTCACAATACCGGTTGACAACCATGGTGTAGCTGCTACAGTCGGTCACCATCGCCCCCTCGGCTAAGGTGTCGCCCACCTGCAGGTCAGAGAGGGTCACCGCGGCGGTGTAGCGCTGGTGCTGCGCCCTTGCAGGCACCGTGGTCACCGCGGCTATGGCCAGCAAAGCCACACAAGTCATAAGAAATTTCCTCATGATGTTTTAAAAATTTGGTTTAACATTGTATTAATTAAATAATTATCCCAAAAAAGACGATGATACGGGTTAAAAAAAGCCCTAAAAGCACATTGCGCTTTTAAAAAATGCAAAATTACACATAAAAACCCAAACAGCGAGAAAAAACGACAAAAATTTTTTGTCGACGACGATAAGTTTATCCCGTCAGACGAAAAGTTGATTACCTCCCCCAGCTGAAAAATTTATTTTCAACATATTAAAAATTCCAATCAACTTTCCGTCTTTTAGCCTCAAAAAGCCCCCCCACCCCCTCCAATACGGCACCATTTGCCCAAAATTTCCCCCAAAAAATTACAAAAAATGCCACATTCCAACCACCGTTGGTTAGCCCCGTGGTGTAGCCCCGTAGGGGCGGCACTTATTAGCCGTGGGTGCAAACCCACGGAACCCGATATACACTACTCACCCCCTTTCCGAGCCCCGTAGGGGTGAAGAAAGCTCCTGTGGAGCTTTCGATAGCGAAGCGGAGAACAAAACTTATTAGCCGTGGGTGTCAACCCACGGAACCCGATAATTTCTCCCCCACCCCAATCCCCGTAGGGGATACCGTTCAATAGACAACGCCCATCCCACACCCCCATCCCAATCCCCGTAGGGGATACCGTTCAATAGCCAACGTCCATCCCCCACCCCCTCTCCGAGCCCCGTAGGGGTGAAGAAAGCTCCGGTGGAGCTTTCGATAGCGAAGCGGAGAACAAAACTTATTAGCCGTGGGTGTCAACCCACGGAATACGAATTATCCTACCCTACCTGAGCCCCGTAGGGGCGGCACATCACCAAAACAAATCTAAACGACACCCATAAAATATAAATTATTTTAACCCTATTTCTTATATGCCGCCCCTACGGGGCTCATATGGGGAGAGGCTGGTTCGCATCGTTCCGTGGGCTCACGCCCACGGCTGTTATATGCCGCCCCTACGGGGCTCCTATATACCGTTCAATAGACAACGCCCTACCACTCCACTCCTCTTCTCCCAATCCCCGTAGGGGATACCGTTCAATAGACAACGCCCATCCCACAGCCCATCCCAATCCCCGTAGGGGATACCGTTCAATAGACAACGCCCATCCCCCACCCCAATCCAAATCCCCGTAGGGGATACCGTTCAATAGACAACGTTCATCCCACAGCCCATCCCAATCCCCGTAGGGGATACCGTTCAATAGAAGTCGCCTATGGCGAGAAATCTTACAAATCTAGTCAAATCAAACAGATAAATATTGAAAGATTAGAAAAGATTTGCAAGATTTCTGTCGCGAAGCGACACTCATTAATTGGCGAAGCTGGGAAGCTTCGCTGTAGGAGGTCGGGCTTCCCAGCCCGACCAATGCAACGACACCCCACCACGTTGCATTGGCGAAGCTGGGAAGCTTCGCCTCCTACAGTCGGGCTTCCCAGCCCGACCAACGCAACGACATCCCACCACGTTGCATTGGCGAAGCTGGGAAGCTTCGCCTCCTATCTTTATTGGCGAAGCTGGGAAGCTTCGCCTCCTATCTTGATGCTTCTTTTTTTTGAATAAAAGTCTCTGTTTCTCGGAAAAATATCGTAGTTTTGCATCTTGGCTGGATGGATGTTGTTTTTATTTTATGTTGATAATTTATTTTAAATTAATTACTTAATATATTGTTGTTCTTTTTTTTGAATAAAAAATACTTGTCAAACCATAACGAATATTTTATGAGACGTTTCCTTTTAGCAGCCATGCTTATCCTGACTTTGGCTGCAATGCCGGCCCAGCATTGCCTCGGGCAAAACTCCAAAGTTGATGCAAACCGCAGCGTGGTGGTTCTCTACGAGAACGACGTGCATTGCGCCCTCGACGGCTATGCCAAGGTGGCCGGCTTGCGCGATGCCATCCGCGACACCGCCGTGGTGCTCCTCGTCTCGTCGGGCGACTATCTGCAGGGCAACACCGCCGGGGCCATCTCCAAAGGCCAGTATGTGGTCGACCTTATGCGTGCCGTCGACTACGATGTCGTCACCCTCGGCAACCACGAGTTCGACTATAAGGTGCCTCGCCTCCTGGAACTCACGCGCCAGCTCAACGCCGACGTGGTGTGCGCCAATTTCGTCGACCTCGCCACCGGACGGAATCTCTTCGCTCCTTACGTGATCAAACAGGCGGGGCCTTGGAAGATAGCCTTCATTGGCGCCGTCACCCCCTCCACCATGCAGAGCGAGAAATACGCCTTCTTCTCCGACGACGGCAAGCCGCTCTATTCCCTTCTGGCCGACAGGGTCTACACCCTCGTGCAGCAGTCCGCCGACGAGGCACGCCGGCAGGGCGCCGACTTCGTCGTCCTCCTCTCGCATCTGGGCGAGGATAAGACCGACGAGGAGGTCGACTCGCACGGCCTCGCCACCAACACTCGCGGTATCGACGTCATCCTCGACGGCCACACCCACAGCCTACGCCCCGCCGACACCGTGCTGAACCTCGACGGCAAGCCCGTGCCCGTCACCCAGACCGGCTACGAGCTGGCCAACCTCGGCAAGATGCTCATCTCGCCCAGCGGCACCATAAGCCTCTCCATGATCCCAGTGGCCTCGATTGCGCAGCTCTCGTCCAAGGTCCAGAAAGTCAATGAAAAGGTGAAGAAAGAGGTCGATGCTGCCACCAGCAAGGTGGTGTGCCATAGCGACTATGTGCTTCAGATTCTCGACGATGCCGGCGAATACCTGGTGCGCTATGCCGAGACCAATGCCGGCGACCTGGTGACCGACGCCTACCGCCATGCCCTCGGTGCCGACATCGCCCTCACCAATGCCGGCGGCTTGCGCAACCAGCTCAGCGCCGGCGACATCACCTATGGCGACCTTATACGCCTCCTGCCCTACGACAATTTCCTTACCCTCGTCGAAGCCAAAGGAAGCACCATCGTTGAGCTGCTACGCCGCACCACCGAGAAGATGAGTTACGACAACGGCGACTTCCCGCAGTGCTCCGGCCTGCGCTACACTGTCCACACCGACGTGCACAGCATTACCGACGTGGAGGTGCTAAGCCCCGACGGCAAATATCAGCCCATCGACCCCGACCGCACCTACCGCTTGGTGACCATCGACTATTGCGTGGCCGGCGGCGGCTTCGCCGGTGTGCTCGAACACTGCAAGGTGTTGCAGAAAACCAATATCCACTATCGTGATGCCCTCGACGACTACGTCCGGCAGGTGCTGAAAGGCAAGATAGGCATCGACTATGCCAAACCCCAAGGTCGCATCACCGTAAAACCTTAACGCATGAAACATTACACATATCATCCTCAGGGCACCTGCTCGGTGCAGATAGATTTTGATGTCGACGACCAGGGCCGGCTACATAATGTAGGCTTTTTGGGTGGTTGCGACGGCAACCTTCAGGGAATAGGCCTGCTTGTGGAGGGCATGGCCGTCGACGAGGTGCGGCGCAAGCTCGCCGGCGTGCGCTGCGGCTATAAATCCACAAGCTGCCCCGACCAACTGGCCACAGCCTTGGCGCAGGTGCGTTGAGAGCCTGCGGCATCAGGAAGAATCGCTCTGTGCAACCTGGGAAAAACCGGCTCCGCCCGGAAAGCCTCAGCACCCTTCAATCAGGCTGCGTATCGTTGGCCGGAGAGGCAAAAGGTAGTATACGCATTCCGCGTCGCGGTAGAACTCGAAAGCCCCCCAGCGTTGCCAGTATTGGTGCGTCTTGAGACGGTGCATGACCGGAATAAACACAAAGTCGTAAGCCTTTAAGTCCTCGCCGATAGAGCTGAACATGTGGTAGTTGAGGCGGCTGCCACGGTAGCGCTCTGCCACGATGAACGAGAACACGGCGGTGTAGCGCATGCTGTTGAGCTTTTCCAGCAGTCGGGGTTTCTCGAGGGCTATCGCCGACGTCTCCTCTTCGATGCGGTAGTCGCTCATGTTCAGCAACCCTATGGTGTTGCCCTCGGCATCTATGGCTTTGACGCTGAGAGGCCAGTTGAAGTGCAGGTGTCGCACCCACTGCTCCACTTCGTCGCGCTTGAAACCATATTGGTGGCACATCCAGTCGATGGTTTCGGCGGCATCGGCGGGCGTCATCCGCAGCAGTTGAAAGGAGCTTTTCGCATTCTGCGAAGAGTGAGAATCATCAACCATGGTCTTTATTCTTGAAAAGGAGGCATCTGCTGGATTTGAGAGGGTTGCTGCACCGAGAGCACCTCGGTGACTATGTATTGGCTCTTGCCGCGCCAGGGCAGCGTGCCCATGTGGCGTCGCCAGCGCAGCTCCACGTATTTCCCCGAGCAGCGCATCAGCTCCTCGGCCACCCCCTTGTCGGTGACAGAGAACTTGAACTCGTTGGAGGTGAGCCCCGTCTTGTTGCCCGTGTTGGTGCGGAAGCCCGACTGGATCATCTTGCCCTCATAGGTCTTGAAAATCACCCCTTCGCGCTGAAAATAGTTGATGTCGCCGGCATTCACGCCCGAGCTGTAGACGAAAAAGAAGCGGAAAAAGATGAATGCCGCCAGCGCAAGAACCGCTACAATCGACGAAATGGTGATAACTTTTGCTTTTGTGGTCATGGATAATTTAATTTATCTTGATGAAATACAGTTTGTTGTCGAGGTGGTTGTTTTTCCTAACAGATTGCAAATATACGCAAAGTCGCGAAACCAAGACGATTGAACAACCGCACAATGTAAATTATTCAAGTTTCGCATGTATGCGAAATGTTTGATATTAAGTCGCCTATGGCGAAGCTGGGAAGCTTCGCTGTAGGAGGTCGGGATTCCCATCCCGACCAATGAGCGGGTCAAGGGGTCTGTCCCTTTGACCCGCTCATCGCAGGCGGGGACGCCCGCGTACCACGTCGCATCGGCGAAGCTGGTAGGGGGTCGGGATTCCTATCCCGACCAATGCACCACGTCGAATTGGCGAAGCTGGGAAGCTTCGCCTCCTATCATTGGCGAAGCTGGGAAGCTTCGCCTCCTATTCTTTATTGGCGAAGCTGGGAAGCTTCGCCTCCTATCCAAAGTTCAAAGGCCAGGTCGGCCTGGCGGTGGAGCATGGCAAGCCCGTCGACGGCTGTGGCCCCCTGTTGTGCCGACTGGCGGAGGAAGAGGGTGGGGGAGGGGTTGTAGACCAGGTCGAAGCACAGATGCCTGCTTCCAAGCAACTCGGGGTGTTGCCATGGGGTGTCGTCGGCATTGGGGAACATACCCACCGGAGTGGCGTTGACAATCAGCAGGTGGGTCGCCGCGAGGTGGTAGGCCATGGCGTAGCTTATGGCGTCGCGTTTCCCGTCGGGCTGGCGGCTGACGAAGAGGTGCCTGATGCCGAGACGCGACAGTGCCCAGCCGGCGGCTTTCGATGCCCCTCCGGTGCCGAGGATTAGGGCTTCCCGGTGATGAGGCTTCAGTAGCGGGCGCAGGGTGTCGAGCAGCGCCGGGCCGTCGGTGTTGTGGCCTACGAGGGTGGTGGGCCGGTGCCCCGATAGCGACGCCTCTCCGTTCCTGCACCGCCGGCGTAGCACCCTGACGGTGTTCACGGCCCCTATGGCCGCCGCCGTGGGCTCAAGCCGGTCGAGCAGCGGGATGATGGCCTCCTTGTAGGGTATGGTGACGTTGAAGCCGTCCAGGCCCTCTGCGTCGACCATGTCGCGCAACCCTCGCAGGTCGGCAAGCTCGACGAGGTCGTAGGTCGACGCGCTCATGCCCTCGCCGGCGAATTTCTGTTGGAAGTAATTCTTCGAGTAGGAATGTCCTAAGTGCTTTCCTATCAATGCTAAATGTAGGTCGCCAGTCATGATGCCGTTTTTCCGTTCGTGGTGCAAAAATATTGTTTTTTTCTCATTGTGGCGTTTTTCTGCTGAAAAAGGTGTAATTTTGCAAACCAAAATAATGTGGTTATGCAAAGGCAAGATGCTGGAAATAAATTAAAGAGCTTCATTCAGAGCGGAAGCCTGCTTTCGGTATTGATTATAGTGAACGTGGGCGTATGGGTGCTTTCGCTGTTCTTCCCGTTGGTCGACTTTCTCTACTCCAACCCCAAAGGCATGGCCAAGGAGGGATGGCTGAACTGGCTTGCCTTGTCGTCGGAGTGGGAGCGTCTGCTTTTGCGCCCCTGGACCCTGCTGACCTACATGTTCCTTCACGACGGCTTCTGGCACATCCTGTTCAATATGCTGATGCTCTATTTCGGCGGCACCATGTTCTGCCGTTTCCTTGGTGCGCGGCGCTTCGGATGGGTCTATTTCCTCAGCGGCATCTTCGGAGCCTTGCTTTACCTGCTGGTCTACAACCTCTTCCCCGTGGGGCGCTACAATTCCTCGCTCCTGCTCGGGGCGTCGGCCGCGGTGCTGGGTGTCTTTGTCGCCGTGGCGGTGTATGTGCCCGACGAGACGGTGCAGCTGTGGGCCATTGTGCGCTCGTTCCCGGTCAAGATGAAGCATCTGGCCATCGCCTTTGTGGTGCTGGACTTGATGATGATACCGCTCTCCAACAGTGGCGGCCACATCGCCCACCTTGGAGGTGCGCTGTTCGGATGGCTCTATGTGCTGGTGAGCTCGAAAGCCAAGTCGGCATCGCGCCGCAAGCGTGCCTCACGGTGGTTTTCGCGTTCTGCGAAAAGAGCGTCGCAGGCCGGGCCGTCAGCCTACCAAAAGGGGCGTAGCCGTCCGCTGACCGACGACGAGTACAACCGCCGACGTGCGGTGAGCCAGAAAGAGATAGATGCCATCCTCGACAAGATTTCGAAGAGCGGCTACGACAACCTGACGCTCGAGGAAAAGGAAAAACTGTTTAAGTTCAAATGAAGCAATGAAGATTCTCAAGATCATAATACTTATCTTTAACATTGTGGCACTGTTGCTGCTGTTGGGCTCCACGGCAGCGGGGCTTGTGCCGCCGTCGCGCTTCATGGGCTTCTCGCTGCTTAGCTACGCCTATCTTTATCTCCTCATCATCAATGTGGTTTTCGTCGTGCTTTGGCTTCTGCTCAGTAGCAAGTGGTTCCTCCTGTCGCTTGCCGGCATCGTGCTGCGCTACAGCTTCTTGCCTCTCTATTTCCAGGTGGGCGGCACCGAGGCGGCCCCCGACGAGGTGGCCGGCAGCCCAGAGGTACTGAAGGTGATGACCTACAACGTGCATCACTGCGTAGGAACAGGGCTCGATTCCAAGGTGCAGAAGTCAAGAATCGACAGCAATATGGTTGAACTACTGCGAATTGTAGGTGAGGAGAAGCCCGATGTCATTTCCATACAGGAGTTTCAGAAACAGGGCGACACGGTGAATCTTGTCGACCGTATGAAAGGTCTTGGCTACAAGTATATTGCTGTGGCACACGGTGTCAAGGACATAAGCGATGAGGTGGTGTTTTCGCGAGTCCCGATTGTCGACACCGTTACTGTCGACGGCCATTCGAAGTATTACGTCAACCTGCTGGTGGGCGGCGACACGGTGCACCTCTACAACCTCCACCTCAACAGCTATGGTCTTGACGAGAAGGACCAAAAGAACATTCACGACATTTCGCACGGCAATGTTGACAGCGTTGCCGGGCGCAGCACCATCCATAAGTTCACCTCCACAATCCTGGCCCACGAGAAGGAGTGGGGGATACTTAAGGCCTCTCTCGAAAGCCACGGGGGCCGTGTTGTGGTGACTGGCGACTTCAACGAAACGCCGGCCTCCTATTTCTACCAGCAATGTCGCCGCCTGCTCGTCGACAGCTACTGCGAGGTGGGGCAGGGCTTCAGCACCACCTATCATGGCTCTTTCACACGTCAACGCACCGGCACCTTCCCGGCGTTCCGTATCGACTTGATTTTGCATTCCGCCGACATCGAGGCCCTGTCGTACAAAAGGATAAAGTCCGATGTCTCCGACCATTATCCCGTAATAGTAGAACTGAAATTATGACCAGCGTGGAGAAGGCGTCGGTGCCGCAGACGTGGTACGCGGGCGTCCTCGCCTGCGATTTGAACACGAATCTCACGAATTACACGAATGTTTTTTTGTCTACGAATTAACACGAATTACACGAATTCCCATGACATTAAAAGAACGATACGATAAGACTATTGCCTATTTCGAGAAAGCCATGCCGCAGGCCGAGAGCGAGTTGCACTATGCCAACCCTTTCCAGCTCCTCGTGGCTGTAATCCTCTCGGCCCAGTGCACCGACAAGCGTGTCAATATGGTCACGCCAGCCCTTTTCGCCGCCTATCCCGATGCCAGGAGCATGGCAGAGGCCTCGGTGGAGGATATCTATGGCTTCATCAAGTCGGTGTCGTATCCCAACAACAAAAGCCGTCATCTAAAGGGTATGGCCGAAAAGCTTTCTGCCGACTTCGGTGGCGTTGTGCCTGAGGATGTTGAGCAGATGCAGACCCTCCCCGGTGTTGGCCGCAAGACGGCCAATGTCGTTGCCGCCGTCATGTTCGGCCAGTCGGTGATGCCGGTCGACACCCACGTCTTCCGCGTCGCCGAGCGTATAGGCCTCACCACCCATTCCAAGACGCCTCTCCAAACCGAACTGGCACTGGAAAAGCATATCCCCCCCGAAAAGATTCCCATAGCCCACCATTGGCTTATCCTCCACGGACGCTACGTATGCACGGCGCGCAACCCACGCTGCGAGGAGTGTGGAATCAACGACATCTGCCGCTATTTTGCGAAAACGAATAAAGAAAACAGCTGATTGATTGGCTGATTAATCTATAAATCAAACAACTATTCATGATACTCACTGCACCGCTGTTCCTGATAGGCCTTGTTGCCATTGCCATACCCGTAGTGGTTCATCTCTTCAATTTCCGACGCTACAAGAGGGTGTACTTCAGTAATGTCGACAGGCTGGAGCAAATTCAGTCCGAGACGCGGCGCCAGGCCACCCTCCGCCAGCTCCTTATCCTTGCTGCCCGCATCCTTGCCATTGTTTTTCTGGCTCTTGCCTTCGCCCGTCCGGTGATACCCAACGGCAATAGCGCAGCACTGGTGGGCAGCAACGATGTCAGCATGTTCATCGACAATTCGTTCAGCATGGAGAACACCGATGGCAACGGCCTGTTGCTCGACAGGGCCAAGGAGAAAGCCCGCGAAATTGTGGCGGCATACAGCCCCTCCGACCGCTTCCAGCTTATCACCAACGATATGGAGGGGCGTCAGTTCCACTGGCTCAGCAAGGAGGAGGTGCTGAAAGAGATCGACGCCGTGGCGGTCAGCTCGGCCTCGGTGCGCTTGGCCGATGTGGCTGCGCGCCAGCTCGATTTCCTCCATGGCGGCAACGCTAACAACCGTTTCGCCTATATCCTCTCCGACTTCCAGAGCTCCGTTGCCGGCTTCTCCGACTTCCCGGCCGACAGCAGCGTGCTATTCACCTTGGTGCCCCTCGAGGCCACAGAGATAAACAACGTCTATGTTGATTCCATCTCCCTCGATGCCCCGGTGTATCATGAGGGCGGCAGTGTCGGCGTCTCCGTTATTCTGCGCAACGAGGGCGACGACGACCTCGAGAAGGTGCCGGTGACGCTCTATGTCAACGGCCGTCAGCGTGCCCTGGCTGCCGTCGACATCCCGGCGCGCGGCGACGCCAAGGCCGAGATGCACTTCACCATAGGCCCCGAAGCCATACTGAACTGCTGCGTGATGACCACGGATTACCCCGTGACCTTCGACGACAGTTTCTTCTTCACTATCAACGTCTACCGCTCCATTAATGTCCTCGCTATCGAAGGGGCTGCAAACAACGAATTTTTGGCTCGGCTGTACGGCGGCGACAGCCTGGTGTCGTATTCCGCTGTGGGTGTCAACAACCTGGACTATAGGCTTCTGTCGGCAAGCGATATGGTGCTGCTCGACGAGGTGCCTACCATCACCACCGGTATGGCGCAGACGTTGCAGACCTACGTCGAGGATGGCGGCACGCTCGTCGTGGTGCTTGGCGACGACCTCGACGAGGCAAGCTATAACTCCACGCTGCAGCTCTTCTCGGCCCCCCTGCTGGGCGGCGTCAATGCCGGCAAGGTGTCGGCGAATGCTGTGGACTTTGACAATAGGCTGTACCGCAATGTCTTCAGTGCGAAGTCCGACGATATGGAGCTGCCCACGGTGACGGGCTACAGAAGGCTCCAGCCCCATGCCGCAGCGAGCCACGAAGCCATCATCACGCTGGCCAACGGCGACGCATACGTCAGCGCCACCAGCTATGGCAAGGGGCGCCTATACCTCATCGCGTCGCCTCTGCGCGAGGCACATACCGATTTCGTGCGGCAGGCTCTTTTCGTCCCGACGTTGTATAATATGGCTCTCTACAGTGTCCACATGAACGCGCCGGCCTCTTTCCTGGGACAGGACGAGCCAATAGAGCTGATCGGAGCCTACGAGGGCGGCGGCGGCAGCAGCCTAAGGATAGTGTCGGAGGCTGTGGGTGGCCATCTCGCCACCGACAGCGCTGCCTACGAGGAGATTCCCGACATCCGCCGCACGGCAGGAAGTGCCGTCCTGATGCTCCACGAATCGCTCAAGAAGGCCGGCAACTATATTCTTCAGACAGACAATTATGCCGAGGAGGGGCTTTCGCTCAACTATTCACGCCTCGAATCGCAGATGTCGTTCCTCGGCCGCAATGCACTGAACCAGATGATTAAGGACTACAATCTGAGGAATTGCAGCGTGGTGCGTAATGTCGACAAGCCGCTCGACAAGTACCTGAAGGAGCAGATGGAAGGCCGTCGGCTCTGGCGCTGGTGTCTGGCGTTGTGCCTCCTGATGCTTTTGGCCGAAATCCTGCTGATAAAACAAGGTTCTTTTCGTCATCGGCAAAATAAACAAGGAACCCCGTAATGGCAACATACAGCAATCATCAAAAAATAAGTAGATACAATCGACAGGTGCAACAAAAAAACGGAAAAGACTGTGTTTGCGCGCGTTTATGCGACCTGGTACGCGGGCGTCCTCGCCTGCGATTTGAACACGAATTAACACGAATTATTTTTGTCTACGAATTAACACGAATTAACACGAATGTTTTTTCCCCCGTAGTGGCGACATATAATAACTAGCCCCGTAGTGGCAACATATAGCAACTAGCCCCGTAGGGGCGGCATATAATAGCCGTGGGCGCAAGCCCACGGGACATAGATTCCACACCTCTCCTCTCTCTGAGCCCCGTAGGGTCGGCATATTAACACCTCCTAATAACGAAATAATGCTTGACGTAGAACACATATCTAAGAATTTCGGCTCCTACAGGGCCCTCAACGATGTCTGCCTCTCTGTGCCGGAGGGTTCCATTTTCGGCCTCCTCGGCCCCAATGGGGCCGGGAAGACCACCCTGATTCGCATCATCAACCGCATCCTGCGCCCCGACGGCGGTCGTATGCTCCTCGACGGCCGTGAGATGACCGACGCCGACGTGCGCTGCATAGGCTACCTGCCCGAGGAACGCGGCCTTTACAAGAAGATGAAGGTCGGCGAGCAGGCTGTGTATCTTGCTCAGCTGAAGGGCCTTTCGCGCCGCGAGGCCGAGGAGCGCCTGCACCGGTGGTTCGCCAAGTTCGAGATCGCGTCGTGGTGGAACCGCCCGGTAGAAGAGCTCTCTAAAGGCATGCAGCAGAAGGTGCAGTTTATCGTGACGGTGCTCCACGAGCCCAAGCTGCTTATTTTCGATGAGCCGTTCAGCGGCTTCGACCCCGTCAACGCCACCCTCCTGAAGAACGAGATCTTGGAACTTCGCCAAAAGGGCGCCACGGTGATCTTCTCTACCCACAATATGGCCTCGGTAGAAGAGCTGTGCGACACCATAGCCCTCATCAACCGCTCGCAGGTGGTGCTGAGCGGAAAGGTCAGCGACATCCGCCATTCTTTCGGCAAGGACCTCTACGAGGCTGTGGTCGACGACGGACAGGTGCTGCAACTCTCTCTCCCCGACGGTGGCGACCCTAACCAACTTCTCGCCGACCTTATGCTGTCGCACCGCATCGTGTCGTTCCGCGAGGTGCTTCCTTCCATGAACGACATTTTTGTCGCCACGGTGCAGAAAGGGGGTGCCCAATGAACAAGACGTTGCTGGTCATACGGCGCGAGTATGTCACCCGCGTCCGCAAGGTCTCCTTCTGGGTTATGACCATCCTGGTTCCCATACTCCTGGCAGTGCTCTATGCCATACCCATCTATCTTGCCATGCGCCCGGCGGAGAAGAGCACTGTGTTGGTTGTCGACGAATCGGGCCTCTTTGGCGGTCTGGACCGCGACGACGCCCTGCGCAGCGACGTCCGTTTCGCTTCTTCCGAGAATATCAGCTATCGCTACTGCGCCACCCTCGACTATGCGCGGCGGCAGATGGACACCACAAGTATGACGTGCGCCATCCTCTATGTACGCAGCCGTGCCAGCGGGGCTATACCCACCGATGCCTGCCTCTACTACAAGAGCGACCTGCCACCCATGCAGGTGCGGTCCGACATCGATCGCCAGCTGCAGAGCATCCTCCGCAACCGTCTGCTCCAGGCCCACGGCATCAGCGACGACGAGTATGCCCTCATCACCGGCACCAAGATAAACCTCCGCACCGAGGACCTCGAGACCGGTCGCGAGGCTTTCCTCGAGGTGAAAACGGCGCTGGGATTTGTATTGGCGTTGCTGATCTATGTGGTGATATTTATGTTCGGCTCTCAGGTGATGCGTGGCGTCGTTGAGGAGAAGTCCAACCGCATCATCGAGGTGATTGTCTGCTCTGTCAAGCCTTTTCAGCTGATGATGGGCAAGGTGGTGGGCATTGCCATGGTGGGGCTCACCCAGCTGCTGCTTTGGGTGGTGCTTACCGGTGTTGCTTTGGTGGGCATACAGGCCTCCAACAGCGAGCTTTTCCGCATGGCCACCGAGAAGCATGGCGTCACCGAGTTGGCCACCAAGGGCAGCGAAGCCACCCTTCAGATGGCTGATGCCGAAACGCTGGGTGCCGTGCCGCAGCTCGTCGAGGGCATCGCCAGCATCGATTTCGGCGTCATCCTGCCGGCTTTCCTCTTCTTCTTCGTCTTCGGCTATCTGCTCTATGCCACCCTCTTTGCCGCCGCCGGAGCTCTGAGCGACAACGACACCGACACCCAGCTCTTCTCGCTCCCCCTCACCGTGCCGCTCCTCGCCACCATCCTCTGCATGCCTGCCATGGTCGGCGCCCCTTCCGGCACCCTTAGCGTGGTGCTCTCCATCATCCCCCTCACATCGCCCGTGGCCATGATGCTCCGCATACCCTTCGGTGTGCCGCTGACGCAGCTCTGGTGGTCCGTGGCCCTCCTGGTGCTTTCCTTCCCCCTCTTCACCCTGTTGGCCGCCCGCATCTACCGGGGCTCCATCCTGCGCTATGGCCTCCTTGCCAACTGGCGGAAAAAGAAGAAATAAAAGGTTCGGCATTCTCGGGGGATTCTGTTGACTTCGCCACCCTGTGCTGTTATTGTTAAGTGGCTGACCTAAATTAACTTTCATTTTCTTTGAACAGCAATTGCCATAAATGAACAGCAATTACCATAAATAATATTTATAGAACGTGAATGCCGGTAATAGGAGGCGAAGCTTCCCAGCTTCGCCAATAAAATTTACACCTTCGCAGAATGCGAGATAGGAGGCGAAGCTTCCCAGCTTCGCCAATAAAATTTACACCTTCGCAGAATGCGATGTAGGAGGCGAAGCTTCCCAGCTTCGCCAATGCGACGTGGTAGGCTTTCGTTGCATTGGTCGGGCTGGGAAGCCCGACCTCCTACAGCGAAGCTTCCAAGCTCCCCGTAGGGACGGCATATAATAGCCGTAGGGCTGCCCTAACGGTGGTTGCTGGTGGGTATAGTACATAAGGCATTGCCATTTTTCTCTGTTATCATAAAATTCTGCTATAATTTTTGGATTATAATCCAAAAAATCATATATAATTTTTGGATTACAATCCAAAAAATCACATATAAATTTTGGATTATAAAATAATTTCGTATCTTTGCACCGTGAAATAAAACATGTTATTATGGAATTGTTACATCGTAAACTGCAGGAAACCATAGAAAAGCGGATGTTCAAAGGAAAGGCCATCGTGCTTGTCGGGGCACGACAAGTGGGGAAAAGCACCTTGTTCCGTCAGATAATGTCCTCATACGATGATGTGCTCACTCTCAACTGCGATGATCCAGAGACGCGCAGCCTCCTCGAAGGTGCCAACCTTGGAGAAGTGCGCCGTTTGGTGGGGACCCACCGTATCGTGATGGTTGACGAAGCGCAGCGCCTACGCGGGGCAGGACTCACAATGAAGCTCATCACCGACAATATGACCGATGTGCAGCTTCTCATCACGGGTTCCTCCTCTTTTTTGCTGCAGGGTGAGATGAACGAACCACTCACGGGCCGAAAGTTCGAATACCAACTGTTTCCGTTTTCCACACAGGAAATCAATGACAATATGGGATACCTCCGCGCCCGCCAGCTACTGGAATCAAGGCTCATTTTTGGCTCCTACCCTGACGTGATAAACAACGCGGGCGACAGTGCCGTTGTGCTCTCCAATCTTTCGGGCAGCTATATGTACCAGGATTTGCTCACTATCGACGGCGTGCGGAAACCTGTGCTCATCGAGAAGCTCCTGGTTGCCTTGGCGTTGCAAGTGGGTAGCGAAGTCTCCTACAACGAACTCTCTCAGATTGTCGGTTCGGACGTGAAGACTGTAGAGAAGTATGTGGACCTGTTGGAGAAGTGCTACATCATTTTCCGTCTGCCTGCACTCAACCGCAATATGCGCAGCGAGCTGAAGAAAGGAAAGAAAATCTACTTCTACGATAACGGCATCCGCAATTCCATCATTCAAAACCTGAACCCGCTGTCCCTGCGCAACGATGTGGGCGCTCTTTGGGAGAACTTCATTATCAGCGAGCGGGTCAAATATAACCACAATCGCGAGCACCGTGCCAACTATTATTTCTGGCGCACTACCACGCAGCAGGAGATAGATTTCGTTGAAGAAAGCGGCGGCGCGTTCCAACTATTCGAGATGAAGTGGAACACAAGGCGTGTTACGACAAAACCTCCCAGCGAGTTCACCAAAGGGTATGGTGAGATGCCTTTCTCTGTCATCACCCCCGACAACTATCTGGATTTTCTCTTATAAGTAACTGTTCATAATTAACCCACATTGCAGCAAGACTGGCTAATTCGGGAATTTATCAACACGCATAAAGATACTAAGTGCTTAATGATGCTGTAGTTACAGTTCTGAATGTTGATAAAAATGGCGGTTTTTGGGTAAAAACCCCTTTTGTGTGG
>JAFSQF010000117.1 GCA_017446745.1 Bacteroidales bacterium
ACAAAGGGGGATTGTTGTAGCGTTGGTCGGGCTGGGAAGCCCGACCTCCTACAGAGGTGGTCGAAACACGCATCTGCAGCCTGCCCACCAAAGCCGCGGCTGACATCTTCGACAAACTCGGCTATCGCCACTACCCATTCCGAAAAATGAAAATCTGTAGTACCCAATCATAAAACCCCGAAGCACCAAATCACTCAAAACAGGATAGTTAGATTAAACAAGGGGTGAACTTGAGTTAACTTCAATCAGTGAAATTGAAAGATTATGCACATTTTCACGAACTGCAATTTTTTTTCACCGACGGAGTAACAGCGACGCTTTTTTTTTTCAGGGAGAGTAAATAAAAAGAACAGAATGGCGTTATCCCAAACGAAAAAAAAAAAAAAAAATCATGGAAGTCATTCAAAGTTTCACCATCGACCATACACATTTGAAGCCAGGCATATACGTCTCGCGCATAGACAAAGGCTTCACCACCTTCGACCTACGCATCACCGAGCCCAACCACGAGCCCGCCGTGGCGCCTGCTGCGATGCACAGCCTGGAGCACCTGATGGCCACCTGGTTCCGCAACTCGAAAGTGAAGGAAGATGTAGTGTATGTGGGGCCCATGGGGTGCCTTACAGGCATGTATGTCATCATGACGGGCAACTACACCGCGGAGGATATGCGAGAGCTTACCATCGAGTGCATGGAGTGGATTCTGACGCAGGAAGAGGTGCCGGCCACGACGCCAGAGACTTGCGGGAACTACCTTCTGCACGATTTGCCGATGTGCAAATGGGAGAGTCGCCGCTATATGGACAGATTGCGCAACGATTTCCACTGCGAGTACACCAAGCTGCAAGTGGTTCTGAACGACGGCAAGATATTTGCCGACGCATAAGAAATTGCGTTCAAGGGGCGCAGGAGGGGAAGACTGCGGGAGGCGTGAGCCACCGCAGAATGCGGTGAGTTCCTGAGTTACTTTCTCTTACGGTATTTGCCGTCGGAGTGGAACGGTTCGTCGAGCCATTCCGGGCGGTGCGCATAGAGTGGGGTCAGGCGGTATTTTGATTTGGGCAGTACTTTGCCCCCCGAGAGGTCAAGACTTGCCGGGCCGCCCTCCATCTTGCCGCTCATGTTCCACAGCCGTGGGTCGTCGGGCGAGGTGATGGGGATGTATACTTGCCCCTTGCGCCATGCTGTCACTTCGGCGGGCTTAAGGGTGTATGTGTTCAGAGTGTCCGACAGCAGCACGATGTTCAGCATGGCGTTCTCCGTCAGTTCCATCTCGGCATAGTGGAGTGTGCGCCCGTCGGAGACCACCGAGATGGCGTAGTGTCCTATGGCGAGCCACCCTATGGTGTAGTATCCGCCGGTGTCGCTGTAGGCCACGGCGCGTACCTCGCCCTCCTGCAACATTTGCACTTCACAGAATTTCGGTGCCCTGCCGGTATGGGCCTCGGTGATGCTCCCCTCCACCCACACGCTGTCGGCCTCCTCTTGTGCCATGGCAATGAAAGGTATTGTGATTATCAGAAGTAATACTATTCTTTTCATGATATTTATAGTTGTTTAAGGTTTCATCGATTTAGGCCGAATTTGGCTCGCAGCAGCTGAGCGGGTACCGAGTCGAGCGGAATGGTATTGTACGCGCCCCAGAAGTCGCTACTGAAGTCGCTAATGCCGAAGGCACCGGGCAGTGCCTGCGGCTCTACGGGTATCGCGATGCCATAGCCGTTATCGACGGTGTCGCAGAAGTCGGTGAGTGTCCATTCGTGGCAGTGCTGCCAGCTCTGCGTCTGACCGTCGTGGCCATTGCCGGACGATTCGAGGCGGAACGTTTTCATGTTGCTGTAGCGTGTCAGGGTGTAGTGTCCGTTGCGCACATCATAGGTCCATACCGACTGGTCGGCCTCGATGTGCATCTTGTTAAAGTACCAGTTGACCCATGCATCAGTAGGGGCCCTGCGGCGCAGAGGTTGCGTGGTGGTGGTGAGGCGCACCAGAGCCAGGTCGCGCTTGCGGATGATGTATTCGTTGACGACGTGAGCCTTGGGGGTGCGACACGGGCCCACCGAGCGCACCAGGTAGTAGTCCTCGCCGTCGGAGGCGAAGCAGCAGAGGGGTTCGAACTTATGTTGCCTGAGCATACGGTTGGCGAGCGAGTAGCTGGCTTGCGGTGTTGCCACGGGGTCGAAGAAATCCTCGTCGTCGGAATAGGTGAGCATCTGGTAGATGCCGCGTTCCTTGATGATTTTGGAACGCAGGAGATTCAGGTCGCACACCACCAAGCGGTGACGGAGCATGCGTTTCTGGTTGCTCTCCATCTCTCGCTCGTCGGGGTTGAGCCGGTAGAAACGTTTGTCGGCATATTGTGAGTAAGGGCAGCGGCTGACAGCCATCACGGCCTCGTCGAAGAGGTATAGCTCGCCGTCAATGGTGCGCCAGTCGCGATAGAAGAAGGTAGACAATGTTGTACGTTGGTGGTAGTTCGCCTTGATGCGTTCCACCACGGCGAGGAGCAGATGGTGTGCGTCGCCGTAGTCGCTCACCGTCACTGTCTTCAGTTCTATAGCCCTGCTTGTCAATACGATGTCGGCCTTCCTTAGTAGGCGGGCAATGGCGACGTGTTTCGTTATATAGCCTAAGGAGCGTACCGTCAGTGTGTCGCCGGAATGCCTTTTATCAAGTCGCAGCTCGTATTCTCCGGCACTGTTGCACGTAACGCCTACCGAGGTTCCCATCAACTGCATCGTGGCGTAGGGTACGGGGTTGCCGTCGGACAACACCCGGCCGCGCACCACCATAAGGCTGTCCTGCTGTCCCCTGACGTGGGCTGCTGCCAAGAGCAGAATGAGAAGTACTGTTATAGGGATCCGGCGTATCATCGTCATGGTATTTAATTCTATTTTAAAACAATTCGGGTGCAAAGGTAGTAACATTTCTGATACTTACCAAATATTTTTTTAATTTGGTAATTATAATATTAAGTACCAGTCAAATATAGTAGAGTTTAAATCACAGACATTCAGGTTCTGTAATGCTGTTTATGGCTAATTGCTGGTCATTCCGCCTAATTTCTAACAACTTCAACAACGCCTTTATATTCCACATCACGCTTCTTGCCGCGGGCGACGAAGCGGTAGAAGTAGGTACCGTCGGGGATGTCGGCGCCGCTGTTGGGATTCCAGAAGTCGGAAGGCTGGCTAATATTCTCTTTCTTATAGATGCGACGCCCCCAACGGTCGTAGATCCAGATGCAATTGTAGTCGAACATTGTGGCGTCGAGCAGACCCACAATCTCGAGGATGTCGTTATAGCCGTCGCCATTGGGGGTTACGACATTGGGGAAACGCAAGTTCACCACGCGAAGGTCGAGGTTCCACGTGCTGTCGCAGCCATACCGGTCGGTATAGGTATGGGTGTAGAATCCAGCGGTCTGCTCAACGAAGCCAAAATCGTCGAAAACATCGCCAAAATATATCTCGTCGGCCACGGTGTCGACAAAGGGCAAATGCCTGAAGAAACTCAGGGCGTGGATGCTGTCGCAGCCATGGACGGTCTGGTAGGCGTGCACGTAGAATCCGGAGGTGTCGACACTGAACTCGACATCACAATAGGGTTCATTGCAGGAAACGGCCACCACGGTGTCGCCATAGGTGGGGAATATGGTGAGGCTTAGCGTGATGAGCGAATCGCAACCGAAGACGCTACCGAAACGATGGGTATACAATCCCGACTCCACCTCGTTGAATCCCAGTGTATCGCAGTCGCCACGACAGAAGCTGGCCGCGACGGTGTCGTCGTAATGCGGTTTCACGGCGATATGGTGGGTCAGGGTGTCGTAGCAGTTCAGGTAGCTCACAAAGAGGGTGAACAGCGTATCGGAGGCCACGACCACGTCGCGCACCGTGTCGCGCAGCCCATTCTCCCAAGCCACAGCCACTTCGTTGTAAGGCCGCACGACGCCATTCAGCGTTATGCTGTCGCCCACGCAGGCCACAGTGTCGCCCAGGATGACACCGGAATGCCAGAAATCCACCGACACCTGAGTGTCAAGGCTGTCCATGCAGTGCGAATCGCTCAGCCGGCAGAAAAGGCGTACGGGGTAGTCGCCGTTGCCATGGAAGGTTATCCGTGCGGTATCGCCATAGAAAGTCTGGCCGTCGACCTCCCAACGGATGCTGTCGATGGTTTGCCGCACGAAAGGCAAGAGCGACGAGTCGATATCCACACGGCAATGGCTGATGAGGACGGCACGGTTGTTGCAGGTGTCGAAGCGTAGCTGGAAGTCGGCACGGGGACGGGGGAGGACAGCGAGCGAATGGACGTCGAAGCTGCATTCCGGACGGCCCACGAAACTTGCATGACAGTGGTAGACCGTGCTGTCGGCGGGAACGAGGATTTCGTTGTTGGTGGATATCAGCGTGGTGTCGTCGCCGTGCGTCCAGCGGTACTCAAAGCCCAGCGGTACGCGAAGGCGGACCGAGTCGGTCGTTTCGCACAGATTCACCAGGGCTATGCGCTTGCTGTCGCACCCGATGGTGAAATAGGCGTAGCCGAAATGGCCGCCGTCGGAGCAGTCCTTGGTGGTGAAACGGATCTTGATGCGCTGGTTGTGATAGCGAGCAATGTCGATGCCGACGGTGGTCCAGTCCTTCCAGATGATATTGGTGCCGGCCACAGAGTTCCATCCGAGGTCGCCGGCGGCATAGAAGTCGGCATAGCAGCAGGAGGTGTCGACCACCTGTCCGTTCTGGTCCAGTATCTCGAGGGTGAAATGGGGTTGGTTGACGCTGTTGTGGTTCGCGTTCTGAAGCACCACGGCATATTTCAGCACCAGCATGTCTTTGTCGAGGCTGTCGACCTGGTAGTCGAAAGTGATAGTCTCGGCCTGAGCGCCGATATTGTCGTCGCCGAGGCGTATCGAGGCCAGTTCGCCGGGTGGCACGCAGCGCAGCGCGCCTCCGGTGCGGGTGTCGGTACGGGTGGTGTCGGCGATAGGCGTATGGCGTCCGGCAGCCCCCATGCTGTTCCGCATGGGGTCGGAATAGACGCCCCATGTGCGGTGCACGTTCTCGGTATCATTGAAATTAACGTAGTCAATACAATTGTCCAACGTGGTTTGTACGGTCACCGACGAAGGGGTGCAGCTGAACGAGCCGTCGGAACAGATAATCTGTATCTGGAACGAATAGGCCGTGACAGGCTGGAGGCCATTGACGGTATATTCCGAAGTCCACGGCATCAGGGTGTCGATGAAAATGTAATCGTACTGGTCGGCACGGCGATAGAAGAGGAGCAGACGTGCGGCACTGTCTTCGAGGGCATTCCACTGTAGGGTTATGCTGTGGCCATCATTGCTTTTTCGGCGCAGGCTGCCAATGTTCAGATGGCATCCCCCTATGGGGAGGTATACCGCCTCCTGGTTGCACGGCAGGTTGCAGTCGCCATTCAGCCAGAGGAAGTCGCCGAAGCAGGGAAAATCATAAGGGATTGTGAACCGCATGACGCTGCCCGGCAGGACGGTGTCGAGGTTCTGCATCGGGTACCATAGGTGCCAGTTGCTTACGCTTTCCGGATAGCTCCACGAGACGAGGAGGCTGTCGCCGATGGAGTCTACCGTCACGGAGGCAGGCTTCACGCATGGGCATTCTTCATGTTCCTGGTAAGGAGCCCCCTGCCCCGTGGTGTTCAGAGCGCAAGGGGCATCGCCCTGTGGGGTTAGAATACGGAAGACGACGTGCATTCCCACGGGGACGTCGGGAATGGTGAAATAGGTGTCGTGCAGCTGCACCTCGTAGAAGTTGGCAGTGTCGTCGAAGAATACATTTTCGTCGACGGCATCCGCCACAATGGCATACTGCAATGTCCACACCGTGGATGCCGACCCCCCACCCCACTGGATATAGATGGTGTTGCTGTCGAGGAATCCCGTGGCGACATTGGTAGCCACGTCGTTGGTGAATTCGCACAGCACCACCTTAAAGCCGTCGGTAGGCATATCGTCGTCGGATGAGAAGCTGATAGTGACATTGGATGTGGTGCTGATATAGCGTCCGCCACTGCCTGACGGATAGGTGCATACCAACGAGCCATTGGCATTAGCATTGTTGAATATCTGCAACATGGCATTCCCTTGCGGGTGGATGAGAAAGCTCTCCACATCGATGATGTAGCGTCCGTTGGGGCTGACGGTATGGAAGGTGTAGGAGGCGTTGCACTGCTCAGAGTAGGGGCCCGAAGCCCCGCCGTCGTCGTAGACAATGGCATAGCTCATCGTGGTGTCGCCATGCCCCACGGTGGGCATAACAACAGTTTGCGCCACGGCCGCAGCATGAGCCGCCATAAGCAGTACTGCAACAACCAGGCCGGCCAGTTTTTCAAGCAATTTACTGTTTCTTACCATTTTCATCATTATTGTTGTTTGGTACGCAGACGTCTCACGCTGGAGACATGTAGTGGGCAACGCCTCCGAGCGTTGCTTATTGGTCGGGCTGGGAAGCCCGACCTCCTACTCTTTCATCTTTGACTTTTTTTCCATCCATTGTTCTATAAATTTCAGCACCCAATTGATAAACAAGATAACAGACACCGCGATAATGGCTTCAGGCCAGAGGCCATAGCCGCACATCGAGCCCACGGCCGCCGAGCACCATAGCGTCGCAGCAGAATTGAGGCCATGGATAGTGAAGCCATCGCGCAATATGACGCCGGTGCCCAGGAAGCCAATGCCGGTGACAATCTGTGCCAACACACGCAAATTGTCGTTGTTCACCATACCGCCTTGTGCTACAGCGTTGGCGATAACCGTCTCAGAGATGAGAATGAAGATACAGGCACCCACAGCCACCAACGAATTGGTGGTGAGGCCGGCGCTGCGTTGCCGCAGCTGTCGTTCAAGGCCTATCAGTATGCCGCAGACCAAAGCTATTATCAGTCGCGAAGCAAAAATTCTTAGTTCCATTGTTTGTCAATCTAATATGTTGAAGAGCGGCGTTTCTTGTCGTCGCATCGGTCGGGATGGAATCCCGACCTCCTATTGTCAAGCCCAAGCTTGTCTATATATTTGTCTAAATGTGCGTTATGCAGAATTCTTTTTATATCGGAGCGGGCCTCGGGTTTGTAGAAGAAAAACATCTGCCGCTGCTCCTGCTTCTCGTTGGGATGGCGCGCCACGCTGACGGGCTCCATAGTGGCAGGGTTGATGCCGGTGTAGTACATTTCGGTGCTCAGCGTCATCGGCGTAGGCGTGAAATCCTGGATTTGCTCCAGCCGGTAGCCCATCTGCTTCATTTTCACTGCCAGTTCTGCCATATCCTGAAGCCGGCATCCGGGATGCGAGCTTATGAAATAGGGGATCAGCTGGTAGCGCAGGCCGGCCTGGCGGCATATCTCGTCGAAGCGCTGTTTGGTCTGCTCGAAGAGCGAGAAGGAGGGCTTGCGCATCAGCCGCAGCACCTGCTCGCTGGTATGCTCCGGGGCCACCTTCAGGCGTCCGCTGGTATGGTGCAGCACCACCTCGCGGAAATAATCCCACCCGCTGTTCTCGGCGGTGAAGAGGTCGCATCGTATTCCGCTGCCTATATACAGGTGCTTCACGGCAGGGATGGAAGCCACCTTACGCGCGAGGTTGATGATGGGCTGATGGTTGCTGTCGAGGTTCTTGCAGATGGTGGGCATCGAGCAGCTGTAGCGTTCGCACTTCTGGCACAAGCGTTTATCCCTACCGCCCATGTGCCACATATTTGCCGATGGGCCGCCCAAGTCGGTCAGTACCCCGTGGAACTCGGGGTCGTGCACCAGACGGTCCACTTCGCGCAAGATAGAGGCCTCGCTACGCGAGGCTATCTGCTTGCCCTGATGAGCGCTGATGGTGCAAAAAGAGCAGCCGCCGAAGCATCCGCGATGGGTGTTGACGCTCCACCGTATCATGTCGAATGCCGGTATGGGGCCTCGCTTCTTGTATTTCGGATGGGGCATACGCATATATGGCAGGTCGAACGAGGCGTCGATCTCCGTGCTTGTCATCGGAGGCTCCGGCGGGTTCACCACCACCAGGCTGTCGCCATGCCGCTGCACCAGCGTAGCACATTCTATCTTGTTGCTCTCGCGCTCAATGACATGATAATTCTCGGCCTCCGCCCTTTTGCTTTTCAGGCATTCCTCGAAGCTGTGCAGCACAATGTAGGAGGCGAAGCTTCCCTGCTTCGCCATTTGGTACGCAGGCGTCCCCGCCTGCGAAGATCTTATCCTATAAGCCACCTGGGGCAGTTTGTGCAGTTCCTCCATGGGTGCGCCCTCGTCGAGAAGCCTGGCGATCTTCAGCGTGGTTTTCTCGCCCATACCGTAGTTGAGCAGGTCGGCCGGAGTGTCGGCCAGGATGCTCGGGAACAGGCGGTCGTCCCAATAGTCGTAGTGTGCCAGCCGCCGCATCGAAGCCTCGATGCCGGCAATGACGACCGGCACATCGGGGTATAATTGTTTGAGGATACGGGTGTAGACGTAGGTGGCTCGGTCGGGGCGGAAGCCGGCCTGGCCGCCAGGAGTGTAGGCATCGTCGTGGCGCAGACGACGTGCCGCGGTGTAGTGGTTCACCATGCTGTCCATAACGCCGCTGTTGACGCCGAAGAAGAGCCTGGGCCTCCCGAACTTGCGGAAGTCGCGCAGGTCGTCGCGCCAGTTGGGCTGCGGAATGATAGCGACGCGGTAGCCCGCCGCCTCAAGCGTGCGACCAATCACGGCGGTTCCGAACGAGGGGTGGTCGACGTAGGCGTCGCCCGTGACCAGCACCACATCCACCTGTTCCCATCCCAGCCGTTTCACCTCTTCCAATGTTATGGGTAAAAAATGAGCCATAGTACCATCAGTCTTCTTGTTCGTAGTAATAGGAATAATCGACACCTTTCATGAATATCTCGCGGTCGTCGACACAGTCGGTCAATGCGCCTTTGAGGAGTTCGCGGACTTGACTGCTATCATTCTGGCTGGCTATCATGGCGCCGAGGTAATCCCGTTTGTCTATCTTGCCCCCGGAATCGAAAAGGCCACCAAAGATGTAAGCGCGGATTTGATGCAGCGATTTCCTACTTCTACTTATAATGTGTAAAAAGGATATTGTATTATTTTCTTTCCATATATTTGACAATCATTTTAATTATACGTTTTATTAAATACAACACAATGTGTGTCAACTGTCGCTTCGAAAACTTTGTCCGTAATCAAAGTAGTCTCATCCTGAACAAAGTCTTCTGGGATGAAACTTGTCCTGAGGAACTTTACCAGTTCGTTGCGGTTGTATGCTTTATTGAATTCCATGATTTCTATTTGTTTTTGACGGCGGTATATTTCTGGTTAGGATGTTTTATCATCTCCGGTATGGTAAAGAAAAGTCTTCTGTCTTCGATTAACGAACTTACATATAAGTACCTAATAGAATGAGGTTTCCTATGCAAAATATTCGCAATCTCATTGATGCTTAACGGCTCGTATGTACATAATTCCACAATCAAATCTTTCATTTTCTTTGAGGACTCCCATTTTTTTAGGTTCCTGCACCTTTCCAATAACTCATCGGGTAGGGCTATACCATTTTCTCTGGCAGCATTACCATTTTCTCCGATAGCATTACCATTTTCTTTGGCAGCATTACCATTTTCTCCGTCACCTCTACACATTTCTATACCGTCACCTCTACACATTTCTCCATCAGCTCTACACATTTCTCCGATAGCATTACCATTTTCTCCATCACCTTTACTATTTTCTCCGTCAGCTCTACACATTTCTCCGATAGCATTACCATTTTCTCCATCACCTCTACTATCTTTTCCGTCAAGTCTACTACTAATGAAGTTTTCCCCTGCAATATAGTAGGTGCTTCTACTTTGGCCCTTTTGTTCTAATAATCCTTTTGTACACATATAGTGCAAGTCATAGGATGCTCTTTGATTGTTTATGTCACTATTCAACTGTCGGAAGGTAATATTGTCAATTGCTCCTACCTCACGTACAAAGACCAGAGACAGTCTTTGTTCATCGTTCAGAGAATAGTTAGCATAGGATGCGAGCCATTGAAGGGTTTCTTTATCCAACAAATGGTGCAGTAGCAGGCGGGCGGTAAACTGATTGGCAGATCGATTGGATTCAAAAGTGGGAGGCATCAGTCCAGCCTTCTTCATGTGTCCACGCATAGACCTGATGCCAGAGCCTTTGGTTTCTGCCAAATTGGTATCGTGGAATATGGTGCTTATAAATGGGTTGCGTAGTACAGACCCGGGTTCACCAAGTGTTTCGGGTGATTTCAATGAAAAACCGGGATTGATTACTTCCAAGCGATTGGAGTATCTGATAATCTGAATCGGCTGATTAAGGCGAAATGAGCAGTGGATGAAAGCATTGACCAACACTTCGCGAAGGACATCGTCGGGCAGGTCGATGGGGGTGTTTGCCTGCAGTTTTCCTTTTGGCAGCTCAAAGCCTTTGGGCAAATCGTCTTTGACTGCATTAAGAGCACGGTTGACTAACAAGATAAGAGGTCCGCGCATATCGATAGTGGCCTCAAATCGCTTGTCAGGATCTTCGATCCATCTGTTTCCGGGCACTCTGATATAGTCAACTCGTAATGCCGGCAGCAAACGACGCAACGACATGGACTTGCCAAACACAACAAGACCCGTATATGTCAATACATACTCTCCGTTTTTCTCTTTTTCACACGCCCTTAACGCCAAAAGAAGGTCGTTGTCGTCGTAGGACAATTCTTCAGCATTGGGGTTGACCCGTGCGCGTAGTTTACGGTAATGTGCAACAGCATTCTCGTCTATGTCTTCGAGGGTGGCTCCTTTGACAACGGTACTGTCAAAACTCTCAGCAGATGAATAGAACACCCTCATATCGTCTTCCGTGCATTTCTGGTCGGAAGCCCCCACTCGACGGTATGCCCCGTTTGGAAGTCCTCTGTTCAAAAAATATACTGGTTTCTGAGAATCGGGCAGCTCATCTATTTTCACAACGATTACAGTCTTCCCCTCAACCACCTCGGTCTCAACCCGAGGCCGAATGTGCATGTTCAGCATAGAACTACACTTAGAAATAAGGTCATTCTGGACTTTGTCCGGATTATCTATGTTTTCAGGCTCATAAACAGGCAGGCCGTCATGAAAGCCCGTCCGAACCGCACCTAACAACAGGTATCCTCCTCCCAAATTGGGTTCGTTGGCAAAAGCACATACCGTTTCCATGATACCCTTGTCTATCTCTGAGGCTTTCTTGGCTTCTATTCTGACATTTTCGTCAATAGAATTGAGCTGTTCAAATAATTCCTGTGCTGTTTTCATTGTAGTTCTTCTGCTAATATTAGAGACTCTTCACCATCATCAACGTGGTTATAAGACTCAATGATACGGGAGATGTAGTAATTGTCGATTTGCTCGGGCAGTTTTGAATACTCTGAAGGTTTGAGTTTGTTGATAAAACGTAGTTCATATCCAGCAAGCCCATCGCTTTCAATCACTTTCTTCAGGTCTTTCAGGTAGTCGGCAGACAACGCCTTTTTTTTATTTTGTTGTAGAAGAGTGTAAAGCCGTCAAGTTTTTTTTGGTTGTCAAAGAAATCCGTCTCGTTGAACAGTCGTACAAAGTTATCAAAGTATTCCTCCTTGATTTGGATCCGTGATTTGTTTGCGTTTGTCAAAGAATCCATCTCACGGAGGTTCTTGGTAATAGTGGTATCTATGTCGAGTCCAACAAGAATTCTTACGACTTTTTCCTTGAAGTTTATCACAAATTAGCTTATATCCAGAGAAATAAAAATACCCGACTAGAATATCAACAGCTTCGCTTTTAGGCAATATGCCGTTGATAATATCAGACAATAGTTTGTCCTGATTAGTTATGAAGCTGTTTTGTTCCATACCGGAGAATTCCGTTCATTGCTCACATTTTAAGATGCAAAGATACGCACTTTTTTTTTATTGGCAAAATATTTTTTCTCACAATATTTTTGTTGTCATTTCATGTCCTTGCTTCATAGGAGGCAGAGCTTTCTGCTTTGC
>JAFSQF010000018.1 GCA_017446745.1 Bacteroidales bacterium
AGCATTCATGAGCCATAAGCCTGATAGATTAGGATTTTGAACATGAGAAAAAAGTTTATATGTTAAATATTTATTAGTAATAGAGTTGGTGAACACTGTATCTTGCGACCATAACAATATGGAGCAAGCAAAGGATAGAAAAAATATTGCAGTTTTACGCATAGCTGTTTAAGGTATAAAATGTAAGTAACTAATTGTAGGAGAACTTATAGATTAAGTAATTAGTCAAATTTATTTGACATTTACGATAATTCACGGGCATTCATGGTCATTCACATTCTATAAATAATTGCTGGTAAATTGCTGGTAAATTGCTGTTAATTGCTGTTAATTGCTGTTAAAAGAATATGAGCGCTAATTCTGACCGTTTACTTATTGCAATGAAATTCAAAATTACGGGTGCAAAGATACAAATAAAAAACGATTCAGTCTACAATTTCGATGTTTTTTTTTCTTCATCGATTATTATTCAAGTTTCGCATGTATGCGAAATATTTGATATTAAGTCGCCTATGGCGAGAAATAGGTGTAACTTTTATTGGCGAAGCTGGGAAGCTTCGCTGTAGGAGGTCGGGATTCCTATCCCGACCAATGCAACGACACCCCACCATGTCGCATCGGCGAAGCTGGGAAGCTTCGCCTCCTACAGGCGGGGACGCCCGCGTACCATCGGGACGCCCGCGTACCACTGCGGGAAGGAGGCTGTAGGGGAACAAGGTCGAGCGCATGAATGAATTCTCTAATGCAAAATCACTAATATTTTCTGATACCGTGTTTTTTTTATAACTTTGCAAATTGATTTTTCTCAAGCAACAAAAACCAAAGCATTGGAAACAAGAGCAATAATCATTCCAATGCGTGATAATTTTTTGTCGAAACAAAGCCAATGAGCAGCAACCAGTATCAGGAACGGAGCACCGTGGTACGCATTATCTTCATCGTGGTGGGCGTGATTTTCATCGCCCGGCTGGCGTCGTTGCAGATTTTCGACGACGAATACCGTAAGCTGGCCGACCAACAAGCTCTGCGAAACATCACGCAATATCCGGCGCGCGGGCTTATCTACGACCGCAACGGCGAACTGCTGGTATACAACGAGGCCGTGTACGACCTGATGGTGATACCTCGTCTGGCACGCGGCATAGACACCGCCGGCTTCTGCCGCACCCTGGGCATCAGCCGCAGCGACTTCGAGACGCTTATGCGCAAGGCCAGCCGCTACTCTACCTACACGGCATCGCCCTTCATGAAACAGATCTCCAAAGAGGAGTACGCCTCGTGGCAGAACCACCTGTACAAATACAAGGGGTTCTACGTGCAGAAGCGCACCCTGCGCATCTACGGCAAACCCATTGCCGCCCACGTGCTGGGTTATGTTGGCGAAGTGGACGACAAAGACATAAAGGCCGACGCCTACTATCGCCAGGGCGACTATATAGGCAAGAGTGGGTTGGAGAAATCGTATGAAGAGGTGCTGCGCGGCGTCAAGGGCAAGAAAATCATGCACGTGGATGTCCACAACCGCGAGATGGGCCCCTACATGAACGGCGCCCACGACACCATGGCCATCGAGGGCGGCAACCTCTACACCACCATTGATGCCACCCTGCAGGAATACGCCGAAGGGCTGATGGCCAACAAGCGCGGATGCATCGTGGCCATAGAGCCATCGACGGGCGAGGTCCTTGCCCTGACCTCAGCCCCCACCTACGACCCCAACCTGCTGGTGGGCCGCGTGCGCGGCGAGAACTACATGAAGCTGCTTGCCGACATCAGCAAACCCCTCTTCAACCGCGCCATCCAGGCCCAGTATCCGCCGGGCTCTATCTTCAAGGTGGCGCAGGCCATGACGGCGCTCAACCTGGGTGTCATCACCCCACAGCAAGGGTTCCCGTGCGACAAGTCGCTCGTGGGCTGCCACAACCACCCCAGCGCACGTTCGGTGCAGGAAGCCATAAAAATGTCGTGCAACCCCTATTTCTACTACACCTACCGCCGTATCATCCAGCAAGGCAAATACAAGAACATCTACAAAGACAGCCCCTACGGCCTGACGGTGTGGCACGACTATATGAACCGTTTCGGTTTCGGCATCCGCCTGGGCATCGACCTCCCCAACGTCAAGCAAGGCAACATCCCCGACACCAACTACTACAACAAATGGTACGGTGCTGGCAAATGGGCCTTCTCCACCATCTACTCTAACAGCATCGGGCAAGGCGAGGTGGAGGTGGTGCCGTTGCAGATGGCCAACCTGGCCTGTATCGTTGCCAACCGCGGCTACTACATCACGCCGCACCTGGTGCGCTACTACGGGCCAGACTCGACACGCAACGAAGAATACTACAAGCGGCACGAGACAGGCATCCGACGCAGCTATTTCGAGATTGCCGCCAACGGCATGTACGACGTGGTCCACGTGGCCGGCGGCACAGCGCGGCGCGCCAACATCCCCGACATCGACGTATGCGGCAAGACAGGAACGGCACAGAACATAGGCTACGACCACTCGGTGTTCATAGCCTTCGCACCAAAGAACGACCCTAAGATTGCCGTGGCCGTTTACGTTGAAAACGCCCCGGGCGGCGGCGGCTATTGGGCAGCACCCATAGCCAGCTTAGTGATAGAGAAATATATACGTGGCAGCGTGACACGCACCGACATGGAGAAATACTACCACGACGCGGCGCCATGCCAAAAACTGCCCCTGACACGCATAGCCAAAAAGAAAAAGAAATAACCATGGAAAACAGAATAGATTGGGTGACAATACTCATGTATGGAATTATCCTCGTTTTCGGATGGTTCAATATCTATGCCGCTTGCTACGACGACAGCCATAAAGCAGTCTTCGACTTCGGCACGCAGCACGGGAAACAGCTGATATGGATAGGCATCTCGCTGATGTTCGCCTTGGTCATCTCACTAACCAAGCCAAAAGTATTTCCCACGGCAGCATATATTATCTATCTGGTTGTCATGGGGCTGCTTGTCATCACCCTCTTTGTTGCCACAGTGACCAAAGGCGCCGTATCATGGATTGACTTTAAATTCTTCAAGTTCCAGCCTTCCGAATTTGCCAAATTTGCCACAGCCCTGGCTTTGGCAAAATACATGAGCTCCATTGATTTGGACTATACCCAGCTGCGGACCAAGGTGATAGCATGGGGCATCATCCTGCTGCCTGCGGGGCTGATACTGCTACAACACGACACCGGGTCGGCCCTGGTCTTCGCAAGTTTCCTATTGCCATTGTTCCGCGAGGGCATGTCGCCCACCATCCTGGTATTGGGTCTGGTTGCCGTGGTATTGTTCGTTGCCGCCCTACTCGTCAACCAGTTCATCATCATCGGGGCCCTCGCCGCCATAGCCCTCTTCTACCTTTTCGTATGGCTCAACAAACGCACACGGAAGATCTATACCACCGTGGTGGCCCTGTTTATCGGGGCGTCGCTCTTCACCCTTTCGGTCGACTTTGTCTTTGATAATGTGCTTGAGGCGCACCAGCGCGACAGGATATACGTGCTGCTTGGCAAAACGGAGGACACCAAGGGGTCGGGCTACAACGTCTACCAATCGAAGATCGCCATAGGTTCGGGAGGCGTTACCGGCAAAGGGTTCCTGGATGGTACCATCACCAAGGCCGACTTCGTGCCGGAGCAAGAGACCGACTTCATCTTCTGCACGGTGGGCGAGGAATGGGGCTTTCTGGGTGCAACAGCCGTCATCGTACTCTACATCCTGCTGCTGCTGCGTCTTATACGGCTTGCCGAGCGGCAGTACTCAAAATTTTCCCGCTTCTATGGCTACTCCGTAGCCAGCATCCTTTTCTTCCACGTATTCATCAACATAGGCATGGTGCTGGGGCTGCTGCCCGTGATTGGCATACCCCTCCCCTTCTTCAGCTACGGCGGCTCGTCGCTCATGGCCTTCACCATCCTGCTCTTCATCTTCCTGCGCCTCGACCAAGAGCGCACAAGACCACTCTGAGAAACAAACAAGTAAACAATAAAAAATAAATATATCAACATAAATGGCTAATAATAAAAATAATAACAATCAGCATTGCTCCTTCTGTGGGCGTCCTGCCAGCCAGTGCGATATGCTACTTACTGGCATTGACGGCTACATCTGTCCCGACTGCGTTGAATCGGCCAACGAGATTCTTGCCGAGCAAGGGTTTCGTGCCGGCAAGAAAAGCAGCCACAAACAGACCCACCAAGTCACCAGCATCCCGACGCCATCCGAGATAAAAGGCCTCATGGACCAGTACGTCATAGGGCAGGAGGCCGCCAAGCGCGTTCTTGCCGTGGCGGTATACAACCACTATAAGAGGCTGCGCTACTACGAGACGCACCACGACAACAATGTTGTGGAAATCGAGAAGTCCAACATTATCCTTGTTGGCGAGACCGGTACGGGCAAGACCCTCATGGCACGCACCATAGCGCGCATGCTCGACGTGCCGTTCTGCATAGCCGACGCCACCACCCTCACCGAGGCCGGCTACGTGGGCGACGACGTGGAGAACGTGCTGGTGCGCCTACTCCAGGCCGCCGACTATGATGTGGCCGCCGCCGAGCGGGGCATAGTCTTCATCGACGAGATTGACAAGATAGCACGCAAGAGCGAAAACCCCTCCATCACGCGCGACGTGTCGGGCGAGGGCGTGCAACAGGCGCTCCTCAAGCTCCTTGAGGGCACCGTGGTGAACGTGCCGCCCCAAGGAGGCCGCAAACATCCCGAGCAGCAGATGATCCAGGTCGACACACGCAACATCCTCTTTATCTCGGGCGGCGCCTTCGATGGCATCGAACGCGACATCGCCATGCGCATGAAGTCGAACGTCATAGGCTTCAACGGCACCAAGACCCGCGAGGAGATCGACCGCCATAACCTCCTGCAATACATACAGCCCATGGACCTCAAGCGGTTCGGCCTGATACCCGAATTGGTGGGCCGTTTCCCGGTGCTCACCCACCTGGTGCCCCTCAACCGCGAAGCCCTACGCCGCATCCTCACCGAACCCAAGAACGCCTTAGTAAAGCAATACCACGAGCTGTTCCACATGGACAACGTTGAGCTGGTGTTCGACGACGACGCCCTCGACGCCATTGTGGACATCGCCGTGCACTACAAACTCGGAGCCCGCGGCCTGCGCTCTATTGTGGAGAATGTGATGAACGACCTGATGTTCGACCTCCCTACCCTCCGCGACACCACGGTGCACGTCACCGCCGAGCTGGTCAAGGAGAAGTCCTCGAAAGGCCTGACGGAATAGGCGCAGTACGCATTCCAGGAAAATTTCGGATAAACAAAACAATCCATTCTATCAACCATCATGCAGATACTTCTCAGCAAAGAATTTGAATTTCAGATGGCACACGCTTTGGCGCGCTATCCTGGCAAATGCCGCAACCTGCATGGTCACAACTATCGCCTCATAGTGACCGTGGCAAGCAGCACGACGCTGCCCAACGACCCGACGATTCCCCTCAACAGCCAGTCGGGCATGGTGATGGATTTTGGAGAGATCAAAAGCATGGTCGAAAAGTGCATCATCGAACCTTTCGACCATGCCCTTGTGGTACCCGAAGGCTCACCATTCCAACATATAGAACAGACGAAATTGGTCGTCACGCCATTCGAGCCCACATCGGAGAACCTGTTGCTGCATTTCGCATCGCTGCTAACGCCACACCTGCCACAGGGCGTGAAATTGCACGCATTGAAACTGTACGAGACAGGTAGTTCAGCAGCCGAGCTTCTTTTGTAACTCAACTTTCGCAAGTTCTATGTTGGTGATAATGAGTGTCGCTTCGCTCGTCGGGCTCGCGGGCCGCAGCACGCGACAGAAATCTCGCAAATCCTTTCAAATCTTTCAATATTTATCTGTTTGATTTGAGTAGATTTG
>JAFSQF010000019.1 GCA_017446745.1 Bacteroidales bacterium
GTGGTGGCGGAGGGGAACTTGATAGTTTAATAGCCATATCTGTATTCGCTTTTGAAAAAGTGATTCCGCAACTCAAGTGAAGGTTTGGGTTGCGGATTTTTTTGTGGACTTCAGCTTCTCTTCCCGCTGAATTTTATCGAACCCATCGGGGCGGTGAGGGTGCCTTCGATGGTGTCGCCGGTGCGGGTGCCGCGCACTTTGGCGTGCAGGCGGCGGAGCATCACCTTGGCGTTGATCTCGTAGGAGAAGCCTTCGGCGGTGGCGATGCCGTTTTCCACCTTGTAGGTACGACCCATGAAGTCCATCGTGCCGCTGAGCGTGGTGCCGTCCACCGCGAATACTATCTTGCCGCGTTGCTTGCCCATAGGGGTGCCAATGAGCGCATCGTAGGTGCCAGCCAACTGCGGGTCGGATGCGCCGCTGGTGTCCAGTCCTTTCTCGTCGGCAGCAGCATCGACGGCCATGCGGGCGCGCATCTCGCGCGAGGCTTCGGCAGCGTCGATGCCCAGGGCGGCCTCGCGGTCGGCTGCATCGAGGATGTAGTTGGCATAGAGGCTCTCCACCTCGTAGTGCATGCGTCCGCCGGCATCGAGGAGTACCTCGCCGCCGCGCGTCAGCGTCAGGTGGCCGTGGGCATAGTAGCGGCTGATGGTGGGGTAGATGCCGCGCTTGTCGTAGAGTGCCTTGCCGGCATCGTCGGACACCTCGTAGTGGTTGTTACAGGTGTATTCCTGTTCGCTCTGCAGCTCATAGACGGCCTCGAGGTCTCCGCTGCGGAACACATATCGCGACTTGTCGGGGAAGGGTTTGCCGCAACCCTGCTCAGGACGGGTGCCGTCGATGGTGATGTCCACGCCCGGGGTGCGCTCCTCGTTGCGGATGACCACGTTGCCGTCGGGGTCAATCACGGCGAAGACGGGATACTGCACGGCACCGGTCTCGCGTGTGCTCACGAAGTCGAAAATCAGCACCGTGTGGCCAGCCACCTGTTGGCGACCCCAGAGCCAGCGGTTCCAGAACTCGTGGTTCTCTGCGGTGCCCCACTGGTGGTCGTGGTAGCCGATGCCTTCCACCCTGAGCGTCTTTCCGCCGCACACCACGGTGCCAGACACCTTGCCGCGTGGCACAGCGCAGAGCCACGTGAAGATGTCGCCGGTCTCGCGCTGGAAGAAAGCCGTACCGGGACGGAACGAGCGTGCCGTGCTGGAAAGCGTCAGGTCGATGGTCACGCCGCCTTCGGGATTCTCGATGTGCAGCACATAGTCCTGCAGGTCGCCACGGAAGTAGTTCGCGCCCATACGCACGTCGCACTTGCCTTCGCCCAAAGCGATGTCGGTGGCATCCATCTGGATGACATCGGTCTCGCAGGTGCCGTCGGCAAACTGCACGTTGTAGAACACGAAGGGCTTGTAGCCCGGCTGGGTTGAGCGCATCGTGGGCGGGTTGGTGGCGAAGTTCACGTTCACGGTGATGCCGTCCTCGGTTTCGGCGTCGAAATACCACCACTCGACGTTGCCGGCAGCGTCATCGTTACGCCGTCCGTCCTCCCAAGGTTCCACCATTTCGGGGTTGATGCCCAAAGCCTTGAAATCTTCGGGCTTGTTCATGATTCGGATTGAGGTTTTTGTGTTCATATTAACTATATTTATTTGTTTTTTACTTCGTCGATAAATGCGAATGCCTCCTCGGCGACGCGCTCCGGACAGTCGAGTTCTAACAGATGGCGTTCGCCGGGCAAGATGGTGAACTTCGCCCCGCGTACGATTTCTTTGGCATACATCGTGCTGTCGTAATGGTCATGGAACACTATGTCCTCGCTGCCGAACAGGAAGTACACTGGAACGTCCAGTTGGCGCAAATCCGCTTCGCATTCCTCCAGGCTGTCCCACACCAACTCCGGCGATGAGGCATACTTGCCCACCGATGCATCCAACTGCTTGGCTGCCTTACCCAGACTGGCCAACTCAATCATCTTCTTGAAGATACCGCTTTTCTTACGCATCGCCTTGGACATCAGCGCCCACGGACCTTTCTTCTCTAATGTGTCGAACCACTCATTCGCCGTCTGCGGCTTCAAGTGCGGAGCCATATAGAACGAACAGAAATCAATCAGCAATTCTGGATGGTTCTTCACCAGCCACCAACCCGGCACTGTGCTGTGACACTTGCCCAAGTAATGGAACTTCTTGATGCCCATTACCTGCGCAAACTCATACATCTCCTTACCCCACGTGTTGCCCCAGTGGACAGTTCCGTCTGCGTTTTTCTGGTCGCTCTCACCGCTGATGCGCATCACCACACCATAGACGTGAAACCGTTCACTCAGCGATTCTATCATTGGCATTGCCGTGTGGAAATAGAAAGCACCCATAATCATCACTTCTTCGTGCTCAGCACCGCGTTCGCAGTACACCACTTCTTGTCCGTTAGGCAGCATCACCGATTTTGCTTCTCCTTTTATCTTCCTGTTTTTCATTGTTTTATAAATTTACTGTTTGCTATAATTTGATGAAGCAAAAGTATTACCGCTTTCACATCTGGCAAAGAGCAATGCGTGGGGATGATTGAGCAATTTGTACGATTTTGGATTTTTTTGTACTTTTGCCGTTGTAAATAAAGAATAGAAATGGAACAGAATATCAGCTTTTCTCTCTGTCTGAAAGGACATTCCGCAATACTGGCGGGCGGCAGGGTTTACCACATCGAACCCGGCACCTTGCTGTTGAGGATACCCGTGTTCAGCTATGTTGAGTTGTCGCAGAGCGACGACTATGAGGAGTTCGGCACCGAGGCCGAGGTGGAGCAGATGCAGCCGTTGCTGGCGCAATACACATCGCAGTTTGTGGCCGAAAACAGCCAGTTTTCGCTTGCCATTGGGCTTGACGAAGAACAGGTGGCTCA
>JAFSQF010000020.1 GCA_017446745.1 Bacteroidales bacterium
ACGGGCAATCTCGTCATCCCTGACAGCGTCCACTACCAGGGTGTGGCATATCCAGTAGTGGGAATCTATCCATACACATTCTTACAATGCGACGGGCTCACTTCGGTAACTCTCCCTGGCACACTGAAAGGAATTGGGGAGATGGCTTTCTATGGTTGCGACTCCCTGTCGTCGGTCACAGTGCCGGGTTCGGTGACATTTACTGGTTTTGAATCGAGCACTTATTATGTCTCTGCTGGCATAGAGCAAGAGACTTTCTACAACTGCCCGCAGTTATCAGGAAACTTCACTATTCCGAATGGCGTGACATATATAGGGGAGTATGCTTTCTACTATACCGCTGTCACGTCAGTAACATTTCCGTCGTCGTTGACCTCTATCGACAGGTATGCTTTCTACAACTCGGCTATCGAGTCCCTTGATTTGCCCTCTTCGTTGAGAGTGATTGGCCACCTGGCATTTGGGTATTGTACAAATCTGCAAGGGATTATTAACCTTCCAGACAGCCTCACGGCAATCGTCGGCGGTGCCTTCTACCGTTGCTACAAAGTCTTGTCGATAAATATCCCCGACAGTGCACATATCTATAGTTATGAAAACAGTCCGGAGTACGATTCCCTACCATTCGCGTATGTAAACAATATCAATTGGAACAGGAATCTGGATGTGGAAGCATTGAACTCGATCGGATTAAGTGTTTTTGGTGCAAAAACTTTTAATGGCCACATTGAAAACGGGCTTGTTTATCGCGATGCAAGCAAGACAGAGGTCACGGGGTGCGACTATAGCCAAACCAATTTTTCTCTACCCACCTCGGTGGATTCCATTGGCAACGTGGCATTCATGGGGCATAGCAGCCTTAATCAGATTGCGCTGTCCGAGGGGCTTGAGAAAATCGGAGAAAGTGCATTTTCTCGTTGTAGTGGCCTTACGGACATAACGTTGCCGGCGACGCTTGAGGAAATCGGAAAAAGTGCATTTTCTAGTTGTAGTGGCCTTACGGACATAACGTTGCCGGCGTCGCTTGAGAAAATCGGAATGGAAGCATTTTATTCTTGTAGTGGCCTTACGGACATAACGTTGCCGGCGTCGCTTACATCCCTTGAATTTGAAGCCTTCGCCCGCTGTGAAAGTCTTGACACCTTGCGTATGCTTGGCTCCGTACCGCCTGCCTATATAAACAGTTATTTATATTTAGGGAACAATGGTGAAGACTCTATTTGGCTTTACGACTCTTCATTGGTAGATGTTCCCATTGTAGTCCCCTGCCACGCTGGCAGTGCCTATCGCAATGCCGCCGGCTGGAGCATATGCAACAACATCATCGACCCCTGCGGCGACGAGGTGGAGACCTACACGGTCACCGTCAGCAGTGCCGACCCGACGATGGGCAGCGTCACCGTCAACGGCGAGGCCATGGTCACCGTTGAGGAAGGCGAGGCCGTCACACTTGCAGCCACAGCCAACGAGGGTTACCACTTCCTGCACTGGAACGACGGCAACACCGACGCCGAGCGCACCATCGTCGTCACCTCCGACACCACCTTCATCGCCTACTTCGAGGCCGACGGCGGCACCGAAGGCATCAGCGAAGTAGATGGTCTGAACGCTAAGGTGTATAGTGTAAATGGACAGGTTGTGGTCGAAACAGCCGACGACCTTACCGTGACCCTATACGATGTGTCTGGCCGCATTGTGGCAACCAGACAATCCCACATCCAGACCATCACCTTCGACGTCCCCTCCACTGGCACCTACCTCGTCAAGGTCGGCAACGCTCCGGCCCGTCGCGTCATGGTGGTCAAGTAGAACAATATGATTTCCATGTTTCTCTTCCGGAGCCGTACTTCGCCGCACCCTGAGTTATTGAGCGCCCAGTCTGTTCCGCCACGATGGTGACGCGCTGCTGGGCGCTCATGATGCGCAGCAGCTCCGACCAGCGCATGTTTATGCCTTTCTTATTCAGCATATATCTGGTGACGGAAACAATCCAGTAGGCCAGTATGGACAGGTGGAGGTGGGCCTTGGTGCCTTTGCCGGACTTGTGGTATGCAATAAGTAAAAAATAAGTTGATACAATCGGGTAGGCGCAAAAAAGGTAAAACGATAGTGTTTATAGGTCTACGAATTAGCACGAATTAGCACGAATTAGCACGAATTACATGATTTTCAAGATATGCGACACCGAATATAAAACTATATTTTCGCAGGTGAAATGAATTTACACGAATTATAGTTACGTTTCGATAGCACCATCATTACACCTTGTTTTTTTACCGTTACTAGGGGTGAGATTTGGGCTGGAGCTATTGAACGGGAACCCCTACGGGGTTTGAGGGGGGGGTGGCTGAAGCTATTGAACGGGAACCCCTACGGGGTTTGGAGGAGGGGGAGAGGTTTGGGCTGGAGCTATTGAACGGGAACCCCTACGGGGTTTTATGGGGGAGAGGTTTGGGCTGGAGCTATTGAACGGGAACCCCTACGGGGTTTGAGG
>JAFSQF010000021.1 GCA_017446745.1 Bacteroidales bacterium
CTTCGACAAGGGTTTCCCCTCCAAGGCGCTTCTCGACAAGCTGGCAAAGGCGAAAGGGCTGTCGTACATTGCCCCACTGAAAACCAACTCGAAGCTGATCAAGCGGTACAAGATGGATGAGCCTGACGCTCCGCTCGAGGGGTATGAGGACGGCATGATTCTCTGCAAGAAAGTGAAAATGTCTAACGGCAAGTTCCTCTACTCGTTCCGAGACCCGAAGGCCGCCATGGAACAGGAAGTCGGATACATTGCAAAGGCAAAGAAAAAAAACAAGTTCAACGGCGAAAGATACTACGGCAAGAAACCAGAATTCGGGCTGATAGTGTTTGAGTCAAAGACCGATATGGATCCTCTCCTAGTCTACCGCGCGTATGCCAAGAGGTGGGACATTGAGGTGTTCTTCGATTTCTACAAGAACATCATCGACCGCGACTGCGAGAATGTTCACAACGACTACAGGGTCTATGCTACCGAACTCATCAACTTTTTGACGGCAATTATTGCTTCAAGGGTCAAGCAAGAATTCTCAAGACTGGACCCCTACAAGCATCATTCCCACAAGGAGCTGATGAGATACCTCTCGAAATACAAAAAGGTAAGGGTCGGGGATGACGGGAAATGGAAGCCTTGCAAGAAACTCGCATACATCGACGAAATCATTTCTAAGCTGTGTATATAGTGCCCGTTTTTAGGGATTCTTTAATACAATATATTATGGCAACAATGACAATATCCTATGACGGGCGGAGCAACATGATGAAGCACCTTATCGAGGCGATGCTGGCAGCCGGGGCGAAAGTTATTCAGCCCGCGTCTGACGACGACTGCTTTTATTCCGACAAGGAGGCCCTGCGCTCTTTCCGCAAAAGCGTGGAACAGGAGAAACAAGGACTTGCCCGCGAGGTGAGCCTTGACGACGTGAAACAGATGCTCAGCCTGTGATGTACCGCATAGAACTGACTCCGAAGGCCGAGGAAGAGCTTCGTGCGCTGGGTCGCAGTGGCGACAAGACGAACATCAAAAATGTGTACCGCCTGTTTGAAGAACTGCGCGTTCATCCCTACGAGGGCACGGGCAAACCCGAACCGCTTGTGGGCGACTATGCTGGCTACTGGTCGCGCCGCATCAACCAAAAAGACCGCCTTATCTACCGTGTGAAGGAGGAAATCATCACAGTTACGGTGGTTCAAGTCGGACAAAATTACAAGGACAAGTGATAGAGCATGGTATGAATAGACGCATTCATAACTCACTAATTTTTACCCTCCCCCACACATTTCGACAGTCTCGGGAATGTAGGGGCGCAAGCCCTTGCCGTGTACACAGCGAAGCCTGCGACTGGCCGCTGCGATTCCCTGTTTTGTTTTATTTCTTTACCTGCTCCTGCCGACAGTTTGCGCGGCGGGGCGGGGATGTGATTTCTTTTCCTGCTGCCATACAATAAAAATCGAATTGCCTCGTTATACGGGGGCAATCAATTATTATGGCCACAAAGAAGACAAACATATCATTGACAGATTTTCCCGAAGAAGAGCTTGAGGCCTGCGGCTGCGGCGTGAAGGTGTATGGCGAGACCTCGTACGAGAACCAGATGGCCATACTGAGCCACTGGCTGCACAACCACCGCAAGGATGTTTCAAAAGAAGAGCGGGCCGAGATAGTGGATGCCATCCGCGACTTCCTTTCGCGAAAAGAAATGCGTCAAAAGGTTGACGTGACCGAATGGAGCGACGAACAACTGATGACAGCTGCCGAAGACCCTGCACAGTATGGCCTTTTCTCCGACTTTTTTGATGTCCCGTTCCCCGCCCCTGAGAATCCGAAGTTTACTTTTATAGACCTTTTCGCCGGTGTCGGAGGAATCCGTCTTGGTATGCAAGAATCTGGCGGTAAGTGCATTTATTCATCAGAATGGAACTGCCAAGCACAGAAAACATATCTTACCAACTACGGAGAAATGCCTTTTGGTGATATCACAAAGGAGACAACAAAAAACTATATTCCCGACAATTTCGACGTGCTTTGTGCTGGTTTCCCGTGCCAGCCGTTCAGTATATCCGGCAAACAAAAAGGATTTGAGGACACTCGAGGAACGCTTTTTTTTGACATTTGCAGCATCGTTTCCTCAAAAAAGCCAAAGGTCATCTTTCTTGAAAATGTGAAGCATCTTGTTCACCACGACGAGGGCAACACTCTGAAAACTATTTTATCCAAGCTGAAAGATTTGGGGTACAACGTCACTTGGCGAGTGCTTAATGGATCTGATTATGGTGTACCACAAAACAGGGAGCGAATTATTATTGTCGGCACACTCGAAGGATTATTTGATTTTGAAAAGGTAAAAAAGAAGCCACGCCCTCACTTGATAGATTTTTTGGACAAAGAAGGCGACTTCGAATATCTAGCTCCCGAAGAGTACACTTTGATTGACAATCCAAAAGAACAGCCTGAATCAGGACTTATTTTTGTGGGTTATCGCAACAAGTCCATTAGAAAGGCAGGTGTTCGTCCTGGCACAGAACACCTTTCACGTGTTCACAAGCAGCCTAACCGCATCTATTCTGTCTACGGAATACATCCGACTCTGCCGTCGCAGGAGTCGTCGGGACGCTTTTTTGTTCTGACGGAAGACCATCGTGTCAGAAAACTAACAGTCAATGAATGTTGGCGTATTATGGGTTTCCCGGAATCTTATAAGAAGGTCAGTCCTGTTGGCGACCAATATAAGCAATTAGGCAATTCTGTCTGCATCCCGATGATAGAAGCCGTAGCAAATGAAATCAAAAGCCAATTCTTCTCAAACAGATGACACACCCAGAGGTTATACAAAGCATTTACAACACAGCACTCAAAGAGGTGGGCAAGCAGGATTATTCAACGCCTCTCCCCAACGAAACGGCAGAACAGATTCGTCTGTTGGTTTCGCGCTCCGAAGCCTGCAAGGGGATGATGACTGTGTTGATTACCCTATTCACTCACAAGATAGTCAATCCTCAGCAAGACATCCGCTATCATCAAGCCCAGCAACCGAATGGATTTGCTGGTAGGGGCATAGATTCCGAGTATATAACTCCGTTTATGAAATCGGTCAGTTTCCCTGCAATGTCAGAGTCTGGTTGGTTGACTCGTTCTTTGGAACAGCCGCACCCATACACGCTTGACTATCCGGGCAAAATTACGCCTCCGATTGTAAAGGAGGCTTTTCTTCAGATTATCGACAAGGTGCAATGTCAGGGGGCATCAGCAGAGGATGTGCTGAAATACATTTTCAAACTCCTCATCAAACAGCGCGACGACCTGAACATTGAGTTGGCAAAGCCTCATAGTCTTTCCATCGCCCAAATCATCAAATTGCTAGAAAAACATTTCACCCATCGTTACACATCGCCAGGAGCCTCGCGTTTGCCTACGCTTGCTGTTTATGCAGCATACCAATGTATGATGGGGCAGGTGGCAAGATACAAGGACAAGACACTTTGCCCGCTCGAATCGCACAACTCTGCAGACTTGCAATCGGGAAGAATCGGCGACATTGACATAAACAACGCGAACGGCAGCGCTTTCGAGGGTGTTGAAATCAAGCACGAGATTCCTATCACTGCCCAGTTGGTCGCTGATGCCTACGAAAAATTCAAAATACACAACACTGACCGCTACTATTTGCTAACCACAGCAAATATGGACTCCGCCGATTGGGATGCAATCGAAAGTGAAATAGCACGTATCAGTCAGATACACGGTTGCCAGGTGATAGTGAACGGCGTTTACACAACACTGAAGTACTATCTTCGACTGATGAACGACCCCGCTGAATTTATCGACCGATATGTTGAGCTGATGAAACGTGACGAAACCATAAAGTTCCAGCATAAAGTGGCTTGGAACGAGCTGGTGAGCAAAGGGATATGATTACAAACGTTGAATCAAAAAATAACAATACAGTAACCACCCCAAACCTTTCCTACTAATCAAGCCCCAACCTTTTACCTCGTATTAGTTGCCACCTTTTACTTCGTACAAGCATCAACCTTTTACCTCGTATTAGTTTCAGACACGGAATTACTAACCCTCTAAATCCAATTGATATGTTTCAGTAAAAAGTCTGTTTAAACAATGGTATCGAGGCCTTTAGCATCAACCAGAAGACCATCACCGCCAACGAGGAGGTGGGGACGGTGGACGAGCAGGCGCTGGCCCGCGAAATCGCACACGAGAACCCGCTCATCCCCGAGCAGGTGGCCAAGGCCGTGCTTGAGAACTTCTGCAATGTGAAGAAAGAGCCAGTGGCTCTTTCGATAGCGAAGCGGAGAACAGAGCGCAGCTGATGTCGATGGGCTTCGCCATCCAGCTCAAGAACGGCAACGACGTGGCGATGCGCTTCTACCCTGACATCCACGTCAAGGGCGGCAACATCAACTTGGCCCGCGCCCGCGAGCTTGACCCGACGGTGGCTGAGCTGACGCTGGAGAACGCCGGTGCGCTGGTCGACAAGGCGGGCGTCACCGTCCGCGCCAAGGCCGAGTGCGAGCAGAAGTTCACCGACCTGCTCCTTTCGATGGGAGCCAGCGTGCAGCGCAAAGAGGTGGTGGAGAAAGCCAAGGTGACCCGCACCGACGGCAGCGCACCCATTACGCCGACGGGCAGCGGCACGTCCACGCCTTCGGGCACAGGCACAGGCACGGACACGGGCTCCGGCAGCGGTTCCGGCTCTGGCTCGACGGGCGGCAATGGCGGCACGACGGGCGGCAACGAGGAAGGCTGATTGCCCACCGCTCCGAAGAAGGGGGCGATCCCCCTCCGTCTGTCGGAAACCAATACAGAAAAGCGAGGCTCCTTGCAGGGTCTCGTTTTTTCTGTGTTTTCTGGGGCGATGATGCGCCACGGGCGGTTGGTCAGTAGCCCAGTTTGGCGAGCCAGCGGTCTATCTCGCCGTGCTTGCGGTCCATGCCTTGGCTGCCCATCTGAGGTCGCGTTTCTTCGAGACGAAGTTATCGGCTTGGTTGTCAATCCCCAGACTGCATTTCGTTTGTCTGGGATTATTGAAATTCATACAATATTGCCGCAGGCTCCGACACCCTCGTTGCTGACCTCTGCGCTACCAGCTTCCTTTGCTGCCTGTAGGAGAGTGGTGGACTTTGAATGTGATGCTGTCGGAAATTTTTCGTATTTTTGCAGCCGATTTGCAAAAAACATCGGACTTTATGAAGGACAGATTATCAACCTACAACAGATGGTCTTGGCAGAGGCCAGATCATCGGATCGAAACACTCCGGATCAAAATGAATAAAGCAACGATACTGATGGCGGCGGCATTGTTGTGCCTTACTGCCTGCGGCCCGAAGAAGGGCGGCGAAAGTGGGCCTCGCCAAGGTGGCCACATTGAGATTGACAAGGAGGCCGACAGCACGTTTGTCCGGCTGAAGCAGGAGACGCTGGGCAAGTTCAAGCAGCTTACCTTCAACGACGAGCTGACGGGCAAGACGATGGAGTACAACCTGCTGGTGCCCGAAGGCTACGACGGGACGCAGGGCTATCCGCTGGTGCTCTTTATGGCCGATGCCAGCACCGTGGGCAAGGAGCCGACGGCGCCGCTCACGCAGGGCTACGGTGCGCTGGAGTTCGCCTCCGACCGAGACCAGCGGTTGCACCCCTCGTTCGTGCTGGTGCCGCAATACACCGACTGGGTCGTGCAGGACGACTGGAGCACCACCGACGAGGTGGAGATGACCATCCGCCTGCTCGCTGACGTCTGCCGGCAGTACAACGTCGACACCAACCGCCTCTACACCACCGGCCAGTCGATGGGCGGCATGATGTCGTTCTACTTCAACATCACCCATCCCGACCTCTTTGCCGCCTCGCTCTTCGTGAGCAGCCAATGGGACACCTCGAAGATGCAAGACTTC